>CAJOPR010000024.1 GCA_905236395.1 uncultured Bacilli bacterium
GTTCCATCTTCAGCGAAGACTTCAGTCATGCCCATTTTGCGTCCAACGATTGCTTTCATGAACTCTTACCTCCTTATAGTTTGATTTCGATATCAACACCGGAAGGTAAATCGAGGTTTTTAAGAGCATCGATTGTTTCTTTCTTTGGATTTGAGATATCGATAATACGTTTGTGTGTTCTGATTTCGAACTGTTCACGGGAGTCCTTATACTTGTGAACCGCTCTCAAAATCGTAAAAACTTGCTTTTCCGTAGGTAGCGGAATGGGACCCACAACGGTAGCCCCAGTTCTTTTCGCTGCTTCAACGATTCTTGCCGCACTCGCATCGAGATTGACATGATCGTAAGCTTTTAAGCGAACCCTAATTTTGGTAGCTTTTGCCATGAAATTTCCTCCTTTATCACTTTCAGGCTTTGACTATGGACCGCTCAGAACGAATTACCTGATCACACCTTCATGACAACGCCTGTGGGTGTGTCAGCAACCTCGCACTTCATCGCGGGCAGTCAACGTGTAAATCATACCCCTCATATATATGCGTGTCAAATAAATTTATAAAATTTTATTCCGTGTACACGAAAAGTAGCTCATTTTTGAAGGTGAAAAACACCACTTTTTTGACCAAATTTTGAGATCAGAAAATTACAAAAACCGATTTTTTGGGGTCTATTTTTCACTTTTTGCCACTATATTTATCGCAGTATTTTTCGATATTATTTACTGAATTGAGCAAAAACAAAAAACACCTCATTTTTCAGAGATATCTTTCGTAATATTTATAGGTTAAATAAACTTATGTTTATTTACTGTGTTTCTCTTGATATGCTTTATATGAATAAATACATCCACAGTACTCTTGGAAATACATTTCATGTTTTTTAATGATTTCTAAAGACTGTTCATATCCATTGTTTTTCTTAAAATCTGCATCCAACCATTTCACTGGAGAATACTTTTTTTCTAATTCATGGCCTATTTTATTTATATCTTGGGCATTTTTATATCTGGAAATAGTCATGACTGTACCAAAGTAATCAAAGCCATGTTCTTTAGCGTATTCGAATCCCTGAGACAGTCTCTTTCTAAAACAGATGCGGCATCTCTCATGTCCTTCTTTATCATCTGCGTGGCTTTCTAGGTCTTTGTTATAGGTTAAATTATCATAGGGAAATTCGATAAAATCTAATTTCGCACCGATTTCCTTGATATAACGCTTAAATTCCTCTAGTCTACGATCGTGTTCTTCCTTAGGATAGATGTTGGAATTGTTATAAATGATGGTGATACCAAAATAGCCTTTAATTATCTCATATGGAATAGTAAAACATGGTCCACAACAAGCATGCAAACAGAGTCTTGGTTTAACTCCAGATTTGCCAAGTTCTTCCAATTTTTGCAGTAGTTTTTGCTGATAATTAATCTTCTTTTCCATATAAGAACATTGAGTCTCCGAATGAGAAGAAGCGGTATTTTTCATCTACTGCATGTTTGTATAAATCGAGTGTATATTCTCTTCCTGCGAACGCTGAGACAAGCATAATCAAAGTGGATTTTGGTAAATGGAAATTTGTAATGATTGCTTTGACCGCTTGGAACTCATAACCGGGTTGAATAAATATATTTGTAGCTTCTCTAGTAGCTTTGAATGTATGGTATTTAGAATAATTGGCTTCTAAGGTCCTAACTGAGGTAGTTCCAATAGCAATTATTCTTCTATTTTCCGCTTTTGCTTTATTTAATCTAGCGGCAGCATCTTCTGTTATCTCATAGACTTCGCTATGCATGACATGATCTTTGGTGTCTGTAACCTTAACTGGTCTAAATGTTCCAAGACCAATATGAAGAGTGATATCAATAACTTCAATACCTTTCTCTTTAATTTTATTAAAGAGTTCTTCAGTAAAATGGAATCCCGCGGTTGGAGCAGCTGCACTGCCTTCATATTTAGCGTAAACAGTTTGATATCTATCATTACCCACTAATTGTTCTCTGATATATGGAGGTAATGGCATCTTACCTAATTGATCTAAAACTTCTAGGAAGATACCTTCGTAGATGAATTTAAAGACTCTAAGTCCTTCTTCTCTTTCTTCTATACACTCCGCAACGAGCTTTCCATCACCAAAATCGACGCGTGCGCCGACTTTTAATGATTTCGCAGGTCTTGTTAAGCATTCCCAATTATCGCCTTCTATTTGCTTTAAAAGCAATAATTCACAATGTGCTCCTGTTTTCTCTTTAATACCAAGTAATCTAGCAGGAATAACCTTAGTGTTGTTTCTTACTAAAACATCACCTGGATTAAGGTAATCGATAATATCAAAGAAATGTTTATCTTCATATCTATGTTCCTTTAAATTAACCGCAAGTAAACGAGACTCATCTCTTTTAGCAGATGGAACTTGTGCGATTAATTCTTCAGGAAGATAAAAATCGAATAAATTAATATCCATTAAAAGCCTCTTTCATCTCCGAAAGCGGTAAGTGTGGCTTTCATATAATCACCAAAGCGGTCTTCTTTGATAGCTTGTCTAGCTCCTTCCATAACTTTGATTAAAAATCTAATGTTATGAATGGATAATAATCTCTTACCAAAGATTTCATCACAGACATATAAATGTCTGAGATAAGCTTTAGTATAATTCTTGCAACAATAGCAATCACAGTAAGGATCAAGTGGTGAGAAATCTTCTTTATATTTCTCGTTTTTAATATTTACACGTCCTTGTGATGTCATAAGCGTGCCATGTCTAGCAATACGTGTAGGAAGCACACAGTCGAACATATCCACACCACGTGCGATACCACCAAGCAAATAATCCAATGAACCGACACCCATTAAATATCTTGGTTTATCTTCAGGTAGATACTTAATTGCGAAATCAATCATCTCAAAGCATTTCTCTTTTGGTTCACCAATAGAGGTTCCACCGATGGAATATCCAGGGAAATCCATTTCTGCTAATTGTTTAGCACACATTTCTCTTAGATCTTGATAATCTCCACCTTGAACAATACCAAATAAAGCTTGGTCTTCTCTCTTGTGCGCATCCAATCCACGCTTCGCCCACCTTAGGGTTCTTTCTGTGGATCTCTTTGCATAGTCATAAGATGCCGGATAAGGAATGCATTCGTCGAATGACATAATGATATCCGCACCTAATTTCTCTTGAATTTGAATAGCTCTTTCAGGGGAAAAGAATAATCTATCACCATTAAGGTGATTCTTGAAAACAATACCTTCTTCAGAGATCTTTCTTCTTTCCGCTAAAGAAAAGACTTGGAAACCACCACTATCAGTAAGGATTGGACCATCATAGTTCATAAATTTATGAAGTCCACCAGCCTTAGCGACAATGTCTGCTCCAGGTCTAATAGATAAATGATAGGTATTGGCTAAAATAACGCCAGCACCCATATCTTTAAGTTCTTCTGGTGAAATAGATTTAACAGTAGCTAGTGTACCGACA
>CAJOPR010000025.1 GCA_905236395.1 uncultured Bacilli bacterium
CCAATTGTGTTCATCTCATACACGATGAGCTGGTATGTGCCACGAGCGACGTAAGCGTCAACACTAGCGAGTACCACGACTTCATTGCCATCTTTTGGATCGAACACTAGTTTTGATGCATAGGTAGCAAACATTGCACAGTTAATGAGCGCTTCTTTATCTTTCAAAGAAAAATAAAGATGACCGTTAGCGCCTCTCTTGAAGTTGGATAATTCTCCTCTTACGGAGATGAACTTTAAGTTCTCATCCTGACTCAAGACAGATTTGATATAACGGTTAACATCACTAACAGAGTAAATGTTTCTTTCACCAATCATTAATTCAAAACCTTATCCAAAATGGCATTTACAAACTTGGCTTGTTTGGGATCGATGTATTTCTTTGCAAGATCCACTGCCACGTTAATAACAACTTTCTTATCAATCTTTTCTACATAGTAGAAGTGAGCATAGCTCATCAGTAAAATGGCTTGAGTTAACAGAGGCAATCTATCCCAATTCCAGTTCTTTAAGTGTGGAGCGTAGGCTTTCACAATCGCTCCGTAGTTATTGAGGGTTTCAGCGATGGACTTCTTAATGAATGGGTCGACTTCTGCGTAAGGCGCTTCGCATAGCTCACTTGTGAGCTCTCTTGCGTCACGAAAAGTCTTGCCACCACCGATGAGATAATCATTAAGTTCATCATAGATGACAGTCATAATAATGTAGTGTTGTTGATTACGATTAATTTCCATCTTCACTAACCTCAACTTCCTTTTCTTTTTCCTTCTTCGCTTTTTGCTCCGCTACTGTAGGAATATTTTTAAAGCGTTTTTCGATATTTATTACATTGTAATACTGGTATAGTGCCACCACTAGGAAGAATGACACAATTACATGTATACCAGCGTTGATGAGTAGGCCTATCCACGATTCACCTGCCACAAAAAAGGCGAGGAACGCCATAATCCAGTCGGTCAGATAAACTCCGAGCATGATGAATAAGATCACTTTCTTACCTTGAGAGGAGAAAAGTCCTAATAGGACTGCTCCGGATGTGGTTATTAATAGCATAGCGGCCACTATTAGCCAGAACCAGACCGAATTTAGACCGAGGATAGGTTCTAATAGGGTGAAGAGAAAATCGTTGACGCCAAAGCAGTAAAAGAAAGGCAAATATTCTTGTCCTTGAGCGTAATATTGAATGACGCCCACTATCAAACCAACTAAGTTGACAACACCAGCCCATATAAATGTCTTACAGGCTCTGCGGTATCTTAAAACCGCTGAATTGTGAAGTTCAACGTAAGAAGCTTGTCTAGGTTTGTTCTTGTTACCGAATAGCATTAGATTATCGATTCAACCTTTACTTGGATGTTCACTGGAACCTGTTCAGTGATGAGAACCAAGGAGCTATAAACTTCGTTTTGGATAGAAGAAGTCACTTTTTGAATGTCTCTTCCCTTAGCGAGATCAATGTAGATCCAAACGTGAACAATATCGTGAACGATGTATGTTTGGACAGGTCTATTTAAACGGACGAATTGGTTTCTCTTAATCAATCTTTGAGATTTAGAAATGCCTTCCACTTTTTGCAAGGCGGAAGTCACTAGTTGATCAAAAACATGGTACGAAATACCAAGTTTTCCTCTTTTGGAATAATCGTCTAAATACACATATCTAGCCATAATTTTTCACCTTCATAAACTATATATTAAATATATCAATCACACAACAAAAGAATATTTTTCAAAGAAAAAAGCGGCAAATGAATGCCGCTATTTTGATTGATTTTATCGTTATTTAACGATTTCTTTGACGAGTTCCACGAGTCTAGCAGGTGTGAAGTTGAACTTGGCGATAACATCTTTTGCAGGTGCACTGGCGCCGAATTCATCCATGCCCATATGGAAGGCTGCGTATCTATCCCAACCGAAGGTTGATAACATTTCCACAGATACTCTCTTTTCTCTCGGTAAGGACATGACGGATTCCTTGTAGGCTTTATCTTGTTCTTCGAAGAGTTCCCAGCTTGGCATAGAGATGACTCTCACATCAATGCCTTCAGCGGCGAGTAACTTCTGAGCTTCAACAGCGAGAGAAACTTCACTACCGGTGGCGATTAGTTCGAGTTGTTCTTTCTTGCTTTCTTTAGAAACAATGTAAGCACCTTTTGCTAATCCTTCAGCAGAGCTACCTGGTAATAATGGTAAGTTTTGTCTGGAGAGAATTAAGGCTGTTGGTGTTCTCTTGCTTCTGAGTGCTTCTGCCCAAGCAGCGTATGTTTCGCGTTCATCGCATGGACGAATAACACGAACGTTTGGAATACTTCTTAGCATAGCTAATTGTTCGATTGGTTGATGAGTTGGACCGTCTTCACCAACGGCGATTGAGTCATGGGAGAAGAGATAGATGCCTGGTAAGTGACTTAAGGCCGCCATACGGATGGCTGGTTTCATGTAGTCAGCGAAGACTGCGAAGCAACCAACATATGTACGTAAGCCACCATGTAAGAGCATACCATTTTGCGCACTCGCCATAGCGAATTCACGAATACCCCAGTTGACGTTATGTCCTTCTCTATGTTCTGGTGTGAAATCAACACCACCATCGAGTTTGGTCATAACTGAACCAGCGACGTCAGCACTACCACCAACTAGGTTAGGGAGTTTTAACATGAAGGCATTTAAGGCTTTACCGGAAGCGACACGTGTTGATGTGCTGCTACCTTCGACAAATTCAGGCATTACCTTTGGTAAGTATGCATCAACATCTAAGTTGATTAAACTAAGGAATCTCTCAGCATCAACTGGATGTTTCTCGGCGTATTTCTTGAAAGCTTCGTCATATTCTTTGTGGGCTTTTTCACCACGAGCGATGAATGTGTTTGCGAATTGTTCTTTAACTTCTTCTGGGATGTAGAAGTCTTCATGATCGAAGCCATAGACATCCACTTTTGCGTGTTTACCATCTTCTGCTCCTAAAGGAGAACCGTGAACTTTGCTAGTTCCTTGTTTGGCACTACCAAAGCCGATAACTGTGTGAATAAGAATCATGGTTGGCTTGTCTTTAGATTTCTTCGCTTCTTTGATCGCGGCGTCGATAACTTCAATGTCGTTGCCATCAGCAACTTCTAAGACGTTCCATTCGGAAGCGATAAATCTTGCTTTAACTTGTTCGGAGAATGATAAGTCAAGTGCACCATCAAGTGTAACTTGGTTAGCATCGTAGAAAAGAATTAATTTATTGAGTTTTTGGTGTCCCGCTAATGAGATAGCTTCTTGGGAGATACCTTCTTGTAGACAGCCATCACCACATAAGGCATATGTGTAATGGTCCATGATCTTCTCGCCTTCGGCGTAGTTAGCTCTGACACTTTCTTCTGCCATCGCCATACCAACGGCTTGAGCGATGCCTTGTCCTAAAGGACCACTTGTGGCATCAACACCTTTTGTCCAACGGTATTCTGGGTGACCTGGTGTTAAGGAACCAAGTTGACGGAAGTGTTTGATGTCTTCTAAACTCACTTCATATCCGGATAAGTGTAACATTGCATAAAGCAATGCGGAAGCGTGACCAGCACTTAACACGAAGCGGTCACGGTTGAACCACTCTGGATCTTTTGGGTCTGCGACAAGGTGGCGTGTCCATAATGTGTACAAGATGGGGGCGCTACCTAACGCCATACCTGGATGACCAGAATTGGCTTTGTTGATCTCATCGATACATAATGAGCGGATGGTCGCTACTGATAGTTCATCGATTTTTTTGTTCATTTTCTAATCTCCTTAATTAGTAGTTTTTTAGTATATTATCAGTTTTTATTATAACTTTGTTATAAATTACTCTTTTTCTGGAATGACAATTCCCAAATCATCGAGCTGTTTTTGGCTCACTTCTGTTGGAGCCATACTCATTGGATCGACACCCGCTAAATTCTTCGGGAAGGCGATGACATCACGGATGTTATCTGTGCCACCGAGAATCATGGCGAGTCTGTCTAAGCCAAAGGCCATGCCTGCATGTGGGGGTGTGCCATATTTGAGTGCGTTTACAAAGTAACCAAACTTCTTTTCCACTTCTTCATCACTCAAACCGAGGATGTTGAAGATCTTCTTTTGAATGTTTTGGTCGTAAATACGGAGCGTTCCACCACCAGCTTCATAACCATTGATAACGATATCGTAGGCATAACTGATGACTTTTGTGGGGTCGCTATCAAGATATTTGATATCTTCGTCCTTTGGACGAGTGAATGGATGGTGAGTGGCAACGATGGCACCACTTTCCACATCTCTTTCAAACATTGGGAAGTCAACAACCCATAAGAGGTCGTATGTATTTGGTTTAATGAGGCCGAGTTGCTTGCCATATTGCAAACGTAATGCGCCTAATAATGGTGTCACACGATTGTATGGACCAGCGGAGATGATGACTATGTCACCATCATTAACGGCTAATTCTTTGATTAAAGCCACTTTTTCGGCGTCAGAAAGGAATTTCACGAAGGAACCGGTTAATTCCCCGTTTTCCTTTTTAAGGACCGCTAAACCGCCTAAACCGAATTTCTTGGCTTCAAGTGTTAAGTTATCAATAACTTTGCGGCTTGTTTCTGCGGCTACGCCTGGCACAGAGATACCTTTAATAGCTTCTGCAGCCTTATAAGCTTCAAATGTTGTGTCTTTAAAGATTGTTTTTAAATCATGGAGTTCAATACCGAATCTGGTATCTGGTTTATCACTACCAAATCTCTCCATCGCCTCTCTATAAGGCATTTGACGGAGTGGTAATTTCACATCATAGCCAATTGTATTCATGAAAATTTCATGAATTAATCCTTCCATCATCGTTAAGAATTCTTCTTGATCAAGGAATGAGGTTTCAATATCAATCTGTGTGAAGTCTGGTTGTCTATCCGCACGTAAGTCCTCGTCACGGAAGCAACGTGCGATTTGATAGTATCTTTCAAAGCCCGCAACCATGAGGAGTTGTTTAAACATTTGTGGGCTTTGTGGGAGAGCGTAGAAACTACCGTGATGCAAACGAGAGGGCACGAGATACTCTTTCGCGCCTTCAGGTGAGGATGCACAAAGCATTGGTGTTTCTACTTCAATAAATTGAAGTTTGTGCAAATAGCTATGCGTGGAAATCTTGATTTGGTCTCTGATGTCAAAATACTTCTGCATGCAGGGTCTACGCAAATCGAGATATCTGTATTTCAATCTTGTATCTTCTAAAGCATCGGTTTCATCAGCGATGATTAAAGGCGTGTTCATTGCGGTATTAATTACATTAATTTCTTCCGCCACTACTTCAATATCCCCAGTTTTCATCTTGGGGTTTGGAACTTCTTTCTTGTTCACTTCGCCTTTGACTTGGATGACATATTCATTTCTAATGTCTGTAGCTTTGTCCGCATCTTTAATCATCACTTGGATAATTCCAGAACGGTCTCTTAAGTCAATGAAGATGATGGAGCCGAGATTTCTTCTTTTTGCCACCCATCCGATAAGGGTCACTTTTCTACCGACATCTTTGATGGATAGTTCGGTATTACGGCAAGTTCTTTCCATAATTACTTCTCTTCCTTTCCAGCGAGGATTTCTTCACATTTACTACCGAGTTCTTCGAAGGAGACGGTAATTTGTTCCTTGCTTTCCATATTTTTCACAATGACTGTGTTGTTTTTAATTTCCTCTTCGCCCACTATAAGTGCGAGTCTCGCGCCTTTCTTCTCAGCGCGCTTGAACATATTGCCGAGTTTTACATCGTCGAAGCAAATGTCCACAGGATAGCCAAGTAAACGTAACTCATCAGCGACGTTTAAGGCATATTTATAACTATCTATGCCAATAGGCATAACATATGCCGCTAAGCTCATAGATAGATCTGGTAATAACTCATCATCAGAAAGGACAGAGACGAGTCTTTCAACACCGAAGGAGAATCCCACGCCTGGCACATCTGGGCCGCCTAACTCGTGGACGAGCTTGTCGTAGTGTCCGCCTGCGCCAATTGCACCATAGTTGTTACCTTTCTTACTGACATAATGGAATTCGAATACTGTTTCACTATAGTAATCTAAGCCTCTCACTAAAGTGTCGTCCACTTCGTAAGGAATTTCCATCTCTTCTAGAGCCGCTAAAACATCTTGGAAACGTTTTTGGCTGGCTTCGGAAATATATTTGCTCATCTTTGGAGCATTCTTAACAATCTCTTGATCTTCAGGAACTTTGCAATCCAAAATCCTTAAAGGATTTATCTCATATCTATTTTGGCAATCACCACACATATTGGCGACTTTGTCTTTAAAGAAGTCTTTCAAGGCTGCTCTATAGTTATTTCTAGATTCTTCATCACCTAAGGTGTTGATCTTAATGGTGACATTTTCTAAACCCAAACTTTGGAGCATTGTGTAGGCAAGTGCGATCACTTCCACATCAGCGTAAGCGCTTCCGTGCCCGATACATTCCACGCCGAACTGGTTGAATTGACGATATCTACCAAGTTGTGGTCTTTCATATCTGAAAACTGGACCACAATAATAGAATTTAAGTGGCAATTCATTGACTGGGATTAATTTGTTTTGAACGATTAATCTGACAATACCCGCAGTGAATTCTGGACGGAGTGTGACACTTCTATCAGCCTTATCGAGAAATGTATACATTTCTTTTCTAACCACATCACTACCTTCTCCAACACCACGAACGAAGAGTTCGCTATATTCGAGCACAGGAGGTCTGACTGGTTGGAAGGCAAAGAAGGAAGCAATTTGTCCCATCACATTTTCCACATAGGCATAAGTATCGGCTTCTTTACCAATGATGTCATGTGTTCCTTTAACGTTGTTAATAGCCATAATATATTCCTTTCAAATAATTTACTTTTAGTGCACTATTCTGGTTATCTCGTAGACACCAGAGATTGATCTTAAGATGTTGAATACGTCGTTGAGACGCTTTGCGTCACTGACCATCAATGTCGCACTGATATCGACTAGTCCGTTGCCCACTAAGCGAGCATGCAAGCTTGAGAGCGTTACCTTCGCAGCTGTGAGTGTGGACATGATGTCAACAACCAAGTTGTTTCTATCGTTCGCCTCAATCATGATATCGACTGGATAGGTTGCGAATTCAATATCATCTTTCCAATAGACATCCACTAGTCTTTGATGTTCATTGATGACATTTGGACAGTTCTTGCGGTGAACAACGATACCTTTACCTTTGGTAACATAACCAACGATATCGTCTCCAGGAAGAGGTGTACAACAGCTTGCTAAGGCAATGGCAATCTTACCAACGCCCTTACAATAGACTGGGCAGTTATCACCAGATTTGGTTTTCACTTTTCCGCCGGTTGGCACCACTACTGGTTTCTTGATGCGTAAGAATTCAATGATGGAACTTGGGACTGGCTTTCTACCAGTGACACCGACGAATAAGTCATCAACTGTCTCAAAGCCAAAGTGTTCAAGTACCTTGTTATCGCTGAGATAGTTCATCATCTCTTCTTCTTCAATTCCACGATCATGGAACGCGTCTAGACATGACTGTTTGCCTTTGGCAATCTTTTCATCTCTGATCATCGCTTCGTTTTTCTTGGCGACGTATTTCTTAATCGCCGATCTAGCAGCGGCAGACTTAACGAATTCTAACCAGCCTTCGCTTGGACCAGCGTTGTTCTTATTGGTTTTAATTTCCACGAGATCACCGGTCTTTAATACTGTGTTGAGCGGCACCATCATACCATTTACGAGAGCGCCAACACATGTATCGCCAACGCGTGTGTGAATATGATATGCGAAATCCACAGGTGTGCTACCCTGTGGGAGTTCAATAACTTTGCCTTTTGGAGTAAAGACATAGACGTTAGCGTCAAAAATATCGTGGGTTAAATTATCCATGTACTCTCGCGCACTGCCGTCATTACCTGTGCTACTCATGGAGACAAAGTCTCTAAACCAGTGCAATTTATTTTCAATTTCTTGTTGTTCTTTTTGGGAGTTATAGCCGTTGCCTTCTTTATACGCCCAGTGCGCGGCAACGCCTGTCTCTGCGATTTTATCCATCTCTTCGGTTCTGATTTGAACTTCATAGAAGTTTCCATCACCACCAACGACTGTTGTGTGGAGAGATTGATACATGTTAGCCTTTGGCATAGCAATGTAATCTTTAAAACGACCAGGGACTGGTTTATAGGATTGATGGATTAAACCAAGAATTTCATAACATTGAATCTCAGTCTGGGTAATGATACGGAGAGCGAGAATATCGTAAATTTCATCAAAAGGATGTCCTTTAATGTACATCTTTCGATAAATCGAATAGATTGATTTAACACGAGATGAAATATCAAATGGGATATTGTGTTGGAACAAAATATCCGCGATCTTTTTCTTTAAACTTTCTAAAGAACGTCCCATTGTCTTGGCTTTCTTTGAGAGAAGCTTAACGATTTCTTGATATCTAACTGGTTGTAAATACTTTAAGCAGAGATCTTCTAATTCAGATTTGATGACGTCTAAACCTAAACGGTGAGCGATAGGCACAAAGACATCCATGGTTTCTTTAGATAACGCTAATTGTCTTTCCGGGGACAACGCTTCTAGTGTGCGCATGTTGTGCAGTCTATCCGCGAGCTTGATTAAAATAACGCGGATATCCTTAGCCATTCCTAAGAAAATCTTTCGATGGTCTTCCGCTTCAAATTCTTCACTATCTATCTTTGATAGTTTTAATCTTTGGATCTTGGTTAAGGAGTCGACAATCATCGCGACTTCTTCGCCCCATCTCTTCTTGATATCTTCGATAGTCACATCAGTGTCTTCGACAACATCATGTAAGAAACCGGCGGCAATAGTCTTAGGACCACAATGGAGTTCCGCTAAAATATAAGCCACTTCAACGAGGTGATGATAATAAGGCTCACCACTCCTTCTAAGTTGGCCTTTATGTTTCTCCAAAATGAAATCATAGGCCTCTTTAATTTTGGCCTTGTCATCTTTGGAACTTATATAAGTGGAATAAATATCCTCTATATCTTCAAAGGTGTGAAGAGGATATCCACCATTGGGTTTTAATACTTTCGCTTTTTCCATATACATAAATATCTTACCTTCTTTTATTTACTTTTTAAAGAAAATAAAGCAAGTATATGAAAAATATAAAAAGAAAAAGCCGAAATCGGCTTTATCTTTCTTCAAACTGGAGCTTGTATAACTTGTAATAATACCCGCGATTCGCTAACAATTGTTGATGTGTTCCTCGCTCAATGATTTCGCCCTTTTGTAGGACAATAATCTGATCGGCTTTTTGGATGGTAGATAGCCTGTGGGCCACTATCAACATCGTGCCAATATTCTTGATTTTATCGAGAGATTCTTGAATTAACACTTCGGTTTCTGTGTCGATATTTGCGGTAGCTTCATCAAGAATTAAAATCTGTGGTTTATGTAAAACTGTACGAGCGAATGATAAAAGCTGTCTTTGACCTTGTGAGAGGTTCTCGCCTCTTTCAATCATTTCCTCGTCATAGCGGTTCTCAAGTTTATTAATAAACTTATCGGCGTTCACATACTCACAAGTTTCTTGTAATTGTTCGTCAGAATATGACTCATCATGAAGTGTGATGTTGTTTCTAATTGTCCCGGAGAAGAGGAAAACATCTTGGAGCATTTGTCCAATAACTCTTCTAAGGGATTTAATCTTGATGTGTTTGATATCCACACCATCGATGAGAATTTGTCCTTTTTGAATCTCGTAGTTTCTCACTATTAAGCCGAGAATTGTGGTCTTACCTGCGCCTGTCGCACCAACGAACGCACATGTCTGTTTAGGTTCGATAGTAAATGAAACATCCTTTAGGATCCAGTTATCTTTTTCATAGGCAAACCAGACATTCTTAAACTCAATCTTGCCTTCGACATGTTCAATATCAATCGCATCTGGTTCATCCAACACTTCTGGCTTAACATCCAATAAGTTAAATAGTCTTTCTGAGGCGGTAACCGCTTTTTGGATTCCGTTGATTTGATCAGCGATTTCTTGGATAGGATTAAAGAATTTAGATAAATATAGATAGAAAGCAACGATCTCACCTGCGGTAATGACTGTTTGCAAAGCAAAAGAGAACGTTACAGCGATTGCACAGAAGTAAATGAAGGAGATTAAGGGACGATAAATTGCGAAGGCCACGATGACCTTATAGCGGGCTTTTCTGAGATTTTCGTTTCTCTGTCCAAACTCTTCACTCTTTCTGATCTCTTGGTTAAAGATTTGGATAATCTTCATACCGGATAAGTTCTCGCTGAGGAATGTATTCAAGTCTGAGATATATTGTCTCTCCTTCGTGAATGTCTTGTGGATGATGCCTCTAAAGAAATAGGAAACCGCAAACACCACTGCGATAAATCCGAGCATTATCAAAGATAACTTCCAAGAAATAACAAACATCAAGGAGTAAACCGCAACAATGGTTATGACATTCTTAATTAAGTTAACAAGGATACTTGTAAATAATTCTGATAGAGATGCGGTATAAGTGACCACACGTGTCACTAATGAGCCAACTGGCATTTCATTGAATTGGTTCTGAGACATATTTTCAATATGTTCAAAGACTTCCATACGGAGTTTATAGACAATTCTTTGACCGGCTTTCTGGAGAATCATCGCTTCAAAATAGGCGAATACTTGTCCAAGGATACTTAATAGGAGATAACCACCGGTAATCATCAAGATAATCTTCAAAGAAATATCAGGAGATTGTAGGTTGTTAGTCAAGTGTTGGAAAAGGATTGGTAAAACAATATCAATACCAACGTTAAGTAAAACTAATAAGGCGGCAAACAGGAAACTGAGCCATTCTGGCCTTAGATATTTAGTGGTTCGTTTTAGCATCACTTTTAAAGGAATGTGCTTATCGCCCTTCAGTTTTTCTTTATCTTCGGTCATTAACGGTCACCTCCTTCCACTTCATCTTCTAGCTTTTGGAGATAGACCATCGTCTTATATGTTGGCGAGATCTTTAGTAATTCTTTTGGAGAAGCAAATGCTTCGAGTTCGCCATCTTTTAAGACAATGATTTTATCTAAGTGGCTAACCGTGGAAACACGGGAAGCGACCACTAAAGTGGTCTTGCCAGCTCTTTCTTCTTTAATGTGCTTTAAAATAGCCTCTTCGGTAGACACGTCAACCGCACTAACGGAGTCATCAAGGATTAATATTGGAGCGTCCTTAATATGGGCTCTAGCGATGGAAATTCTCTGTTTCTGACCACCAGAAAGGGTGACGCCTCTTTCGCCTGTGATTGTGTCGTATTTGTTTGGGAATTCCATGATGTCTTTATCAACATCGGAAAACGCTGAGCTTTCTCTAATCTTTTCTAAAGGAAGCTCTTTATTGGAGAAAGCAATATTATTGGAAATCTTATCCGAGAATAAGAAATTATCCTGTGGGACATAAGCAATGTTGTCTCTCACAGATTTAATCGTGCAATCCATGAGATTAACGCCGTCAATCTCAATCGAGTGATTATCGACGTTATAGAGCCTTAATAAAGAATTAACTAAGGTAGTTTTACCACAGCCAATCTTACCGACAATACCGACGGTTTCACCCGCTTGTATTTCTAGAGAAATATTTTTTAAAGAAGGCTCTTTACTTCCAGGATATGTAAATGAGAAGTCATTGAACTTAATCGAACCCTTAACTTCTTTGAGATCTTTCGCGCTAGCTTTGTCATGAATCTCTTCCGGTTCATCTAAGAAATGGGTAATTCTTCCTAGAGAGGTTTTCGCTCTTGAATGCATGGAAATAATGTGACCCATTGCCATCATTGGCCAAATGAGTAAGTCAAAATAACCTGTGAAGGTCACAAGTTCGCCAGGTTTTAAGTCCAATGTATGTCCAAGAATAACTATGTTATTACCAGTGGCAAATGAATAGACAAACCATCCACCAAAACCCATGATAATCGCAAAGATAACCGCGATAATAACCCCAATCGCAGAATCGAATAAAACGGATATTCTGGCGAAGTCGACATTAACATCCTTATCTTTCTTCGCGGCTTTCGCAAAAGCGTGCAATTGCTGTGTTTCTTTGACAAAGGCCTTAATGACACTGATGCCAGTAAATGTCTCCTGAGAGAAGTCATACAAATTATCAAAGGAACTCTGTCTGATATCCCAGAGTTTCGCCATATATTTCTCCACTAAAGCACCCCACACTGCTATGAGCAGAATTGGTACTAAAGCGATCATTGTTAATAAGGAATCAAGCATAAACATTCTCACAATAACGATAATCGTTAAGAATGCCGCGTCTACAAGCATAATTGTGCCCCAGCCAAAGAACTCCTGGATGGTTTCAATATCGTTGGTAAACCAGGCCATTATGGTGCCTATCTTATTTTCATGAAAATAACGTTGCGATAATCTCTCGGCTTTTAAGAACATCTCTTCTCTTAAATGTGCTTCAATCTTATAAGCAGCGTGGAAGATGGTAACTCTCCAAAGCATTCTGCCAAGCATGATGACTCCGGCCACCACTAAGGTAGCAATAATCATTTGAATCATCTTGGCTTGTTCTTCAGCAGAAATAGCGCCATCTCCGAGAAGATCAACGATATTACCTAAGAATTGAGGGACAAATAACTGGGCGAGATCCACCACGACTAAAGCCGCAATACCCAAAATGAAGAATATTGCATACTTGAGATAATATTTATTAATGTAACGCCCAAATAACATGTTATTTCCCGACGCTAAAAGTTTAGAATACTTTTATATTAAGTCAATATCTCGAGATTTTCATTTTTCATTCACTCACAAAAAAAGAAACCGATTTGGTTCCTTTGTTTTTGACATAAATATAGGTTAAATAATTATTTGGATTCTTCCACTTCTTTAACTAAGAATTCAATACTAGTTTGATCGCGATAAACACTTGTGCGAATCTTACCTAACATATCGACAAAGTTATATTCCTTCATCATGGATTTTGGGAAGTTAAATCCAGTGATGCGAACACCAGTGCCTATATAGGTCAAAATGTGTTCGTTATTCTTTGAATAAGTGAGGGAGTCTGCTTTGATGTGCTTAATTTGGAAAACAGGTGCTTTCCAAGATTCACCGAATGGTGAGAATGATTGAATGAGTTTATAGTTTTCTTCGTCAATCTCAGTCAAGCCAATTTCAATGTGTTTTGGAATAAACTTGCCGATTGGATTCTTCTCCACAAATTCGACAAATCTATTCTCAAATTCTTCAAAGTCTTTTTTATAGATGCTACAGCCACCCGCTAAAGCGTGTCCACCAGAAGTGATTAATAAGTCAGAGCAGTAATTGAAGGCATCAATAACATTGAATCCTTCAGGAGCTCTGCAACTACCTTTTAAGATGTCACCATCAATTTCTTCAGTGAAGACAATCGCTGGTTTATGTTCTTTAGAACATAGTTGGTTAGCTAGAATGCCTAGCAAACCTTCTTTAATATCAGAATGAACCACTATTGCGGCCTTATTAGAAACATAGTCTTCATAAGCTTCTTCTGCGGTTCTACTCTCCGCTTTTCTCTTCTCATTTAAGTCATTAATCCAAGCGTGGAGACGATTGATTTTATCGTGGTCAGAAGTGACGAAATATCTGATGATATAATTTATAGAGTTGTCATCTAAAAGACGTCCTAAAGCGTTTATTTTTGGCGCTATCTTTAATCCAATAGCGTTTTCATCAAATGGTTGATCTTCTTTTAATAAATCAATTGGATAGAATTCACCATTTCTATAGTTAGCGATAACGAGTCTTAAGAAACTACGGTTGTAGTCTTTTAATGGCATCATATCTGAGATAACCGATATAGCGGCAAGAGAGGATAAATATTTATCGAAATATCCAAGCAAAGCCCAAGAGAACATAAAAGATGTAAATCCTGCAGATGTTGGTGTTTCTCCAAACTCGCTATATTGAGGATGAATAATTACATCTGCGTTAGGTACCTTCTCTTGAACGACATGGTGATCAATGATTAAAACCTTAACGCCTTTATCCTTTAGATAGGCGATTGGTTCAAACGCGGAAATGCCGTTATCGACAGTGATAACAAGTTTGACGCCAGAGTCCACTATTTCTTCAGCCTTTTTAAGCGTGATTCCATAGCCATCGTTATAACGGTTAGGAATGTAATAAGAAGGGATGATTCCGAGGCGTAAAACCGACTTAACGACGATTGATGTGGACATGATACCATCCGCATCATAATCGCCATAAATAAAGATTTTATCTTTATTAGTCACTGCTTCTTTTACTAAAGCAACAGCTTTATCCATATCTTTAAATGAATGACCAGCGCTAAAAGAATCGATGGTTACTGGTTTAGTAATTTCTAAATAAGTAGCCTCATCAATTTGATAGTATTCTAAGAGACGTTCAAACAAAGAGTTTTTCATAGTTTAAAAAGGCCACATGAAGTGGCCAAATGATTAATCGTTGATGCCGATGAATATTCTTTCTTCTGGTTCTGCAGATTTAGGAGCACTAACGGCTTTTTTCTTCTTTCTACGTTTGAATAAGTTGGTGAACTTTTCAACGTTAACTTTAGAGAAGAGTTTGTAGAACAATTGTGAGATTGGTCCATATAGGACAACACCGAAGAAGACGGCGGCTAAGATGCCAAGTACTAAG
>CAJOPR010000026.1 GCA_905236395.1 uncultured Bacilli bacterium
GTTATCTCCATCGGTTAAGGCGTTAGCCATCTTAACGTTTTTAGCAAACATTAAAACGCCAGATGTATCTTCATCTAATCTATGAACAATGAATGCCCTGTTATGTTTATCTTTTTGTTGAAGATAATCATTAACCATTCTAAATGCGGTGGATCCTTTTTCATTATCTGAAGGAACTGATAATAACTTTGTTGGTTTATTAATAACGATTAAATCGTTATCTTCATAAATAATTGGTAGATTGCTTCTAGTTTTTTTATGAATCGCAGTATTTGAAATAATCACTGTATCACCAGGATATAGTTTGAAATTGAATTGAGTAACTGGAGCGCCTTCAATAGACACTCTATGGGAACTCAAAAGTGATTTAACAGAATTTCTAGACTGTCCTTGGAAGGTCTTAAGCAAAAATTCAAGCAACTCACATTCTTCTTTTACGACAAATTGCTTTAAGTTCTTATAATCTTTACTTCTTTGGGTGTCTCTGGCCTTATTTTTATTCATGATTATTCACCTTTTTGACCACCATATCAGCTACTGCAGCAGCAACATTCAAGCCAGTCACTTTTTCAAACTCTTCAAAGAACGCATTTGAGTTAATTTCACATAAGATTGGTTCATCATCTTCATACACTAAAAGATCAATACCAGCGTACTCAATTTGTAGTTTTTCGGCAATTTTCGCCGCAAAAGCCTCATATTTTGCGGGATTTTCTAGCTTTCTACTTGAAGCGTCATCACCGAAGTTGCTTCTGAAATCTTTTGAATTTTTACGTATAAATGAGCCAAAGACTTTACCGTCAATAATCAAAACTCTGATTGATTTTCCGTAGCTTGAATGGACGTATTCTTGGAAGATTACAGGGCTACGAGCGACGTCTTTATATAGACTTCTCAATTCATCTCTCGTTTTGACTAAATAAACGCCTTCTCCAAGGGATCCATATACTCTTTTGACCACTAGTGGAAGGCCTAATTCCTCAATCACATGATCTAAGAACTCATAATTTCTTTCTTCTAAGTCAAAATACACTAATGGACCAGCAATAGTTTTAGGCATTTTAATACCTTCATTAGCACATCTGATAAATGTAAGCATCTTGTCATCGCATAACTTAATAAAATCAGCTCGATTGAATAATCTATAGCCGGCTTTTTCTAATAATATAGCGAGGTAAATGTCCTTATCTAAATAGAAAACAAAATCTGCTTTCGGAAGATTGATTTGGATATTGTTATCTTTGATAACCGCTAACGAACCGTCGTTAGTGAAAACATCCAAAGAAATATTCCTTTTTGAAAACTCTTCTTTGAATCTTTCAATTTTATAAGCGTTGTGGCCAACTGTTTGATTAACAATGATTATTCCGTTCATATGCATCTATTATGATAAATAGAAAAAGGTGGGACTTCCACCTTTTATCTAAATATTTTAATTGTTTATCAATTATTTAAGTCCATCGCCTTCGAAACGAGTAACTTCTTTACCGAGACAGAATGTCGCTAAGACACCTGGACCGCATGTTGTGCCAACGATAGGCCCAATCCAAATGGTGTGACACTTAACGCCGAGTTCATCTTCGATTCTCTTTCTAACTGCAGCAGCACGTTCTCTAGCCATGCCTTGGCCGATCCAAACTTCAGACCATTTCTCTTTTTCAATTGTGTCTTTGACACCTTGAATTAATTCTTCAAGAGATTGTTTGGTTCCTTTTGCTTTCTTAACAACAAAGTTGTTACCTTTAGCATCAGAGATGAAGATTGGTTTAACACCCATTAAGTTACCAAAGAATGCTTTAGCACCTTTAATACGGCCAGCGTTTCTTAAGTAGTTCAAGGTATCAACTGTTGCGAATTGGTTGAAGTACTTTTTATTTTCTTCACACCACATTGCAGTTTCTTCAATAGATTTGCCTTCTGCTCTTCTCATAGCGGCTTGAACAACTAACATACCTTCAACACCACTAGCGAGTAATGAGTCAACAGCGATAACTGTACGATCTGGGAATTCTTCCTTTAATTGAGGAATAACTAAAGTTTGACATGTGCTGACTGAGCCAGATAATGCACTGGAACAGCCGATGTATAAAATATCAAATCCTTCTTTTAGAACAGGACGGAATTGATCTAAGAATTCTTGAACTGAAACTTGGGTTGTTTTAATCTTTTTGCCTTTTTCTAACCAACTATAGAATTCTTCTGGGGTATATTCAACCCAGTCTAGGTCAGCAATCTTTTCGACTCCATCAACAACGATACCCATATGAACGTATTCGACATCATATTTTTTACGTGCAACGGTACCGAGGTCGGAACATGAATCTGTGAAAATCTTAAATTTTGCCATAATGTAAAACCTCTATGCGTAATAATAAACGTGGGAGGTCAATATGTGTTACATAAATATGCACGTCGTGTGACACATGTAAACAAATTGTAAACAAAGAAAAGATGGCTATGCGCCATCAATATGCCTATCACAAATAGGTTCTTCTCTTTTTCTTCTGTTCTCGTGTTCTCTTTCACGGAACATATCTATGTCTTCACCAGTCAAACGACGATGACGACGTTTTCTTCTCTTAATTTCTTCCATTAGGATCTAGCCTCTGTGTATTCACGGAACTCATCCATATCCTTTTCAGATTTGAATTTCGCCATGAAGAATCTATCACCCATAGCATCGGAGAATATTTTTGCGTATCTACCATGGTGGCAAATAACGTTTTTGAACTTCTCTAATACTTCATCATCACTATGTAAATATGCAAATCCATCTCTTCGAGATGCAACAGCAGCATAATAGTGTTCAAATTCATCTGGTTGTCTATTTTCATCAAAAGCCATAATATCAGCATAAATCTGATAAACATTTGATGAAGTAGCAAAGTTAATTAAGTCAGGTGTGTATCCACCGGCTGGTCTCATATTAGTTTCAAGAGGAACAATATCGCCAACTTTTCCTAATCCCTTAACATCTTCGGTCAATCTAAAGAATTCTAAGTGGAAAAATCTCTTCTTCACGCCGAAAGCTTTAACAACTTTTCGACCAATTTTCTCTAAATCTTTTGGAGCATGAGGATAGGAGAAATAAAACACGTCTTTTTGCTCATGAACAATGTCCGCAATTGATGGCGGGAAGAAGTTTGAAGTGCAGAAAACTACCTCTGATTTTGAATTACAAATTCCGTCAAAAGAGATAATGTTTCCGGACACAAATTGTTCACAAATATAAGTGACGTTTGGATCCAAATTATCGAAAAAATAGTCAATATCTGCAGGTTTTTTGATCTTAAACGTTGATTCTGCACCAACTCCATGGTCTGGTTTAATGAACACAGGATAGCCATCTTCATCGATGAATTTTTCTAGATTTTCACGGTTAGAAATCAAAATCCATTTGGCTGTTTTAACACCTGCTTTTTCATATCCTTGTTTCATCAATGATTTGTGGTTGTAGAAATCAATTTCCGCACCAACTGGACCGGTTGTGATACCAAAGATTTCTCTTAATTTTGCATCTTTTGGTAACCAGTACTCGTTGTTGCTTTCAAGATAGTCGATATGACCATATTTTTGTTCGAAATATCTCACCGCATTTACTTCATTTTCAAAATAATCCATGTTGTTGCATAGATAGTATTCAGTTAAGGCTTCTTTTAATTCTGGATTTATTGAGTCGTATGGTTGATCTCCAATACCGAGCACTCTAAATCCATCCTTTTTTAGAGCCACTACGAATCTATAAAAAGAATCTGGAAAATGAGGAGAGATAAATACGAAATTTTGCATCTTAGAAATCCTTTTTATCGTATTTCTTAATGTCTTTATAGACATCCTTCAATTGTGGGAACATTTTTAAATACACTTTGTTGTACAAGTAGTTATATTTCTTGTGATTTGTGTTGTCTGGATAGAATGTTGAGCTCACTCTAGACATCTCTTTAATAGCTTCTTCAATAGAAGCAAATTCACCTAACGCTACAAATGTAGCGATTGCAGCACCTAATGATGTTGTTTCATAAGTTTGGACCCTTGAAACTGGTAGGCCAAAAACGTCAGAAGTGATTTGGCAGATAGCATCACTTTGTGATCCGCCACCAGAAATCATTAATTGTTTCACTTTATGTTTTTGAGATTTTTCAATACCCTCAAGACCTTCTCTCAAGGCATAAGCTATACCTTCAATGATGGCTCTGTATAAGTGATATCTTGTGTGGACATCGGAGAAACCAATAATCGCACCTTTAGCTAATGGACGAGATAAACCTGGTCCCCAGTATGGTTGTAGAACAAGACCATCACTACCAGGAGCGATTGTGTATAACTTGCTATCTAATAAACTTTCAACTGCAAGATTTGCAATCTTGGCTTCAGTAACTACTTCAGAAGCAAATTCTCGAGAGAACCATGTGAGCATCCAATACCCACGGTAAATTTGCACGTCCATGTTGTACCATCCAGGCACAGCCGCTGGATACGCAGGTAAAAACTTCTCTGGTTCATAGTATTTTCTATTGGAAACTTCGATTGTGGATGCTGTTCCATAACTAATCGCACCCATGTCTCTTGATAATGCGCCTAAGCCCACGGTCTCACATGCCTTATCTGAGCCTGTGGCCATAACTTTGATACCATGTGGTAGACCGCATTCATCTGCAACTGCGTCTTTGATGACGCCGAGTTGTTCACCTGGTTGTTTGATTTCTGGAAGCATTCTATTTGGAATACCAAAAATTCTTCCTTTTAATGCGCCTTCTTTATACCATTTTCTCTTCTTGAAGTAGATTGGATAGTGACCGGTTAATGAGGCTGCACTATCGATGAGTGATCCTGTTAACTTGTAGTTCAAGTATGTTGAAATATTCACATACTTATATGTTCTAGCCCATGTCTCTGGTTCATTTTCTTTTAACCAGTGAGCAATTGTTCTCTTTCTATTGAGTTCAATTGTGTTTTCCATACCAACAAGCTTAAAAGCTAAGCTATGAAGTAATGGTAATTTTTCTCTAGCTTCCGCCATTCTTTGGTCTAACCATAAGATACAAGGTCTTAATGGTTTTAAGTTTTTATCTAGTTGAACAGAGGAATCTCTGAATGTTGTTAATGTAGCGCCAATAATGTCATTAACTTCTTCACCAGCTTCTTTGGTGAGCTTTTTTAAAGCTGCAACCGCTAAATCCCAATAGAAATCTGGGTTTTGCTCAGCGAAACCATTTTCTTCAGAAAAATATGCAGGATTATAAGCTTCTTTAACAATGTGTTTGATATTACCTTTTTTATCAATAAGAGAAACTCTTAGTGATTGGGTACCAAAATCTAATGTAAGGATGAGTGGACTAGAATTCATAATATCTACCTCGTGTAAATATATTACATCTTTTGCGCAAAAATACGAAAAATATATCACAACGCTATGCACGTATGCTACGATAAATACGCAAATGTGAGCGCTTTCGTGCGCTCTCAAGTTCTGCCTTTAGGAGGAAATATATGGCTGAAAAAAAATACGTTTACCCCTTTGATGAAGCTTATGGCTTAGGTAAAGAAATCTTAGGTGGTAAAGGTGCTGGCTTAGCGGAAATGACACACATCGGTGTCCCAGTTCCAGAAGGTTTTACAATCTCAACAGAAGCTTGCACACTCTATTATCAAAGCGGAAAAGTTATCCCCGAATATGTCCAGAAACAAATCTTTGCAGCGATCGAAGGCGTTGAAAAGAAAACAGGCAAAAAATTCGGTGGTGACCACAATCCACTATTAGTCTCCGTCCGTTCCGGTGCTCGTGTGAGTATGCCTGGTATGATGGACACAATCTTAAACTTAGGTTTAAACGAAACAACTGCTGCTGCTTTAGCAAGAGAAACCGGCAATGAAAGATTCGCAATGGACTCTTATCGTCGTTTCATCCTTATGTTCACAAACATCGCCAAAGGTCATCCAAGAGATGCCATGGACAAAATGCTTGATGATCTCAAGAAAGAAAACGGCTACAAGTTAGACACAGAAGTCAACGTTGACCAATTAAAAGACCTTGTCAAACGTTACAAGGAATACTACAAGAAAACATTTAACGAAGAATTCCCAACTGATCCAAAAGTTCAATTGATGGAAGCTGTTGCCGCAGTCTTTAGAAGCTGGGACAACCCACGTGCAAATATTTACCGTATGCAATATTCCATTCCTTATGAATGGGGTACCGCTGTTAACGTTCAATCAATGGCGTTCGGTAACAAAGGTGAAACATCTGGTACAGGTGTTGCGTTCTCACGTAACGCTGCTACAGGTGAAAAAGAAATCTCCGCCGAATATTTACCAAATGCACAAGGTGAAGACGTCGTCGCTGGTATTCGTACACCATTACACATCGATGAATTAAAGAGAAGAATGCCTGATGTCTATGACCAATTCGTCAAGACAATTAAGAACATGGAACTCCACTATCGCGATATGCAAGATATGGAATTCACAGTTGAAGAAGGCAAATTATACTTCTTACAGACCAGATCTGGTAAGAGAACCCCAGCCGCTGCCTTAAAGATGGCATGTGACATGGTTGATGAAGGTTTAATTACCAAAGAAGAAGCTGTCTTAAGAATTGATCCAGTTTCCTTCGATAAACTCTTATTACCAAACTTCGATAAAGATGATTTAGCGAAAGCTCAATCCAGATTAATTGCCAAAGGCAATCCCGCAGGTCCAGGCGCTGGTACAGGTGCATTATCCTTTACCGCTGAAGATGCTGAAAAGAGACATAAAGCAGGTGAAAAGGTTGTCTTAGTCCGTGCAGAGACATCCCCAGAAGACTTAATCGGTATGATCGCTTCTGAAGGTATCTTAACAATGCGTGGTGGTATGACATCTCACGCCGCTGTCGTCGCTCGTGGTATGGGCAAATGCTGTATTACAGGTTGCGCAGCTGCAATTATCGATGAAGAAAAACAAACACTCACAATTGATGGCAAAGTCTATGGCCCAGGTGATGTCTTATCATTAGATGGCTCCACAGGCTGTGTCTATGTTGGTGATATTAAGAAAGTCGCGCCAGACCTCTCAAGTGGTAACTTCGGCCGCTTAATGGGTTGGGTTGATGAAGCTCGTGAATTAAAGGTCAGAGCAAACGCAGATACACCAAGAGATGCTCACCAAGCGAAAGTCTTCGGTGCCCAAGGTATTGGTCTCTGCCGTACAGAACACATGTTCTTTGATAAAGATAAGATCTTCCACTTCAGAAAGATGATCTTAGCGGATAACGTTGAAGAAAGAAAAGCTGCTTTAGCAGAAATTGAACCTCTCCAACAAAAAGACTTCGAAGGTTTATTCGAAGAGATGGGCGAACTCAATGTTAACATTCGTTTATTAGACCCACCACTCCACGAATTCTTGCCACAAGAAGAAGATAAGATTGCTGAATTAAGCAAAGCCACTGGTCACCCAGTCGAATACATCCACAAGAGAATTGAAGAATTACACGAATTCAACCCAATGATGGGTCACCGTGGATGCCGTCTTGACGTCTCTTATCCAGAAATCGGCGAAATGCAAACACGCGCTATCATCAAAGCAGCTATTGCTGTTAACGCAAGACGCGGTTTACACATTGAACCAGAAATCATGATTCCTCTTACCTTAGAAGTTAAGGAATTAAGATATGTTAAGGCTATCGTTTGCAAGACAGCTGACGAAGTCATTAAAGAAGCTGGCGTCAATCTCAAATACCACATCGGTACAATGATTGAAATTCCACGTGCTGCTTTATTAGCAGATGAAATTGCTCAAGAAGCTGAATTCTTCTCATTTGGTACAAATGACTTAACACAAATGACCTTTGGTTTCTCTCGTGATGATGCTAGTAAATTCTTACCAGATTATTACAAGAACAAAATCTTCGAAGAA
>CAJOPR010000027.1 GCA_905236395.1 uncultured Bacilli bacterium
CCTCTGATAAAAGTATATATTTCTTTAGAATACGAAACAATAGATGGATACAAACATCAATACTGCGCCGATTAAAACAAAGATATGGAAAATACTATGGAAGTATGGTTTCTTTTTACCAACTCCGTATAGGATTGCGCCTAATGTGTAGACAATACCGCTACTTAAAAGCAGTAGGACGCCTGTAGGGCCAATGATATTCCATAACACTGGTAAGGCCGCTAAAACGGTCCAGCCTGATAACATGTAGCAGGCCATGCTTAAACCTTTGTATTTGTGGATGTTAATAGAATTAAATACTGCACCAATAATACAGAACACCCATACAAAGGCGAACATCACATAGGCGACTGTACCTGTGCCTAACCCCCACACATTATAGGGACGTAACGCTACGAGCATATATGGGGTGTAGCTACCAGAGATAAGAATATAAATCATATCGTGATCTAATATTCTCATCACTCTCTTACCATTATTCTTTGCTAGTGCATGATAAACACACGAAATAGTAAATAGAATAATTAAAGATATTCCATAGATAATCGCGCTTGATATCATCCAGGAATCTCCAATAGAAGCGGTCTTGGCCACCATCGCTATTAAAGCAAAGATACCAAACATTGCTCCTAGTCCATGACTTATCGCGTTTAATAGTTCCTCCGCCAAGGAGTATTTAGGAATGGTCACTTCGTTAATTGACATGGCTATATATTAAAGAAAAGGAAGATAAGAAAAAATCTACCCTTACAAATAATTTCTCTAATGGAAATATTTGTTTGAGTAGAGTTTTCTTTCTTTAAAGTAGAATTATAAATAATTCTATTTTCTTCTAATTCTTCTATATAACACTGCGAGAGAATTAAGCACCATCAAGACGGTTAGTCCAGTATCCGCGAGAACCGCAACATACATTGGAATCTCAAATCCGGGGATAAAGTCTTGAATAATGACTAATACCGCAACCGCAACCTTCACAAATAACGAGAAGACAATATTGAATATCGCAGTGTGTCTAGCAATCTTAGAAATCTTTAAGATGTCATATACCTTAGCGGGATCGTCATTCATGATAACGACGTCGGCGTTTTCGACAGCGATATCACTTCCGATACCACCCATGGCGATACCGATATCACTTCTAATAATGCTAGGTGCATCATTAATACCATCACCGACAAACGCTACCATCTTCTTATTTGCAGAGGCGATTTCTTTCTCTAATATGACAGTCTTTTCATCCGGTAATAATTCAGCGTGATAACGGTCAATTCCGAGTTCTGCACAGATAGCTTTTGCGTTATCTTCATGGTCACCAGTTAATAACACTGTTTGAACCTTATTTTTATGTAACAAATCCACAGTCAATTTTGCGTTTTCTTTGACCTTATCCGATAAGACAACATAGCCCAAGTATTTACCATCTTTTGCGACATAAACAACTGTGCCAATTTCCGAGGCAATTTCGTGTTCAATATTGTACTTAGCAAGGAGCTTATTTGAGCCAGCGATAATGTGTGATTTTTCGTAATCACCTTCTACGCCAAACCCTGCAATTTCTTTAAAATTCGCCACTTTTGCGCTGATTTTTGCAAAATCTTTACCATCTACGATAGCTTTTCCGATCGGGTGGTTAGACAAGGATTCGATCACATAAAGGGTCTCTAATAGTTCTTCTTCAGACACGCCGTTTGGCTTCACAATCTGGATGGAGAATGAACCCTCAGTTAAGGTACCAGTTTTATCGGTGACAACAGTGCCTAAATTGAATAGTTTATCTAGGTATGTAGCTCCCTTAACAACGATACCGTTTTTACTAGCTAAACCAATAGCCGCAAAGTACGCTAATGGGACGGAAATAACGATAGCGCATGGACATCCGGTAACCAAGATTTCTAAGCCTTGATAAACAGCGTTCATCCAGTTAGTCGTGGCAAATCCAAACGATAAAATAACTGCAATAGAAACTAGCACCACTACTGGGGTATAGAATCTAGAGAACTTAGCAATAAATTCATCAGCTTTAGATTTCTTTTCACCACTGTGGGTGATGAGTTCAATGATTTTACTGACTGTACTATCAGCGTATTTCTTCTTAACTATGACAGTGATTTGCCCTTGTTTAATAAGGCATCCACTATAGACTTCATCATTCTTGGTGGCTCTCACAGGTACAAATTCACCAGTTAATGAAGATGTATCCACCATGGCTTCGCCATCAGCGATGACACCATCAACAGGGATTAATTCACCAACCTTAACAAGAATTTGTTGTTCTAACTCTAATTCTTCAGGTGAAACAACTTTGATTCCTTCTTCGGTAACTAAGTTAGCGGTATCCACACGGAGTTCCACTGCTTTCATAACAGCGTTCTTACTCTTATTTGTAGCGACCGCTTCGATAATTCTTCCGATCTGGAAGAGAATGACGACCATAAGGGCATCCATCGCATGATCCATAGCGATGCTATAAGTATCAGTTAAGTTATGAATGATATGTTCACCATAAACATCTAAGTGTGTGAATTGAATTACACAAAGTGTAAATGCACCTATCGCCGCTAATGAAATGAGTAAGTTATGATCTAAAGGATTGGTCTTGTGTCTAATATGCATAATGACTTTCCAAACGATGTCATAACCAACTACGCCAAAGGCGAATAAATACAAACCAAATCTTAGCCAGTTATATTTAAGGTCTCCTAATAGGAAGACACAGACTAATGTCACCGCTGTAGCAAAGATAACTCTTAAGAGAATTACCCACATATGGGAAGTGAACACCTTTGGTGTCTCTTTCTTTTTCTCCTTTTGAGCTTCTTCATATAATTCAAGTGGATCATCTTCCACTTCTTTAATAACTAGGGAGAGCTTTTCCAAAGAACAAGCCTCGCCACAGTATGTGATGTACATCTTATTAGTGGAGAAATCGATCTTAGCTTCAGAGATAAAGTCCTTACTATTTAAATGCCTTTCTGTTCTAGCGGCGCAGTTTGCGCAGTCAAAGCCAGATATGTGATATGTCTTTTTCACTAATCCTTCTTCTTTGATATCTAAAGGATCATCTTCGGCTTCCGCAATCACTTTAGATATTTCTTTCAGAGAAAGAGCTTTATCTTTATAAGTGATATACATTTTGTTGGTGGCGAAGTCTATCTTCGCTTCCTCAATAAAATCTTTACTATTTAAATGGCGTTCCGCGCGAGCTGCACAGTTCGCGCAATCAAAACCAGAGATGGAATAAATCTTCTTTTCCATAATTAATCCTCCATCGCGTGTTCAAGAGCGACATGAATAAGTTGTCTCACATGATCATCCGCTAGAGAGTAATAGATTTTCTTTCCATCTCTTCTTGTGGATACTAAGTCAAAATTCTTTAAAACCTTTAATTGGTGAGAAATAAGAGATTGACTCGCTCCCACTTCTGCTACTAATTCCGAAACACACTTCTCACTTTGATTCTCATCTAGTAAAGCAAGCATGATCTTTAATCTAGTCATATCGCTAGCAATCGAGAGCATGTCTCTCATCTTGCTAATAATGTCTTCGTTTACTTTAATTTGTTCTTTCATAAGGATGACCTCACGATAATATTATATGAACAGCCATTCATATTTGCAACTAATATATGAACAAATTTTCATATGTTATGATAGATAAAAGAAAATCCCATTAATGGGATTAGCATTCTTAGCATTCTATTTCCAATTCTCTTCTAGTATTGCTTTGCAATAGTTAAGTAATGGATTAATGTTTGTTGAGGCGGTAGCCCACACTCTATCCATATCAATTGTTCCATAACCATGCGCAACCTTATCCCTCATTCCTTTTATTTGCTTCCAAGGAACCTCATCGTATTTAACTATGAATGTTGTATCAAAATTCTTAGCAAGTTCTCCAATTTGTAGAATGTTGAAACATATTATCTGTACAACATCCTCGTCACTATCAAATTGCTCACGAGTTAATCCATTCATTTTTTCATTAATCTTCTCGCAATGCTTAATGATATTTTTAAGTAATCCTTGTTCTTTAATAGTTAACATATTTTAATTTTGTCCTTTTCAAGTTGTTCTCTAAAGAAATCATCCATTCTAGAACCGATAAAAACGATATCAACTTCTTTACCAAGTGCTTCTTGTAGCTCATCTTCCAAAAAGCCTTGATCAATTAGTGTATTGATATTGCCAGATTCACAATAAATATCAACATCACTAATATTTTTCGCTTCTCCTCTAGCATAGCTTCCAAATAAGTACACATCATGAATATTGTGTTTGAACATAATAGGAAGAATTCTTTCTTTGATTTGTTTAATAGTAAGGATATCTTGGTTGATGTCATTTTCAATCAAAGAATAAATGTATTTATTCATGCTTGGAACAGACGATAATTTTTCAATTACGGCGACGTCGTCTTTCCTCACACGAAAAGGAAAAAGCTTATAAGTGCTTTTATTGTAGTTATCTACATATTCTTTTTGATTAAAGGGCATAACCATTTTCTCCTTTGCAAACATATGATAGCATATGTAAACCTCTATTACAATTTTAAACATAAAAAAGCGCACGTTTTGTGCGCATTAATTTAGTTGGAGCACCTGACGGGAATCGGACCCGCATATTCAGCTTGGGAAGCTGACGTTCTGCCACTGAACTACAGATGCATATTTATAAGAAAACCTGGCAATGCCAGGAATTAATCTTACTGGTGGGTACTGAGGGGATCGAACCCCCGACCTCCTGTACGTCAAACAGGTGCTCTCCCAGCTGAGCTAAATACCCAAGTGGTGCC
>CAJOPR010000028.1 GCA_905236395.1 uncultured Bacilli bacterium
AGAAGTATGTGCTGCCGTTTAAGACTTGACTTAAGAGAACTCAGAAAGAAATCTGGTGGTTTCTTCGGTTCTGGTGAAAGTACCGGTTCTATCGGTGTTGTCACCATCAATATGCCACGACTTGCTTACTTAGCCACAGATGAAGCGGACTTCTATCAAAGATTAGACCATATTATGGATATCTCCGCTCGTTCACTAAAAGTGAAGAGAAATACAGTAACCACATTATTAGAAGCTGGTTTATATCCATACACAAAGAGATACTTAGGCACATTCAATAACCACTTCTCCACTATCGGTTTAGTCGGTATGAATGAAGCTTGCTTAAATGCTCGTTGGTTAAAGAAAGATTTAACACATCCAGAATCTATCCAATTCACCAAGGATGTCTTAAATCACATGAGAACCAAATTATCTGACTATCAAGAGTTATATGGTGACTTATATAACTTAGAAGCCACACCTGCGGAATCCACAGCGTTCCGTTTAGCTAAACACGATAAGGCCAAATATCCAGATATCGTTACCGCTAACGACGAAGGTTCCACACCTTACTACACCAACTCATCTCACTTACCAGTTGGTTTCACAGAAGATGTCTTTAAAGCTCTTGATATTCAAGATGGTTTGCAAACCCTTTATACATCCGGTACAGTCTTCCACTGCTTCTTAGGACAAAAATTACCATCATGGAAAGCATGTATGAACTTTGTCCGTAAGATCGCGGAAAACTATCACATTCCTTACTACACCATGTCTCCAACATACAGTGTCTGTAAAGAACACGGTTATTTAGCGGGTGAACAATTCGTCTGCCCACACTGTGGACAAAAAGCGGAAGTCTATTCTCGTATTACTGGCTATTATAGACCAATCCAGAACTGGAATGACGGTAAGACAGCAGAATATCACGACCGCAAGGAATACGAGCCAGAAAACAGCCATTTGACCCATGAATTAAAGAACGAATGCGCTCCACAAGAAGAAAAAGTGAGTAATGAATCTTTAAATGAGATCTTATTATTTGCCACAAAGACATGTCCAAATTGTAAGATGGCCAAAATGCTTTTAGACAAAGCTGGTATTCACTACAAAGTTATCGATGCTGAAGATAACAAACAAATGACTTTACAATATAAAGTCAACAAAGCACCAACCCTCATCGTTCCAAACGAAGGTGGTTATGATGTCTTTGAAAACGCATCCAATATTAAAGGATATATAGAAAGTATTAACTAATTATGTACGATGTCATCATCATTGGTGGCGGTCCTGCCGGAATGGCGGTCGCTTTAAATACACTCAGAAATGGGCGCACCTGTCTCCTTCTTGAAAAGGAGAATTTTGGTGGTCAAATGGCGACCTCTCCTAAATTAGAGAACATTCCTGGCATCAAAGCGATATCAGGAATCGAATATAGCGATAAGATGTTTGAACAAATCACCGATATGGGTGCGGAGTTTGAACTAGAAGAAGTTGAAAGTATTGTTAAAGAAGATGAGAAGTTCATCATCAAGACAAACTACAACACTTATGAATCTTGGACAGTGGTCCTCGCTAACGGATGTCATCATCGTAAGATGAACCTCCCCCATGAAGATGATTTAGTGGGTAAAGGTGTCTCCTATTGTGCGGTCTGTGATGGAGCCTTCTATAAAGGCCAAACCACAAACATCATCGGAGACGCTAATACTGCGTTGCAGTACGCCTTATTACTCGCTAACTATTGTCCAGATGTAAATCTATTTGCCTTATTTGATCACTTGTTCGCTGATCAAATCCTCATCCAAAGAGTCTTAGATAACCCTAATATTCATGTAAGATACAACGTATCCTTACAAGAATTCATTGGAGATGAAGAATTAAAAGGTCTCAGATTCTTTGATAAGAAGGAAGAAAAAGAATTCGTCGTTGATGCGAATAACGTATTTGTCGCTATCGGACAAATTCCTTGTAATGAACCATTTAAAGATCTAGTGCAACTAGATAGCAAAGGATTCGTCATCACTAATGACAATATGGAAACATCATGCGCAGGTGTGTACGCAGTTGGTGATACCAGAGTGAAAGATATCCGTCAGGTTGTTACCGCACTTGGTGATGCAAGTATCGCAAGTGTCTATATTAATAGATACTTACAATCATTAAATAGAAACGATTAAAAAAGACGAACTTTGATTTCGTCTTTTTTACTGTTTAATTGCCAGGATTATTGTTTCTATAGGTAAGAAATAAGTTAAATCGTATAATTTTTCAAAACCATACTTTTCATAGAAAAGTTTTGATTGTTCTTTAGCATCCACTATTATTACTTTAATGCCGGTAATTTCTGAAGCCATGACTATCTTTTTAAATGCATAGGCAAGCAGTTGTTTTCCATATCCTTTGCCTTGATATTTAAGATCAACTGCTAATCGTGCAATTCTAATAGCAGGCACTGGGTATCTTGGCTTGGAACTTTTATATGCTTGTGGCATTTTTTCGAATTCTATTTGCGCACTGCAAAGTGTAACAAAGCCAACAACTACACCACCATCCATGCAAACAAATGTTTTGCTGAGATTATTTTTATCATTGGTTAGTGCATGCGTTCTAATGTATTTGTTTAAATTAACATCTCCACAATCAAAAGATTTAAAGATATATCCTGTTTCAAAAGTGTTTAAACTAACGAACTCAATCATTTAAACAAATCCCTCAAAGCCTTATTGGGAAGCGGAGGATTATCTAAAGCTTTTAACAAAACATCTCTTTCTTTATCAGCTAAAACGATTTTTTCGTTCTTCTTTATATCTAATTCCGCTTGCTTCATAGCAATATCATAGATATATGCTGAAAGAGATTGTTTATTTAATTGAGCAGCCAATTCCAAAAGACTCTTGTCATCATTAGACAATCTAATGTTTATTCTGTTGTTTTTTACTATTGCGGCCATAAACATTACCTCTGCAATTATATTATCATTATGTACTCACTTTGTACACACATTTTGTTATATTTTTGAGGTCCAAAACAAAAACTGATTGTATCAGGTTATACAGCCAGTTTTGTTTTAATATCCTCTTAATTCAACCTTTTCTATATATGGTTTTAATAGTTCTTTGTATTTATTCGCGGTTTCTTCACTCACTTCGTGGAATCCATGAGCGATGCAGCTTTCACGATCGACATATTTCTGTAAATAATATCTCTTCGCGCCTTTGATTAATTGAGCGATTTCTTTGAAATCTTCTTCTTTATGGAACTCATCAATAATTGTGGTTCTAAATTCATAATCAATTCCAGAAGTCATTAAGTAATGAATAGATTGTTTTATCTTATCTAATTCAATATTCTTAACCCCTGCGGTTAATGCATATTTAGATTCACTATTTTTAATATCCATAGCAACATAATCTATCAGTTTATTTTCATATAGATCTTTAATCACTTCTGGATTAGTCCCATTAGTGTCTAGTTTCACTAAGAAACCAAGTTCTTTGATCTTAATAATCTTTTTCTTTAAATCTGGCATCAATGTTGGCTCTCCTCCGGAGACCACCACTGCGTCTAAAAGACCTTGTCTAGATTTTAGATAGTCTAAGATATCCTCAAATGGAATGTGAGTTTCCGCTTCTAAGACAGTTGTGCCATTATGACAAAATGGGCATCTGAAATTACATGGCTTAGAGAATAAAACACAAGCAATCTTATCTTCGTAATCTAGTAATGAGAGTTTATCTATTCCAACGAATTCCATAACGTAGTTATTATCTTATCACAATAGACGATTCTTTTTCTTTATATTTTTATTTTATAAATATAAATCCTTTGATATTATAATATCACTATGATTAAAAGTAACATTTCCTGGGATGAATATTTTATGGGTATCGCTTTGCTCTCCGCGATGCGTAGTAAAGATCCCAACACAAAAGTGGGAGCCTGTATCGTTGATGAAAACAAGAAAGTTGTTTCCATCGGCTATAATGGTATGCCATGTGGTTGTGATGAAAGCCAATTATCATGGAATAAAGGTGAAGGCTTAGATAGTAAATATCTATATGTCTGTCACGCTGAATTTAACGCGATCTTAAATACCAGAAATGGTACATCTGCGTTAAGAAACTGCACATTGTATGTGACCTTATTCCCATGTAATGAATGTACAAAGGCTATTATCCAAACTGGTATTAAAGAAGTTGTTTATATTTCCAACAAATATGAACACACTACCGAAACACAAGCATCATTAAGGATGCTCTTACTCGCAGGAGTTAAGATTCGTCATTACGAAGGCAGAATTCCTGAAATTAGTTATGACCGTTAAAGAATACGTCGCAAAAAGAAAACAAGAGATTAAAGACCTTGTTTTAACCATGGAGAGAAAACCCAGTATCGCGATTGTTCAAGTCAATGAAGATGCTGGTAGCAATGCTTATGTTAAAGGTAAATTAAAAGATGCCGCGGAACTTGGTGTTAACGCGGATCTCATTAAATTACCATTAGACACAAGTGAAGAAGAGTTACTGAAAGTAATTGATGAATTAAATAATGATAATATCCATGATGGATTTATCGTTCAAATGCCTCTTCCAAAACAAATCAATGAAGAGACCATCAAACTCGCAGTATCTCCTAAGAAAGATGTTGATGGATTTCATCCCTTATCATCCTTAGCCCCATGCACCCCAAAAGGAATCATGAATTACTTACATAGTGAAGGCATTGAGATATTAGGCAAAAATGCAGTAGTTATCGGAAGAAGTAATATTGTCGGTAAACCAATGGCGAAGCTTCTATTAAAAGAAAGCGCAAATGTCACAGTCCTTCATAGCAAAACTAGCTTTGAAGATATGTCTAGATATATCGCTAACGCGGATATCATCGTCATTGCCATCGGCAGAATGCACTTCTTAGATAACAAATTCAAATATAAAGAAAGCGCTGCGGTTATCGATGTCGGTATCTCTAGAGATGAAACCGGATTACATGGTGATGCACTTCCAGGATTACCTGTTAGACTTCAAACACCAGTTCCTGGTGGAGTGGGATTATTAACCCGATTAGCGTTATACGAAAACCTATTAGAAATCGCTAAAAAATAAGAACCCAAATGGGTTCTTTATTTCTTTCTGAGAGAAGGACTGTTTTTAGTCAGCTTCTTCACAGTGATTGATTGTACTTTATCGTTTGCAATTCTTAAGTTATTTCCGGAACTTGTTAATGAATCTCTCACCTTTTGAAGATGTGCGATTGTTTTATCAATTTCCTTAATTGCTTCTTCATACTGCTTCTTAGCAAGACCAACGTTATATTCCACATCGCCTTTAAACGCGCTTAGTTCATTTTCAAAGTTTGTAATATCAAGGTTTTGATTCTTAATAACCGCCAATTCATTTCTCACAGACACTGAGTTAAGCGCAGCGTTTCTTAATAATGAAATTATTGAGATGAAACACTGTGGTCTAACAACATACATTTTTGGATATTCATAACTGACATCGACGATACCAGCATTATATAGATCACTATCCGGCTCTAACATAGAGACAAGAACGGCATATTCGCAGCCTTTTTCTTTTCTATCTTTGTCTAATTCTTTAAAGAAGTCTTTATTCTTATGTTTTGTCGCGGTTTCATCGTTCTCATTTTTCATTTCAAACATGATGGAGATGTATTCCACTTTTTGATCTGTGTAATCTCTGAAGATGAAATCTCCTTTAGAACCACTGCTTGCATCATTATCTTTTTCAAAGTAAGCATTAGGGAATGCGGTAGTTCTAATTTCATTGAATTTGTTCAAACAATGTTGTTCTAAGGTTTCACCGACGAGCTTTGTGCTCATTTTGGTTTTTAAATCCTTGTAGAACTGGATTTGTTCATCTTTTTCCTTCAATCTAGCCTGTTCCTCGTTCTTTTGAGATAACAAGGCATTATTTAATCTATCAATCTCTTTCTCTTTCTCAGCGACCGCTTTTTGAAGGACGAGCTTATTCTCGCTATCTTTGAGATTTAATTCATTCTTTAAGGAGAGGATTTGTTTTTCTAATTGATCTAGTTTTCTTTGAGCTTCACTGCTCTCTTTAATCTTTAAGAGTTCTAAGTCTTTTTTATTCTTATCTCTTTCATATGAAAGTTTCTCTTCGAGAGACTTATTGAATTCTTCATCTCTAATAGTTTTAACGATAGAGTCATATTCTTTATCATCAATGCTGAAGACTGTTCCACATTTAGGACATTTAATTTCCGCCATACTAGTATCTCCTTAAGAAGATCCTATCTTCTTCAATATTATAGATAATCACTGGACATTCACCACCGACTTGAATGTCATAAGTAACCTTACCATCTTCGGTTTGGTTGATATCATAGATAAGTCCAGGATTGAGTTCGTCTTTATATCTATAATTAACAGAATCTCCCACATTAAATCTGTGAGAGAAGTTAATTATTTTCTTTTTCTTTTTTCTAAACCAACACATATTAGCCTAAATATGTAAATGTAATGGTCGCACTATCCGCGGATACATTAGTAAATGTAATACCATATGGTAATGTGGTTCCATCATCAAACGTATCTTTACTATCTGTTCTAAAGAAATTTGGACCATAATTTCTATACCCGTCGTGCGCACCCAAACAGAAGGTGTCACCAGTTTTCCATAAATCCGCGCTTCTCCATGATGATCTCGCAGAATCATTAGGTTGTTCAAAAGTGTTTGTGTTTTGTTTTTGTAATAGATGCAACAAATAGAAGTTTTGCCATGCACTATAACCGTACCAGTTATGGCCGCTATCATTCTTATTTGTGTTGTCTAAGGCAACAACTGTAGTTCCGTTATGATTAACAATTGTGCTTGTTGGTACGTATGAACCATAGTTTTTCTTAAGCATTCTGGCATCAACATGATAGATCTTTACGCCAAAACCGGTGTAATTTGCCTTAACTTCTTTATACATACTGTAGTGGTAATCATATTCGTTATTACCAATCTCAGGATTAAATAGTTCAAGCATAAGATATTCGTCGAATGGCAATCCGTTCCAATTCTTATTTCTCACAACGATACAATCACCGTTCAATGAAGACGGTTTGATTGTGATAGACGCACTACCTTTGCTTTGCAAAACATCTTGATCAATATAATAGGGGTTAACCCAACCCATAGTGAATTTGCTAAAAGCGTTCCAGTCAAAAACGTTATTGGATTGCATATCCCATTGTCCAACCAAATCCATTCCTGAATAGGAAGTGTCATAATAGTCATTTAAACCTAGCATGTGTCCATGCTCATGAATGATTATTCTGGTATTAGAACCCCACTCTGGAACACCTCCATAGTGTTGTCCAGTTCTTGTGTCCGTTAAGAATTTCATAGAGAACCATGAAAATGCACTGCCTTTGTAAGTCTTGGTTTGAGAAATGTAACTACTAATGGACCAGCGGTATCCCCATAAGTTTGTGGTCTCATTGTTCTCGATGACATAGTCAGCAGCATAAATGATGTATAATGAATCGATATATCCATCGTTGTTTGCATCATATTCGCTAAGATCAAAATCATAGGTGTTTTGGAACCACGTTAATGCCGATGCAGCAATATATTGCGAAGAATATTGATCATCCAAAACTTGTTGTTTTGTATATGTAGCCGTATACCAATCGGCAGCAACATGGCCGGAATATCTGAGCTTGCCGAAACTGGCTTGTCTATAATAGCCAGCAAAGCTTCTCCAACCACAATCTGCATTATCGCCAAAGAATGATTTTTCAATAAAGCTGCGTTTGCCGCTTAAATCAGAAACAGATTCATTCTTAAATTTTGTGGGTATCACTAATACTTTTTGGTCGCCTGTATTTTGCACATATCTTTCATTGTCCAAATCATAATATGTTGCGTTTGTGGGTGCCTTCTTGAAAGCAGAATCAACTTCTTGAGATTCCACGACTGTGATTGTGCATGTACCTTTAATGCTATTAAATTGATGGCTTCTTGCAGTAATTGTGGAACTACCAACCGCTAAAGCGGTAATCGTACCATCCGCAGTAATTGATACTTTATTTGTATCGGATGAAGACCACGATACTTCTCTATCAGTCGCTGTTTCTGGAGCAATCTTCGCTGTTAATAATGCGGTTTGACCTAAAGTTAAGGTCATAGAACCAGGATATATAGAAACAGATTCCACATCGTGATTAACGATTGAGGAAGAGCCACCACTACTAGATTCAGATGAGCTACTTCCATTTCCATTTGGAAGGAAGTTTAAAAGGTTACAACCGGATAGAAGTAACGCTAAAGAGACGATAGGAACAAAAAATACTTTCTTATTCATAGGTGGTAATATTTTACACATATTTTGCTATATATTAAAATATAAATTGACAAGTTCGTATGCGAACTATAACATATTTTTATGCTCAATCAAGAAAGAAAAGAAGACATTATTTACCTTATTAGGTATCTACAAAAGTTAATAGATAAAGACTTTGATAAGAGACTTTCTGAGTATGACCTTACAGGTCAGCAAGGAAGGATTTTATTCTTTACCGCGAATAAAGTCAGAGAGGGAATTGATGTTCATCAAAACGATATTGAAAATGAATTCCACCTCTCTAAGTCCACGGTCAGTGGTTTGGTAAAGAGGATGGAAAAGAAAAAGATCATCACTATTGATAAACAACATCCTTACGCGATTATCAAACCGACAGATAACGGATATTCAATCATCTGTCACTTAAGAAAAGAACGACAAGAAAGCGTAAATAAATTAATTGAGGGCTTCAAAGAAGAAGACAAGAAACGAATGTGTGAAAACATTATTAAACTAATAGAAAACATGGAAGGAGGTAATAGTTAAATATGTGGAAGAAAATCAGACTCATATTAAAAAGCGTTAGACAATATAAAGCGTCAGCGATTATTACTCCTTTATTCATGATTTTAGAAGCCGCACTTGAATGTGCCCTTCCATTTGTCATGTCCATGTTTGTGGATACCATTGAAAAGATCTCCACTGTGGAAGATATCATGAAACCATTCCTCTATGAGAATCCTAATTTTCATATCTCGGTGAATGTCTCACTATTCTGGTTAATTATCATTCTCATATCTATGGCGTTAGTGTCTTTGGCCTGTGGCATTTTAGGTGGTGTCTTTGGCTCTAAAGCCTCTGTGGGTTTAGCCACCAACTTAAGAAGCGATATGTATAGAAAGCTAGAATCATTTAGCTTTGCTAATATCGATAAGTTCTCCGCTTCTAGTTTGGTGACTAGAATGACCACAGATATCAATAACGTCCAAATGGCCTTTATGATGATGATCCGTATCGTTGTCAGAGCCCCACTTATGATGATCTTCTCCGCTGTGATGGCGTTCATCTCTGGTGGTTCAATGGCCTGGATCTTCGTCGCCTTAATCCCAGTGATTGGTTTCTTACTATTCCTCATTATCATCAATGCGATGAAAATCTTTAGAAGATTATTTAAACGTTATGACTTATTAAATGAATCAGTGCAAGAAAACGTCACTGGTATGCGCGTTGTTAAATCTTATGTGAGAGAAGATTATGAAAAGACTAAGTTTAATACCGCATCCGATGGGATGACTGGTGAATTCGTACACGCAGAAAAGATTGTCGCATTAAATAACCCCGTTATGAATACCGCGATTCACTTATCCAATGTCTTAATTATTGGTATCGGCGCTTCTGTCATCGCTAAGACAGCGACACATGATGGGGAAAAAGAGCAGATTATTTGGAATGGTTTATCCATTGGCCAAATGTCCTCCTTACTAACATATGGTATTCAAATCTTAATGTCCTTAATGATGATCTCTATGATCATGGTTATGTTAGTCATGTCCTTAGAGGCCATTAGAAGAATCGGTGAGGTTCTTGAAGAAGAACCCACGATTAAAAATCCAGAGAATCCAGTCTACGAAGTTAAAGACGGATCTGTCGATTTTAGTAACGTGACATTTAAATATAGTGAACACGCAGAAAAGAATACTTTAGAGAATTTAAATATCCATATTAAATCTGGACAATTCATCGGTATCTTAGGTTCCACAGGAAGTGGTAAGACTTCATTAGTGAATCTTATTTCTCGTCTTTATGATATCTCTCAAGGAGAGCTCCTTGTGGGAGGTGTCTCCGTCAAAGACTACGACTTAGAGACATTAAGAAATAATGTCGCTGTGGTCTTACAGAAGAATTTCCTTTTCAGTGGCACAATCGCTGATAACTTGAGATGGGGTAACTTAAACGCCACTCAAGAACAATTAGAAGCGGCTGCCCATATCGCCCAAGCGGATGAATTCATCGAAAGTTTCCCAAAGAAATACGAAACCCGTATTGAACAAGGTGGCGCGAATGTTTCCGGTGGTCAAAAACAAAGACTCTGTATCGCTAGAGCCTTATTAAAAGAACCAAAGATATTAATCTTAGATGACTCCACCTCTGCAGTGGACACTAAGACAGATAAATTAATCCGTCGTGGTTTGAAGGATGATTTACCAGAAACCACAAAGATTGTCATCGCTCAAAGAATTTCTTCTATTGAAGATGCTGATCAAATCATCATCATGGAAGATGGCCATATCAACGCCATCGGTACTCATGATGAGTTATTGAAACATAACCACATCTATCAAGAAATCTACTACACACAAAATAACAAAGGAGGTGACAAATAATGCCTCCAGTGAGAATTAGAGAAAGAGGAAGAGCCAAGAAAGGCACAATGAGGAGATTAATTAAAGAACTCTTCAAGAGATTCCCTGTTCAAATAACTATCAGTGCTCTCTGTATTGTCTTCAATATCTTTGCCAACCTCTGTTCATCGTTATTTATGAACTTTGTCACCACTATTTTGACTAAAGCCATTATAGAAGGTGGTAACCCCATGGATATCCATGCTTCTTATGAAGCTATGGCTATGGGTATAACCCTTAAGACAAACGTTACTGTCTTATTAATTATCTTAATATCAGTCTATGCAGTCGGTGTCTTTGCTGCTTGGTTCTGGAATAGAACCATGGCGATTGTCACCCAGAAGTTTATGAACGTCTTTAGAAAAGCGATGTTCAACCACATGCAAGACTTACCTATTAAATACTTTGATACACACGCTCACGGTGCCATTATGTCGTTATATACAAACGATATCGACACCATTAGACAATTTATCTCTCAAGCTTTACCAACCGCGTTAAGCGCTGGCCTTGCTATTGTCTTCTCCTTAGTAGCAATGTTACTTAACAGTGTCTGGATGACTCTTGTAGTTATCTTCTGCGCTTTGATGATGTTATTAAATACATTTGTTATCGGTGGACATGCTTCTAAGTACTTCATGAAACAACAACGACAAGTCGGTGTTGTGGAAGGATGTATTGAAGAGACCACACAAGGACTTAAAGTTATTAAAGTATTCTCTCACGAGAAGAAGTCTGCGGAAGACTTTGATAAGCTCAACAATGTCTTAAGAGGACATGCGACACGTGCGAATATCGCTGGTAACACAATGATGCCTATTAATGGTAACATTGGTAACTTCATGTATGTCTTAACCGCGATTATGGGTGTTTTAATCTTAGTCATCCCTGGATTTAAGAATTTAACACTTACCTATTATGGCAATATTGAAAAAGAGACATTCTATGGCGTTATCGTCTCCTTCTTGATGTTATCAAGGATGTTCTCTAATAACGTCAACAACTTCTCACAACAAGTGACATTCGTCGTCATGGGTATGGCAGGTGCTTCTAGATGCTTTGACTTATTAGATGAACAAGCCGAAAAGGATGAAGGCTATGTCACCTTAGTCCATATTAAGAAACATCCTGATGGATCATTTGAAGAAACAAATGAAAAGACCAGAGACTTTGCTTGGAAACACTTCCATAAAGCCGATGGCACAACGACATATACAGAACTTAAAGGTGATATCGTCTTAACTGATGTCGACTTTGCCTATACACCAGATAAACCAGTCCTACATGATGTGTCTATATACGCACACCCAGGACAACAAATTGCCTTTGTCGGTGCAACTGGTGCGGGTAAGACCACAATTACTAACTTATTAAACCGCTTTTATGACATCGCAGACGGCAAAATCCGTTATGATGGCATAAATATTAATAAGATTAAGAAAGCGGACTTACGTAGGTCATTAGGCATTGTTTTACAAGACACTAACTTATTTACCGGAACGGTTATGGAAAACATCCGTTATGGTAGATTAGACGCGACTGATGAAGAAGTCTATGAAGCCGCTAAGATCGCTAATGCTTATGACTTCATCACTAGATTACCAGATGGCTTTAACACCATGCTTAATGGTGATGGCTCTAACTTATCACAAGGTCAAAGACAGTTATTATCTATCGCTAGAGCGGCGGTTAGTGACGCACCTGTTATGATCTTAGATGAAGCGACTTCATCCATTGACACAAGAACCGAGAAACTCGTTCAAGAAGGTATGGATAAGCTTATGAAAGGCAGAACCGTATTTGTCATCGCTCATAGATTATCCACAGTTCAAAACAGTGATGCGATTATGGTCTTAGACCATGGTCATATTATTGAGCGTGGTAGTCACGCCGAGCTCATCGCGCAAAAAGGTGTCTACTATCAGCTATATACTGGTGCCTTCGAATTAGAATAATGCTAAACAAATTAAAAGGTCGTCAACCGACGGCCTTTTTTATTGCGTTACTAATGTAGGTGTCTTTTCTTTCAATTTGATCATTGCATAGTAGCAATCGTCATCCCCCACCATTCTGATGAGATTATCAAACACTCTATCTTGGATTGTGCCAGTTTCATATCTAGCGATGTTTTTTTCACCACATCCAATGAATCTAGCTAGTTCTACTTGGCTCATACCACGTTTTTGTCTAATGGCTTTCATTTCATCGCTAGTGAGTAAGCCACTTAATTTACGATATTTGTCATAGACAATCTTATCATTAAGACGCCACACCTCATTTGCGCTTGCTTCTTCATGGCACTCCTTGCAACACGCATGATAAAAATCTGTTTCAAAAGTGAGGCCTCTGACAGTAATTGTTTTTATTTCTTTTCTTAGTTCGTAATCAACAAACTTATCACATTTTTCACAATACGCTTTCATATATCTCTCCTTTAATTAAACTCATCTTCATGGAAACTAATAACAATCGCGATGCGTCCATAATTAATGATTTTTAGTTTGATGTAAGCTAGCACACCCCTGACATTCTTTTTAAAAACCCACAAAAAGTGTTTTCTCTCTGGATTCTCATCGATAAGCGGCCCTTCAAAGAAATCATCAACGGTCAATTTTCTCAGATAATCTTTAGCGTCAGGTTCGCTGATACCTAATCTATACATAAACTCACTATTCTTCTCTCTTTGAATAATAACGATTTGATCATTGCTTAATCTTCTGACAAGATTTATGACATCATAGATAGTGAGATTATCTGGATTCATAGTTCGATCCTCCAGATAACAATACTACGGTATCGTATGATACCATTATACAACCTATTAATCTATTATCAAGACTAGTGTTGCACTTGCCGTTTTTATATTTCGACATATTATGCCCTCCTATTACCTAATAGGCCTTGAAAGGCATTTTTTTCGCAAAAAATTTTGAGTAAGTTTTATTAATCTTTGATTAAATATTTTTAAATAAATAAAAACTGCCCATTTTTAAGGACAGTTTTATTCTCTTATGGTGCTCCCGACAAGAATCGAACTTGCACTCCTTATCAGAACTAGATCCTAAGTCTAGCGCGTCTGCCAGTTCCGCCACGGGAGCA
>CAJOPR010000029.1 GCA_905236395.1 uncultured Bacilli bacterium
ATCACTACTCAATACACCAGATGTAATTGCGTATTGGAGAAGGAAGGAGCCCACTAATGCATAACATGCATCGCGGAAGATACCACTGAATGGGTAGAACCATCTAGTGAATTTTGGAACTTTGTTGCCAGTATAAGCTTTGGCAACTTTATTTTGTAAGCCCATTATGAACCCTCCATAAAGTACATAGATTATTTTATGTAAAATAAATACTTAAAACAACAAAGTAAATTTTCCTTATTAAACAGATTATTTAAAAAGTATCGATTTAATCAACAAAAAAAGAGAAACAATTAAGTTTCCCTTTTTATATTTAGTTGATTCTTATTCTGTTTCAGCAACTTCTTTACGGCCTATATTGTTTTGCAATGCTAAGACAATGCCGAGAATCAAAACAATATTAAGAGATAATAATGCGAGTTCGATTCCATACATTGGATCAGTCTTGAGTTGTCCTGCGAATGCAGAGACCACTAAGACGATTGCGAATAGTCCAAAGAAGATCATTGAAGAGATGTTTAAGATAAATGCCAACTTCTTGAGTGTATCTTTCTTGCCAATCAAGTAATAGACAAGGAATAGGACCATTGAAACAAATGACAAGATGCCTAATGTTAAGAATGTAATAGAATCCCATGTCACATTCATGGCTTGGAATTCAACTGAACAAACAATCGCGACAATAAATGATGTTAAAACGATAGAAGCGATTGAAATGATAGTAACAATCTTAGCGAACAATGCTTTCTTAGCACTTAAAGCTGTTAAGAACAAGATTGAGAACACTAACGCGAAAATCGCTAATGGGGATGGACCAGATGATGCACCGCCAATTTTGCTCGCAACTTGAATTGTCACAAATGTTGCAACTGCTAAGAAGATGCCAACAACTGATAACACCAAAGGTGTTAAAACACTTTTCTTAAATTCCATAATTATAATTCCTCCGTTTTATTAAGGATAGAAACTGGGAAGACATGCTCTTTCCCGTACTTCTTTTCCATTATACACAAATATTTATTTAATTTAGAAACAGGCACGATACAAATGATAGATCCACCAAAGCCTCCACCATTGATTTTTGATGCTCCCTCACCGTCCATTGCGGCGTTAGAAATATCAATCGCTTCAGCTAACGAACCTTCATACTCGTCGTTCACCATAGCGTTCTTCAAAAGGTTACGAGAACTGGCTTCAGAAGCCTTAACACAAGCAAAATACCCTGCAAAATCGCCATTTTTTAAACATTTTAGTGCTTTTTTGACTCTTTCGTTCTCATCAAAGAAATGTTGTGCTCGACGGTACTCACCATCGCTGAATTTTGATTTATTTGATTTGAATTCTTCCTCTGAACAGTCTCTCAAGAATTCATGACCCATTTTCTTTGCGGCATTCCACATATCAGTGGTAATAGATGAATATAAATCACTTAACTCAGCGTGGCTCTTGCCTGTATCCACTATAACAAATTGAAATCCTTTGAAGTCATTGTGTAATATTTCAATCTCAGGATTCTCAATATTTTTGAAATCAATATAGGAAACACCAAGTGACGCACAAGCGATTTGGTCTAAAAGACCACTCTTCTTTCCGAAGTAGTTATTTTCAGCATATTGTCCTGCTTTGCAGAGATCTAATAATGGGATTCTGTTTTCGTCATATAGCTTGTTGAAGATTTTGCCAATTAAGATTTCAAATGCAGCAGAGCTGGAGACGCCACTTCCTGGAGGAACTAATGATTCCACATAAGCGGAGAAACCACCGATTCTGTATCCATGTTTTTTGAGATAATCAGCAACACCTCTAATAAAGCATTGAGATGTTCCGATTTCTTTTTTAACAACTTCAGTGTTATCTAAAGATATTTCAAAATCGCAGTTACCTTCTGAATAGAATCTAACAATGTTATTCTTTTCTTTAGAAAAAGCGCCTTCAATGATCAAAGAACATGTAGAAGCCAATGTTAATCCATGGTTGTGATCAGTATGATTTCCAAGCATTTCAAAACGACCACCGCTTTGGGAATATCCTTCTGCGGGTTTCTTATACATTTCTTGAAATCTAGTTAAAACTTGTTCTTTCATAATTTTTCAAACGTATATTTAATATACCTTTCATAAACATGATTTGGTAATAATTCTTTTCTTTCAAGTTGATTATCTTGTGGTTCGATAGCCACTCCACGATGTATTTTCTTATCACTAGAAAACATTGGAATATTGTCTAACCAGTGGTCTGTAAATAATTGAGTTCCTTCAAAATTTGAGACAATTTTTAAGACATATTTTCTCGATGATAATTCAATTTGCTTCTTATTTAATAAGAAGAAGTTATCAATATCACCCGTTGTTTGAAAACTGCAGTTTGATTTAAAGTTCCATTCTGGTTTGATTTTTTCTAAACCTTGAATTAATAGTCTTTCGTTAGTGGTTATGTACTGATCAGAATCCATTTTGAGAGATAAATTTTCGAGTATTTTTTCACCCAAACAGAAATAAGCATGATTAGTTAACGCCACTAAGCAAGGTTTGTCCACAATTGCGTGGTAGCTACATGTCAATTCATTATCAACAAGTTCATACCTTACTCTGAGGATGAGATTTCCAGGATATCCAGCTTCTCCATCTTTGGACAAATAATGGAATTCAACATAATTGACTCCACTATTCACATTAAAAACTTTCGTGGATAATCCATCTTGTCCACCATGGAGAGAAACGCCATTTTCATTGTCTTGAGGATTGTATGCTCCAAATGGTTTTGCGACCATCCTTCCACATACTCTTCCAATTGTTTTTCCTTGATAGACACTACCTTTTTCGAAATCGTTTTTATCTTTAGGTGTGAGTAACATATCTTCGCCATTAAAAAGGATGCGATATATCGACGCACCTAAATTACAAAATGTTATTTCTAGGTATTTATTCTTAATAGTAACGTAAGTTGGCTTCATAACCACATAAACTATACCACTCAGAAATAAAATTTCTACTATAATAGAAATGGCAGGTATTTTATATGAGTACAAAATTAGGAATTAGAAAGTGGTTATCATTTATCATTGCTGGTTTTGTTGGACAACTAGCTTGGGCGATTGAAAACAACTACTTCAATTTGTATGTTTACGATTGTACTGAACAATATTTCTGGATTCCAATCATGACCGCTGCTAGTGCAGCTGCCGCAACACTCACGACATTATTGATGGGTGCATTAAGTGATAGACTTGGTAAGAGAAAAGCCTTCATATCCTTTGGATATATCTTATGGGGTATTTCAATTATCTTCTTTGCTTTCTTAGATCCAAAATCAAATCTCAGCATTGTCACTGGTTCTACAATGGCGGCAGGTACAATGATTGTGATTATGGACTGTATTATGACTTTCTTTGGTAGCACCGCGAATGACGCTTCATTCAATGCGTTTGTTACTGATAGTACAGATACATCTAACAGAGGCAAGGTTGAAAGCGTTCTTTCAGTTTTACCACTTATCGCAATGATTGCGGTTGTTGGTTTAGCAGGTGCCTTAACAAAAGATACAGTTGTTAATTGGCCTGTCTTCTTCTACATCTTCGGTGGTCTAACCACTGTTGTTGGTATTGTATCAATCTTCTTGTTACCAAAAGACACAATTCAACCAAATAAAGAAGAACCTTATATCAAAAATATTTTCTATGGTTTCAGACCATCCGTTATTAAAAATAACGCAATTCTTTATATTGTGCTATGCACATTTGCATTATTCTCCATTGGTATTCAAGTATTTATGCCTTATTTAATGGTCTACATTCAACACGTTTTAGTGATTACAGATTTGAATTTCACAATCACCTTAGGCGTTGTCTTAATTGTTGCCTCAATTATTACCGTTGTATTTGGTCTATTCATGGATAGAATTGGCAAGAACAGAATCATGATCCCCGCTTTAGCGGTTACTGTTGCTGGTGCTCTTGGTATGTTCTTTGTCCAAGAAAGCTTTGCCATGGTCGGTGTTATGATCTTTGGAACAATTATGATGACTGGTTATATGATAAGCACCGCTGTTTTGGGTGCAAAAGTCAGAGACTACACTCCAGTAAACGAAGTTGGTTTGTTCCAAGGTGTCAGAATGATTTTCTTGGTTTTAATTCCAATGGTCACAGGTCCATTTATTGGACAAGGTGTCTCCTATATCAATGCAGTCACTTATGTTAATGATTATAATCAGACTGTCATCAGACCAAACGCTTATATATTCTTATTTGCAGCAATTGTTATATCACTTGCAATAATTCCAACTTTAATTATTATTAAAAAGGAAAAAGAGAAATTAAATGGACAGGAACAAAACGCCACTAATTGAATATCCTAGACCTCAACTAGTCAGAAGTAGTTATCTCTGCCTTAATGGCGAATGGGAATACGCTATCAGGAAAGACAAAAAAGTCCCTGATACTTTTGATGGTAAAATAATGGTTCCATTTTCACCAGAAACAGAGCTTTCAGGTGTTAATAAAGTTTTACATCCTGATGAAAGATTATATTATCGTTTAAAATTCAAACTAGATAAATCCTTTATCAAAGATAAAGTCATCTTACATTTCATGGCAGTTGATCAAATTGCAGACGTCTATTTAAACGACGCTCATTTAGGTTTACATGTCGGTGGTTATCTACCATTTGAATTTGATATCAAAGATTTCTTAGAAGAAGAAAATGTTTTATTAGTGAAAGTCAGAGACTTAACTGATACATCTCATTTCTCTAGAGGAAAACAAAAAATCAAAAGAGGTGGTATCTGGTACACACCTCAATCAGGTCTCTATATGCCTGTATGGTTAGAGAGTGTTTCTGATGACTACGTCAAGTCATTAAAAATTACTCCAGATATTGATAACAAAGAAGTGAGAATCTTCATTAAGAGTGACGCTCCTGGCGCAATTATCAAAGTGCTAGGTAAAGAAAAGAGTGTTCCTACAAACGAAGAATTCTCCATTCATATTGATAATCCACATTTATGGTCTCCAGAAGATCCATTCTTATATCAATTCACAGTGAAAACTAAAGGTGATGAAGTTAATTCGTACTTCGCTATGCGAAAAGTATCCACTATGATTCATAACGGGCATAAGGTTTTAGCCCTAAATAACCAACCATACTTCATGAAAGGTGTATTGGACCAAGGTTACTATAAATCAGGCCTCTACACGCCTGAATCATATCAAGATTACGCAACTGACTTAGGCTTGATCAAATCACTCGGTTTCAATACAGTTAGAAAACACATCAAGATTGAAGCGCCAAGATGGTATTACGAATGCGATAAACTCGGTTTATTGGTCTGGCAAGACTTTATCAACGGTGGTTCTCGTTATAGACCATCCGCGGTGATGTTCCCATTAGTGACTGGTCATCATAAAAAAGATAATAAATATCGTTACTTCGGTAGAGAAGATGTTGAAGGCCGTATGGAAGCTAAAAGAGAATTTAGAGATATCATTAATTATCTCTATAATTCACCATCTATTGTCCTTTGGACAATCTTTAACGAAGGATGGGGCCAATTTGACGCAAAAGATATCTACTATGGTTTAAGAGATTTAGATAAAACCAGACTATTTGACCACGCCTCTGGTTGGCATGACCAAGGTGTCAGTGATGTTAAATCATTACACGTATACTTTAAGCGCGTAAAAATGCCTAGCGATAACGCTACTAAGAATAGAGCGGTTATCTTATCTGAATTCGGTGGCTTTGTCTTACCTATCAAAGACCATATGATGAACGGAAAGAAAACATATAAATCATTCAAGAGTGTAG
>CAJOPR010000030.1 GCA_905236395.1 uncultured Bacilli bacterium
AAAATATGAACAAAAAAGTTTTATTAGGTTTAGTGCCATTTCTTTTAATCACGCTTGTTGGTTGTAGCGGCAAGAAAGCACCATCTGTGTCTAGCGAAGAAGAAGTATCATCAAGTGAAATTGTTGATAATCACATCACGGTTGATTTTGATTTGAATGGTGGATCTTCCCCTTCTTACCATGGACCTGTCAAAGTGGAAACACTTGATGAATCAATATTCTTCTTTGATGTTACCAAAGCAAATTGGAACTTCAGAGGATGGGAATATAACGGTGTCAAAATCTTTGATGAAAAAGGTCATCAGCTAGCGAATCCAACGATTGCTAGTAGCATGAAATTCAAAGCCATTTTCTCCCAAACAGTTAAATTATCAATTGTTAAGAATATAGATGCCGCTGGGACAATCAGTGGTGATGGTGAATATGCCTATAATACAAACGTCGGTATCAAAGCGTTAGTCAATGATGGCTATCAATTTGAAGGCTGGTATGTGAATGGCAATTTGATTGCGAATAAAGAAGACTATAACTTCAGAATGTGGTCTGAAGATGTCACTATTGAAGCTAGATTCATCTATTTGAAACATGAATTACTTGTTAAATCAAATAATGCCTTAAAAGGCACAGTTATGATTCAAAAAGAATCACATATTTCTTATGGTGAATCTGATGTCGAAGATATTGCTTATCAAGAACAAGTGACAATCGTCGCTAACACATTTAAAGACACTAGATTCTTAGGTTGGTTCGATGAAGATGGCGAACTAATAGATACAAACGCGGTCTATACATTTGTTATGCCCGATAAAGATGTCACTTACATCGCGAAGTGGAACTACTTTACTGTGGAATATGTCCTTAATGAGGGAATTAATGATAATAGAAATCCTGATCACTACACAGTTGATAGCGAGTACTTCAAGTTATATGTTCCAACAAGATCTGGATACACCTTTGGTGGTTGGAAATTGGTTACTGATGATGCGTCTATGTCTCTTCAACCAGCTACTGTCAATTTCCCAACCGATTTTATGATAGATATAAAACTCATCGCAAACTGGGTTGAAAAATATAACAATCTCTATTTGTCATCAAATGATGATTCCAGAGGAACTGTTCAACTCTTAAGTGGAGATGGTGAATCTGGCACAGACATTATTGTTAGAGCAGTCGCTAATGATGGATATGTCTTTAAAGGTTGGCTTAGAAAAGAAGATATGGACATTACATCAGCTAATGAAAGTTATTTAGCGACAATACCAACAAGTGGAGAACTCCATCTTGAAGCTCAGTTCATGAGCTTAGAAGAAGTGGGAATTAAACCAGCGAAACACGGCAAAACAATTACCTATGGTTTATACCCAATGGATAAAGTTACTGATGCAGATATTCTTGATATTTTTGAACATAATCATCACATCACTCAATCAAACGGCTATCTTTATTGGAATCTTGGATTCTATTGCTATAAGAATGATGAATACTTCAAATGTGAACTCGTGGAATGGGAGTGTATTGATGCCACAAACCGTGTCTATATAAGTAAATATATTGTGGATGCTTCTTCTTACTATGCGCTTGAAGTTTTGCATCCCACAAGATATGCATATTCAACATTACGAACCATGTTTATTTCAGAAATTTTTGATCAAATGTTTGGATTTGGATATGGCTATTTGAATGAAGTTGCAGTTGATAATTCTCCAGAGACAACAGATAGTGACAACAATAAGTATTCTCCAAAACCAGAGGATGGAGACTATAACTTACTAGGTCAAAAAATATATGCTCTTTCATATCAAGATTTAAGGGATAACAAATTAGGTTTCTCCTCTAATCCAAACGCTACAAAAACCAGAAAAGCGTTAGTAACTGAATACGCTGTTGCTAAAGGTTTAACATCTAATAGCTATTGGACACGTTCTCCTGTTTCTAATACAGAAGAGGAATCTGAAGTTTGGGCAGTTGACCAAACCGGTGCGTTAGTGGCCACATCTGTGGATGCCATACGTGGTAATCGCCCAGTCGTTCAATTCACTTCTGCGATTGATTCTTTATAGAATAAAACCCTTTATATTGCATAAGCATCTGTGTTCATAAGCGCAGGTGCTTTTTTTATTCTCAATGAAATAAATATTCCTGAGCTTCTTGTTTACAAGACATAATTCAATAATTCATCAATTGGTATATAATGATTGCTGACGGAGAATATTGCTATGAAAAAGTTTACTAAATTATTTGGCGTATTGTTATTATCAAGCCTAGCTTTAACATCTTGTTCATTCTTAAAAGACATCATTCCTAGTGGTAATAATAGTAGTGAATCAGGTTCTAAAGAAGGCGAAATTACTGATTTTGAATTTATTCAAGATGATAAACTCGTCTGGACAGAAGAAAGCTATGGTAATTTCTATAAGTTAACTTTAGTATCCGGTGATACCTATCAAGTTCGCACAAATATTGATAACCAATTAGGTAATGAGTATGAACTCCGCTATACCGCTGCAGATGATGCTGAAGGATTTACCATCAGTAGTACTGGTTTAGTAATTTCCGAAAGTGGACTTGAATCCACAAAGGTTAGTTCCTTTACTGTCGGTCTATATAAGACTGGTAGCGATAGAAGAATTTCTTCTCATTACGTCATTACCAATATCTATCGTGAAGGCTATGAATATGCGACTGTGTCATTAAATGACGCTACTCTACCATATGATAGTTCTTCAAAAACCTATACATTAGCGCTTGCTGCTGGGGATACGTATCATATTGCTTTAAATACAACCTCAAACGTTGAATTAACAAAGAACTACTCATTGATGAATTCAAGCGACTCTTCATTTATGGAAGTATCATCAAGTGGTGTGATTACCACATCAAGTGATATTGAAGAAAATAAGAGTGGTAAAGTTTTAGTAGTTGTGAGAAGTGTAAACACTAACGCATTACTTGATTATTTATATATCCAAGTTAATATCACCGCTAACCCAACACCTACAGATACTTTAGTGGTTACCAATTCAGTAACTGGTGATAGTGTTACCGATGGTTGCACAATCAATCTTCCAGTTTATGAGTCTTTAATTTTAAGTGTTAAATATAACAACTCTTTGAAATATAACGTTGTATCATCAGACAGCGCTTTGATTGAAATTGAAGGTAGCACAAACACCATTACTGCGTTAGCTACTGGTGATGCTAGTGTGACTGTTAGCTATTTGGCGAAATCAATTACATTCACAGTTCATGTTATTGGAAATGCACTTGACCATATTTATGATCCTAACGAAGGACAAGATTTTGTTATCTTAAATGGCACACTTTATATGTTAGGTCACATCAAAGCGGTCTATGAAAGTGGATATGAAGAAGATGTTGCAGAGTCAATCGCTCTCGTATATCAAATCGCCGATTACTCAGCGACACATAAATCGGTGACATTCACATACACAAAATCAGGTGTTAACAAATCTGTAACATATCAAGTTAGATTCTTTACACCTGAGACATATACTCCAGAAGATACCGCTTTCGATTTCAATTCCTACGGAAGAGAAAGCTACTATGGAGATATCCATTATCTTTCAAATTCTGGAGATCTTAAGTTATTAGTCATCCCAGTTTGGTTCTCTAACTCAAAAGATTTCTTCACTGTTGATCAAAAAGCACAGATTAAAGAAGATGTTGCCGAAAAGGTATTGAGCGAAGATGATTCTAATTGCTTAGCGTCTTTGAAGAAATTCTATGAAACAGAATCAAGAGGCACCTTAACTATTACCGCAACAATTACTGATTTCTATGAATCAAATGATAGTTCTATTTCCTATCCAGACATAGGTGATACAACACAGACACGTAACTTAGCTCACGCTGCTACTCAGTGGTATTTCAATAACAATCACGAAGATAGCATTTCCAATTATGACGCAGATAGTGATGGCAAAGTTGATGGCGTTATCATCATGTATGGTGCTTACTATTATGGCGAGAAATCCGCCACCACAAGAACCACTGCGTATGCATGGCCAAATACAGATAATGAAATGAACTATAACACTGGATGCTTTGTTCCTATTGGCAGTATGTATGGACTTTCTAGAAGTACATCTGAAGATATAGTTAAGAGCAAAGAAGATTTATCCACTTATTATGCCGCTCAATTTAGAAGAGGCTCAAAAACAATCAACCACGAAGTTGGCCATATGTTTGGAGCGATTGACTTATATGAATACGCTCCAAGTGGAGAACAAAAGAACTATCCATGTGGCAGTTTCTCTATGCAAGATAACGATGCTGGTGGTCACGAACCATATCACACCAATTTGATTGGCTGGACCAAACCAGATATCTATGAATCAGATGATTATAGTGTTGGTCAAAAGGTCACAATCTCGATAGATGATTTTCAATCCTCAGGAAACAATATTGTCTTAACTAAGAAATGGAATGAGTACAATTCATTATTTGATGAATACTTAATTCTCGAATTATATACACCAACAGGACTCAATAAATATGACTCCTCAATTTATCATTTAACCAGTCCTGGTCTTAGAGTGTGGCATGTTAATTCCGTGCTTGAAGAATACACAAGATCAACAGCGGATGAACCATATTTAACACCTAACGTCTTTGAGAATGGTCAAAGTGTTATTAAATATTCCACAAACGACGCTGAATCAGAATACGATGCCGTCCACTTAATCAGAAATAGCGAAGAAGTAGGCATTGATGTTACTTCCACAATATCTAGTAGCGATTTATTTAAAGAAGGTGACGACTTCGTATTCACTGACTTCTCTAAACAATTTGTTAATTCTGATCGTTTAGATAATGAAGAAAAACTCGGTTGGTCATTCTCTGTTGAGAAGATCTTTGAAAAAGAAAATGATGTCTATACTGCGGTCATCACTTTAGAAAAAGTGGATTCCACAAAAACACAATTCAGAGCAAAAGCCAAGATGAGTAGTAGCTATGATGAGCCAGTTGGTGATACCACAGAGTATGGTGAAACTATCTTTAATGATGAAAATATTTCTTTGATTTATAAGTTCAATGACTCTGCTATTTATACTGGTTCTACGGAATTACCAAAGAAAGCTATGTCATCTGAAGGTATCCAATTATTTGGCGAAACAAATGGTAATGGCGGATCCCTTGTTTTGAGTGTTAAGAGTAAAGTTGGATATACAGTTAGATTATTGAATGTTAAATTCTCTCACTCACCAAGTAATGGTGTGGTGAAGGTATTTGATGATGGTGATGAATTATCAGTAAGTGATACGTTCGTAGGCCCAGTAAATTCCCACTTCTCTGGAGAGGTTCATGATTACGGAAAGATCTATGATTTAAAGAGTCTCAATATCAGCTCAGTAGAAATTAAGAACTGCTTCTCTGGAACAGTGAACCACTGGTCATCTACAATTATGAGCACACTTGTTGTCGAATATGAATTAATAGCAATCAGTTAAAATTAGAATATGAGAAAACAATATTTACTTTGGATTATCGCTGTATTTGGCATCGTAGGTGTGGCCTACGGTGGATATTTGCTCATCTATCATTTTAATCATGGTAATGGTTTATCCATCCCAGCATTATTAGTTGGTACGATAGTGAAGATGTTTTACACAGCACAAGCAACAACTATGTTCAAACATACATTGGTAATGATAACTATGAACCACGCGGCAAAGACAATGCTTTACATCCAAGTGATCCTTATGTCAACGAATCATATACCGGAAGATTCTTTAGCGATTATGGTTGGTATGACAACACATGGAAATTCCCAGATCCAGACACCACGACAATTCTCGATGGTGTAACGACATTCAGGGAAGCATATGAAGCATACAATTTACCATTCTGGTTCATTCAATTTGATGCTTATCTTGATGAAGAAAATGATCCTGCTTGCGATGTCACAATTAATGGCTTCAAATTATTCACTCAATGGATATTCGACGATTATGATTAAGTTAATACCCCTGGATTAATCATTCATACAATGCCAATGCATCTTGTTAACTATGGTGTTGATGCCGCAGGTAATCCTGATAGTTCTTATTTAGGATCGTTCACATATCCAAGATTGATTTCGTAATATAAAAACAACGAAAAATTATTAAAAAAACGCCGATTTTTCTTTACTTTTCTTTCTTCATCACTGCGAAGTACAACATTGACTGGTACTTATCGAATGGGAAGATTTGTTTGTCTTTTATGAGTGAATAGTTTGAATTGTTATCAAGGAATTTTTGAATCAATTTCTTTCCTTCTTTATGGCAGAAAGTGGTGACGTAATAAATGAGATACCCATCCTTCTTCACGTATTGAGAGGCTGCAACTAAGTCAGCGTATTCTTCTCTTTCCAGTCTAGCGATATCTTCTTCCTTGATTCTGAGGAAGTGATCCGCTCGATCAAATAAACCTAATAAGAATGAGCTTCTTGGACACACAAAGAAGATATCAACTGGTTTATCTAGACATTCATTTAAGTGAGCGTAGTCTTTTTCAATTAGTTGAACGTTTGATAAACCATATTGTTTAATGACATCTTGGATTTCTAATACATGTCCAGCGTGTCCAGAGATGTATTTAGCTTTAAAGTCATGCCCTAATCTAGTATCTAACTCTTCTAATAGATGGTTTGTGCCGCATCCATAGATAGCGATATCTTGTTTATCGGTTAATAAGAAGTATTCACACATCTTTTTGTAGCTCAAAGGTATTCTCATTGCATCGCCTTGAATAACTGCGCGACTCTTTCTGGGGGAATCTTCTCTAAGATATGCGGCAATACCTTCTTTAGTTCCTAAAGATGTATAGTCATTGTACTTTTCAAAGAAGTCATTTGTTTCAATAACATCTTCATTAATTCTCACCAAATTATTTGGTCTATTAGTCACACTGTAGAAGAGTTTTCTACTGATCAATTCTCCTCCATCTTGTTGCCATAATCTGATGACCCAGAATGGAATATTGTATCTAAGTGCATAGTATTCAGCAGTTCCGTATTGGATATCTTCTGGAATCAATGTTTTTGGATCCATGAAACATTCAATAAACATTGGAGCGCCTTGTAGTCCAGTCTTCTTAGCGATGAACTTTTCTAGCTTCTCTTGGTCTATTCTTTTAGCGAATAATTTGTTACCAATTCCTAACGCGATGAGTAAGAAGTTTTCTTCACTGATGTTGTGGTATTGTCTAGAGATAACTTCCTTAAAAACATAGTAGTGACGTAATACACAACCACACACCGCGAAAAGGAGAGATTTTAATCTCGGATCTTGGTTGTTTTTATTATGGTTATCTAATGTCTCTTGAATGGCGGTGTTAAAAGGAGTGTTGTAAACAACAACTTTTAGTAATGTCTCATATGCACATTCAAAATCTTTCATAAAATTGACCGCATTTTCATTATACATAAAAGCTCTCGATATTTTTAATAAAAAAAATACTTGGAAAAATGAAATGTTACAAATGTATAATTAAGGTGCAAGCATTATAAAGCGAAAGTCAATGCACACGAAATTTTTTAAATTTCTGGGCGCCACCTTATTAGGACTAGGCGCTGCATCGATGTCTTGCTTCGTGGTACTGAAGGCTCCACGCGAAATTAAATCCGCGGACGCTTCAGTCGGAAGTTACACAACATCGATTTCCTCTTATTATTCTTCAAGTAGTACTCAGTATAACGGTACACAACTCCTAGGTCAGTTACATGATCTAATCACAAGCACTCATAAGACCTATACGACTTATGATGACAATGGTAAAAATCTTTACCAACAAAACACTGACCAGTGGTATGACAATAGCGGTAACAAAGTAAGCGGTTATCTCCGTGACTTTTACTCTGGCGTCAAATGGCCAAATGCTTGGGCCGCAACTGCTGGAAACACATCTGGTGGATACAACCGTGAACACGTTTGGTGTCAATCTTTAAGTATCCCATCAGGTTCTAGCTCCCAATTATGGGGCGAAACAGGTGGTGGCGCAGACATGCACCACTTAAGACCAACCGAAGTGAGAATCAATAGCACCAGAAACAACAATCTCTATGGTGAAGTTGGTTCTAGCAGAGACTCCTATAAGGTCTATTCCAAATTAGGCACAAACACAACTTATGCCTTAGGCGGATACTACAACAATGGTGTCTTTGAACCAATCGACTCTGTGAAGGGTGATGCAGCAAGAATTTTATTCTATGTCTACACTCACTACAATTCCTACACAGTTTCCAAAGCATTCGGTAGTTATGCTTCCACAAATGGTAGTGGTTCCTCTTCCTACTTTGGAACATCTGAACTTCCAATTACTAACGTTGTTAAAGCTTCATCTGCAAGTGCAGCTTGGTCAATGTTATTAAGTTGGAATGAACTCGACCCTGTCGATTCCATGGAAATGAAGAGAAATGAACAAGTTGCTAAATATCAAGGCAACAGAAACCCATTCATCGACTACCCAGATTTAGCAAAATGCTGCTGGGGTTCAAGTAAATGGAACTGGGCAACTAGATCAATCTATGGTTCCACTTCTGGTGGTTCCACAGGTGGCGATTCTGGAAGCACAGGTGGAGATTCTGGTTCCACAACCACAACTGGAACATACAAAGTGGCATTTACCACAGCAACTTCTGATAGTTCATCTCAATTAACTACTTCTACATTCTTAAGTAATGCAGTGAGTAGCAACGCTCTTATCAGTTCCGTCTCTTCAGTGAGCAGAGCTTATAAAGGCAAATCCGGTGTTAAATTAGGTACAAGCAGCTCTGCTGGTTCCTTTACTGCTGTTCCAGTGACAGCGGCAAAATCAAATGTCACCGCGATTAAGATCACATCCACAAAATATGGATCTGATTCCAACACATTAACACTTTCCGTTAATGGCTCCGCTGTTGCCTCTGGCATCACAGTGGGTAGCACCTACACATATACACCTTCCAGTGCATTAACAGTGAATAACTTCACAATCGCTACATCTGCGAAACGTGCATATGTTGGTTCAGTCGAATTTGTCGTTGGTTCTTCTTCCTCCTCAGGTAGTGGAAGCACCACAACTGATTCAGTTTCTTTGAACAAATCATCATTATCATTAACAGTTGGTGATACCAGCACATTAACCGCTACCGCATCCGGTACAGTTACCTGGTCAACCAGCAATAGCAGTGTCGCAACAGTTAGTAGTGGTAAAGTTACTGCTAAGGCAGCCGGCACCGCCACAATCACCGCAAAATGCGGAACTGCTAGTGCAAAATGTACAGTGACAGTTTCTGCAGCAGCAGTTGCTGATTCTGTTAGCTTAAACAAATCCTCATTAGCGTTAACCGTTGGTGATTCATCCACATTAACAGCGACAGCTTCTGGAACAGTTACATGGTCCACAAGCAATTCAAGTGTTGCTACAGTCAGTTCTGGTAAGGTCACAGCAAAAGCTGCTGGCACAGCCACAATTACTGCAAAATGTGGCACCGCTTCTGCAACATGCACAGTCACAGTCAGTGCTGCAAGCAGCAGTGGTAGTACAAGTTCATATCACTTCACAAATGGTACAGCTTATAAGATGTACTTCACAAAGTCATCCAAGACCTATTACTTCACAGGCACAATGTATTATTCATACTATGGCAAGACCACAACCACAAAATCTAGTGGTGTCTCTGTCTACTTTGAAGCCAATGGCGATGGACAAAACCTCTACTTCATGAATAATGGTACAAAGACATACATTTACATTTATGTAAGTGGATCATATCCATACTTTGGAACCACAACAAGCGCTCCATCAACAGCATGGAAATGGAATTCTTCTAGTAGCTGTATGACAATGACCATCAGTGGTACTGAATACACCTTAGCAGCATACTCCACATATATCGATGCCTACAAGTTATCTAGTGCATCCTATAAAGTTGGTTACGTTGCATAAGATTAATTAACAATCTAGGGGGTGAGAAATCACCCCTTTTTGTTTGAAATGAATTTACAAATAGTAATATATGTATTACAATGTATTACGAAAGAAAGGAGAAACTAATTATGGTTATTTCTATTCGTATGACAGATGAAGAAAAACAATTAGCGGATGCCTATGCCAAAATTAATGGCGTTTCTTTAAGTGAAGCAATCAAAAGAGCCTATTTCGAAAGAATTGAGGAAGAGTACGATATTGCCTTAGCGGATGCCGCTTTAAGGGAATATGAAAAGAATCCAAAAACTTATTCTCATGAGGAATTAAAGAAAATCCTAGGATTATGAAATACTCCGTTCGTTATTTACCTCAAGTAGTTAAGACTCTTGAGAAAATGGACAAGTACACAAAGAGAATAATTGTTGAATGGATTGAAAAAAACTTAGTTGATTGTGAAGATCCTAGAATCCACGGTAAACCATTATCCGCAAATAGAGCGGGTCAATGGAGATATCGCATTGGTGATTATCGTGTCCTCGCTAAAATCGAAGATAACGAATTAATTATTCTAGTAATCGCAATCGGCCACAGAAAAGAAATCTACGGCTAAATTGTATTGCAGGCAAGACACCACTAATGGTGTTTTTCTTTATACAAATAATAGCGTCATCGCTAAAGCGACAGTAATTACGGGGATAGAAATAATCACCCCGTATTTTATAAAGTCTAAGAATGTATATCTGACATTGTTTTCATTAACTAGTGAAGTAAACACGATACCCGCAAGCGCGCCTATAGGTGTTAAGAAGGCACCTATATTACTTCCAATGATTGAAGCATATACACCTTGTAAGAAAACTGGTTCAGGTAATGTTGATGTTAAGTTAGTAAATAAGATACTCATTGGAATGTTGTTGATTAAGTTACTCGCTAAGAATGACGAGTATCCATAAACCCAGATTGTATTATTTGTTCCTAAGAACTTAGCGAGTTCATTAACAATACCTTGTTCATTAAGCGCAACGACAATCACAAACATAGAGAAGAAGAATGGAATTAACTGATAAGGTAATCTCTTCATTGTTTCTCCCACATGATAGATATTGCTCTTTTTGAATATAGAGTAGATGAGCATGAATATTAATAATGTGCCCGCACATATTAAAGACACTAACCACATCTCAATATTCAAATAGCTAGATATCACTAAGAAGACTAAACAAACAGCGAGATCACATAATCCCACAATAACAGGAACTTTATCATCCACTTCATAAATCATTTCATTGTTTTGAATTGGTTGTTTTAAATGTCTGAAGAAGAGCAACATCAATAAACCAAATTCCACGATGCCTGCGGTAATAGTAGGGACCGCCATAACCTTGAAGTAACTAACAAAGTTAATACCACTTGATGTCGCTAAATATATGTTTGTGGGATTACCAATTACAAACATCAAACTCCAGGTATTCGCAGCGCAAAATTCTGCGACTAAATAAGGAATAGGATTGATTCTGCTTCTCTTAGCGAAGAAGCAAATAAATGGCGTGAGAGTTAATATCACAACATCATTAGATGTGAATATCGTTAATAACGAAGTTAAGAGATACAAAACTAGAAACAAGATAAATTGGTTGCCTTTGGCATTTTTGCTCGCCAGAGAGGCTAAAAAGCGGAATAAACCCAGTTCATCTAGGATGATCGATATCATCGTCATTGAAAAGAATAAGATTAATATCTTTATTGGATTAATCGCGGTATTACTTATAAGTTGTTTTCCCACTTGTTCAATAGGGGCTAGAGAACACGCTAATAAGATGATGGCGCCAGTCAAAGCGATCATCCAATATGTATCAAGTCTGATTCTTCCTATGCGTATGTGTGGAAATAACAAGATAGATAATATAATTGATATAAATGTAATTGAGGCAATAATAATCGTAGGTATCATAACCAAGACATGATTATCCGCCTTTTATTTGAAAATACAAGTGATAGAATACTAACTGGTTAAAGGAAGTTTATATTATGAAAACAAGGGCATTAAAACTAACTACTTTATTTATAATCCCATTTCTTAGCGCATGTACAGGCGGAACAATGGTGTTAGAAGATCATTTATCTTCCTTTATGTCAGTGAGTAATATGTCTAGTACTGAAATCTATTATTCAGTGAAGAAGAGCGATGGATACATCATCTACTTAATTAATGTTAAAGAAGAACACGCCTTAAATATTCATGGTGAAGTTAAATTAGAAGCGGGATCTTTAGAGTTTGCGTTTTATAAATACGAAAGCGATGATCAATCATTTAATTACGTTAAAGCAACAGGAGATTTAGATTTTGATATCCCGTTAACGGAGACTGGAAAGTACAAAATTAAGGTAACCCATGAAGATTTTAAAGGTTCATATCGTTTAAATTGGGCTAAAAAATAATAAAAATAATTAAAAAATAATAGAAAAATAACTCTCAAATAATAGAAAAATGAGAGTTTTTTCTTTTTTCTTTATAGGAAAGTTACTAAAGTAAAAGTTCGATAAATACAATATAAATAAAAAAAGTGAAAAAAATTTTAAAAAAATGCTTGCAAAGTTTTTTCATAAGAGTAAGATATATACCAACAGCCCGGGAAACCGAGTTGCAGAGAGTTAAGTACTGATAGGTACTTAATAGGCTCAAGACTGGATCAGTCAATCACCGCAGTAGAAAAGTTATCCAAAGCGGATTGAATGATTAAAAATCATTCATTAATGGTTGCACCAGCAAGTAATTGGTCTCGTATCAATTACAGGGTACATTCCTCCCTGTTACAGTGGATGCTGAATTAGAGTTTAACAGCGTAAAACCACCACCCGACAAGAGCGAAGAGGAAGCGGCAGCTACAATGGCTCCGTCCGACCGAGTCACGTTAAAGATAACTCAAAGCGTGACATAAGTAATGAAGATCAGCAATGGTACGACATTACGAAAGGGGTTGAAGAACTTAGCCTAGATAAGACAGTCAACCGATAAAACGACGTTGATAGTAAGGTTCTAGAATCAAATCTTCTAGTTAATGACTGCAAGGGCTTATCAATCGCAAGATTGGTTAAACGGCAAACCTCCCTGTTACAGTGGTCGCTGAGTTAGAGTTTAACAGCGTAAAAACCACCGCCGGACATGATCGAAGAGGCGAAACAAGCTTAATGATTAATTCCATTAAGCAAAACCTAATCCACATAACTCAACAAACGTGTGGTGATATCTACTAGACTTCCAAAGAGATCTAATAGAAAGAAACGGTTTAAAAAACTTAAGACTAGATAAGTCAACCAACTCCCGAAATTGATAAAGGAGTTCCATGGAATTAAAAAAAGTGGTCAATGGTTGCCTAGCAAAGGATTATCTGAAATATGATAATCATCGGTACGTTCCTCAATGATGCTTGCATCACTGGTCTCAGCGTTAAAGTTTGACTGAGCAAACCCAGCACCGGACACGACGAAGAGGAAGACAGCCTCGAAGCTAATAACTAGAGGAAGCTGGCCATCGATAAGCCAATCAATTAATGACTTATTGTTAACAAGAAGCAACACCAGCCAAAAGGAACTTAACTTGGGTACGTAGCAGGGACTTGTCCCTGCCACATACAACGGTTAACGAGATATCGTGAGGTATCTCATTTTTTTTGCTCATTTTTTGTATTATTATAAATAATTGAGGTTATAAATTATGATCGCAGTCGGTGTTGATGTCGGTGGAACCTCCATTAAAGGAGCCACGATTAGAGATAATGGTGAAATACTTGATAGATTTTCCATGCCTATGGATAAGTTTGCTTCTCCAGAAGTTACCTTAGGTAAACTATGTGAATTAATCAATCAAACATTAAGCGAACATAAATATAATGAAAAAGTAGTGGGTATTGGTATTGGTTTACCAGGTACCTTTAATAAAAATATCGGCTATATCATCAATTGTCCAAACATCCCAACATGGACTGGTTTTAATGTGAAAGAATACCTTGAACAAGAATGTAAATTACCAGTCAGAATGGTCAATGACGCAGACGCCGCTGCTTTAGCAGAAGCTAAATTTGGTGTCGGAAAAGAATTTGATTATGTCTTAATGATCACATTAGGCACTGGCGTTGGTGGTGGAATCGTTATCAATAAACAACTCTATAACGGCAATATGGGTATGGGCGCAGAGCTCGGACATATGGTCATAGAACTTGATGGTAAGAAATGTGGATGTGGAAGATATGGTTGTTTTGAAGCGTATGCAAGTGCAACCGCGCTAAAGCGCGACGCCAAAGAAGCTATGGAAAAACATCCCGGAAGTTTATTAAATGAAATCGCTCATGAAGAGGGTGAAGTTGATGCTAGAACAGCATTCCTAGCTGAGAAACGCGGCGATAAAGTGGCTAAACAAGTAGTGGATAATTATGTCAAGTATCTATCTGAAGGTTTATTAAATTACTGTAATATCTTAAGACCAAACATTATTGTTCTATCTGGCGGTGTCGCTAATGAAGGTGAGAACCTAATTAGAAGAATCAAAGCCTACATGAAAGAACATAATTACGGTATGAAAAACGCTCCTGAGTGTGAAATCAAAGTGTCCACATTAGGATATGATTCAGGCAAAATTGGAGCCGCTGCTCTATACTTCTAAATAAATAGGAAAATACAAAAAAATGCCGGTTTTGCGGCATTTTTCTTTGTTTTTGCAATGTTTTTAGAATTTTATCTCGTCGTTGATCTTCTTAATTTTCTCAACGCTTGCTTTGACAACTTTACGATCGAAAGTAACGAAACCATTCAATTCATCTTCAACATCACTTAACTGTGTATAGATACATGCAGATAAACCTTTTGGAATGTTGTTGATGACATCTTTTTGGATGCACTTCTCATAGGCATCTAACCATTTATCTACACTCTTGAATGATTTATATGTTTTCTTTCCGTTCATCATATGGTCTTTGATAGGTAAGACAAAGCCACCGAATTCAGATAAGA
>CAJOPR010000031.1 GCA_905236395.1 uncultured Bacilli bacterium
CCCTACCAAATTTGGGTTTCTCGCTTGTGGGGTTTACCGCGTTCCACCTTTATGTTTCCATAAAGCTTCGTCACTGTGGCACTTTCAAGAGCTCCACCATAGTTTCCCTTAGGTCTTGCTCTGCCGTCACGCACTCCTGCGTGCCTAGCGTTATTGTTTCCGCTAGCGCAATCACTACGAGCATCACAGCTCGTGCGAGCATGGACTTTCCTCTAGCCGTAGCCAGCAATTATCCAGATCGAATGTTATTTAATAGTATTGGGATTAAATCCGTTTTGCCATAAAAATCTTTCTAACGTATTAATCCTTTTGATGTAATTGAGATTTTCATCAGTTACAGTATCGGTTGGTTTGACATTGGAATATTTAGTTTTGTATCTTCCGACTTCGAGTTCTAGTTCAGAGTTTCTCTTTTCCAGTTCACTAATTCTTCTCTCTAAGTTTTCTAACTCCGCTTTTGTGAGAAGGTGGTTGGCTTCCACTCTCTCGTAATCAGCGATAATTTGATCGAGGAATTTGTCAACTTCGTAAGGATCATATCCACGGGGAACACCCTTGAATATTCTGTCTCCGATAGTTTTTGCAGAAAGTACAAGCTTAATTGCCATAAACGAACCTATTATTTATAATATATTAGTAGATAAGGATTTTCAATCTTTTTTCTTTTGAAAAAAGACTATGAATGGTATATATTAACATTATGAATAAAAAACTAGCGAAAGGATTAAAAGGAAATAAAATACTCGTCTTCTTAGATTTTGAAGGCACACAGTTTTCTCACGAGATGATTGCCATCGGTGGAGAAAGCGTTTCCATTGATCCTAAAACCGGAAGAATAAAAAGAAGAAAACCTCCATTCAAAGTTTATGTGAGGGCTCATAATAAAATCGGTGGTTATGTATCTGAATTAACAGGCATTACCGAAGAGACATTAAGAACCAAAGGTGTTTCTTTTGATGAGGCGATGAAATCATTAAAGAAATATGTTGGTTTAGGATTTAAGAAAGCCACATTTATTACCTTTGGTAATCATGACATGAGAATCTTAGGACAATCAATCATGTACAACCTCCGTTACCCTAAGGATGTCACATCCCAAATTCAAAAGAACTATTTTGATTTTTCCAATTTCTTAAATGAATTTGTGAAAGATGAAAATGGCAACGCATTAAGCCTAGTCCACTTCTGTGAACTATTTGGCGTCAAAGAAGCTGGTCCCGCACACGATCCTGCGATTGATGCAATTAACTTAGCTAATCTTTACGATGCGTTTATCGCCAACCCAGGTTTAGTAACCGAAGAATATCTTAAACATCTACGCTTACACAACAGTGTATATCCAGATCCAATTGCGAAAGCCGTTTCTAAATTAGCCGCAGGCGAAGATGTCTCCGCAAAAGACTTCGAAGAAGATGTGAGAAAGTTTGTATCCTAAAATGATTAAATATCCAAACGGACAAAAATACGAACCAGTTAACATAGCTAAAAGAACTTCCAAAAAGAGTAAGGAAGATCTTTCCATATCCGCTTCAAATAGAGGTATGAATCTTGAGGAAGATATAAATATTTCAAATGAATGGTATAAGGAACAAGCTATTGCGTTAGTCACGAAGAGACCAACACCAATCAATATAGTTAAGGTGGATTACTCCAAAGGAGCCAGAATCACAGATGCTTACTTTGAAAAACAATCAACAACTGACTATAACGGTGTTTATAAAGGCAAGTACTTAGATTTCGAAGCCAAAAATACAAAGAGTAAAACAAGTTTCCCGCTTAGTAATATCGAAGCTCACCAGATTGAACATCTCAAGCACGTTCTCCATCATGGCGGAATTGCCTTCTTCATCATTCAGTTCCAACTATTAAATGAAGTATATCTTCTAGATGCTTCATTCGTGATTGAATACTATGAACACGGTGAAAGAAAATCCATCCCATATGATGTCTTCAAAAAGGATGGAATATTAATTAAACAAGGGTATAATCCAAGGCTGTTCTACATTGATGCTGTAGAATCCAAATATTTCAAAAAGTAGCGCAAAACCGCTATTTTTTTGTGCAAAATGCGCCTAATTTGCACTTTTCACATTGCGGATTTCTGGCTAAACAAATGTCTCTACCAAAGTGAATTAATTGGTGATGTGTTTTGATCCAATTTTCTTCTTTGATAAGCGATTTTAATCTCATCTCAGTTTCATAAGCATCAGCA
>CAJOPR010000032.1 GCA_905236395.1 uncultured Bacilli bacterium
GATAAACCAATTAATATGATTTTGATTAACGGTATTGAATGCGAACCATACATTACCGCAGACCATAGATTAATGCTTGAATATCCATACCGTATTATGGAGGCTATCAAGTACACAATGCAGGCTTTCAATTGCAAGAAAGCTAAGATCTGTATTAAGTCCAAATACACAGATATCAAAAAGGTCTACAAAGAAGTCCTTAAAGAATATAAAGATTCCGGAATTGAATTATGCCTAGTGGGTAACTACTATCCACAAGGATGGGAAGTGGAAATGATCAAATCAGCAACCGGAATCGAATTGAAACCAGGTGAATTACCATCTAATAGAGGCATTATTAATTTCAATGCATCTACGATGGTGGGTATTTATAAAGCAATTAAATACAACATGCCCGTTATTAAGAGAGATATTACTGTCACTGGTGACGGAATCAATTTCCCAAAGAACTTTAGAGTGCGTGTTGGAACCTCTATTAGAGATTTAATCCCACTATGTGGGGGATACAAGAATCCCGATAAAGAGAAAGTATTCATCTTAGGTGGACCTATGATGGGTGCATCTATTCCAAGTGATGACTGCATCGTCACCAAAACAGTGACATCCATCATCGTCTTAGATAAGACTGAATACAAAGAAGAACCGTGTGTCAGATGCGGTAGCTGTGTTTTATCTTGCCCCGCTCACTTAGAGCCAGTGCAGATTATGAACGCGGTGAAAGCACTTGATAAAGAGAGAATTAAAAAGCTCAATCCTTTGAGATGTATTGAATGTGGTTTGTGCACATACACATGTACATCTAAGATTGCAGTGACTGACTATGTCAGGAAAGCGAAGATAATGGCGAAGTTATGATTATAAATAGAGAGAGCTCACCACATATCAGAAGAAAAGCCTCTGTCATGAGAATGATGATAGATGTTTTAATCGCGCTTGCACCAACGCTTATTTTTGCTTTTGTCGTCTATCCACTTAACACGTTAGCGACTTATCTCATTTCTGTCTTTGTGATGTTAGCATCTGAATTCGTGTTCGTTGGTTTAAAGAACATGATGCCTAAAGATGGATTAAAGCACTCTTTCAGAGAAAGATTTGCTTATTCATATAAGGGCAAGTATACGATTAACAACATACTCACACCCGCAATTAGTGCGGTCATATTCACATTGCTCATGCCAGCAATGCCATTAGACACACCTATTACATATGTAATCATTGCGCTAGGCGCGTTAGTGGGCATTGTACTAGGCAAATTAGTCTTTGGTGGATTAGGAAGCAATATCTTTAATCCCGCTGCTGTAGGCTTTGTCTTTGTGAAGATTTGCTTCAACACATATCTAAACCGTTATGTTCCAACATGGTACTACATGGTTCCTGATGCAATGGCTGGTGCCACTCCATTAAATGTCTTAGGTGATGGAGCTATGGCTAACATTGGTCAATATCAACTATTAGACCTATTCTTAGGAAGAGTTCCTGGAACACTCGGTGAAGTTTATAAAGTCACAATTCTCGCTGGTTTGATTTACTTAATGGTTAGAAGAAGTGCAGACTTCCGTATTGTTGTCTCCTTCTTAGGAACATTTATTGTCTTAATGCTATTAGCAGGATTAGGCATCTATTCCTTGAATAGTGCAATTAATCCGTTCTACTATACTTTGTATCACCTCTTAAGTGGTGGTGTATTATTCGGCGTAACATTTATGTTAACCGATCCAGTTACCAGCCCAATCAATGGTCCATCTAGATTGCTCTATGGCATGATTGCCGCGGTGTTAACTGTTTTAATCCGTTTATTTGCTGCTTTACCAGAAGGTATGGCGTTCTCAATCTTGCTCGCAAACATGATAGCGGTGGTCTTAGATCACTACGAATGGAGTAACCCACGTTATACATGGAAGAAATTCTTAGCGATGGGATTAATAGTTGCCATTTCTGGAACAGTCGTCTTCTTAGTGATTAGATTTGGAGGTGTTTATCATGCTTAATAAAAAACACATGGTTCTCACCGCGGTCACTTTAGGTGCGATTGCCGCGTGCAGTGCGGCCCTTATTGGCTTAGCTAATTTCTTCACTAGAGACGCAATCGAAAAGAACAAAGAAAAACGTTTTAATGCGGGAATTACAGCGATTTTTGGTGAAAATAGCGAGGCACATGAATTCTCCGACTTATCAGAACTCGATCTTTTGGATAAGGCGTATTCAGTGCATAAAGATGATGTTACAACCGGTTGGGCGATAGTCGCTACTGGTTCGAATATGTACGGCAAGATTTCACTTATTGCCGGCTTTGATTATAGTAGCAAGTTGTTTGTGGGCACCTATTTGATTACCAATGAACAAACTTATGCTTCAACACTAGTGGAAAACTATGTCACACCACTTAACAACGATGATGACTTCTCAATAGATGATGTCTCTTGTGGTGCGACTTATGGCGCGAAGCTTGTCAGAGACTTGATTAACGCTGCACAGAGTTATGTAGATGGGATAATTTACGATTAATATGGCTAGAGAGAAAGGTTACACAAGGAAGAACTTCTTAAAAGGCATTATCGCTGAGAATCCATTATTCGTTTCGATTCTTGGTACATGTCCTGCTTTAGCGACCACAAAATCTGTGGAAGCGGCTATTGGTATGAGTTTACTCTTTACCATCGTTTTGGTCTGCTCTAACTTGTTAGTCTCCGCATTAAGAAAGATTATTTCTGAAGAAATCAGAACACCAGCATATATCGTTATCATTGCGACATTCGTTACTTTAGTAAAGATGTTCACAAATGCCTTCTTACCAGAGTTATATAGCACCTTAGGTGTCTTTATCTCATTAATCGTTGTTAACTGTATCGTCCTTGGACGTGCAGAAGCATACGCTAGCAAGAACAACCCATTCGATTCATTAATCGATGCTTTAGGCATGGGTGTTGGATACGCACTTGCACTTATCTGCATGGCGTTCTTTAGAGAACTCCTTGGTACAGGTTGCTTATCAGTTGGTAAAGTCTTCACATTCATTCCAGAAGCTTCATTGAATTTATTCAAAGCGTATAGAATTTCTATCTTCCAAGATCCCGCTGGTGCATTTATTGTCTTTGGCCTTATCTTAGCGGTTATCGCATTTATTAATAACCGCAAAGCTGAATTAAAAGCAGCTAAGGCTAGACAAGAAAAGATTAAACGCGATCAGGAAGCTTTAGCAGCGCAACAAAAACAAGCTGAAGGAGGTAACAAATAATGAATATTATCATTGCCTTTATTCTCGCTATTATGTCTAGCATGCTTGTCGATAACGTAGTTCTTTCTAGATTCTACGGTATTTGTCCATTCTTAGGTGTTTCTCGTAAAGTTAAATCCTCTTTAGGCATGGGTATTGCGGTTGTCTTTGTTATTATCTTAGCCACATTAATTTGTTGGCCATTATATAACTACGTATTAGTGCCTGCCCATATTCCATTCATGGACACAGTCGCGTACATCCTAGTTATCGCATCTTTAGTCCAACTTGTTGGACTCTTCATAAAGAAGTATTCTCCATCACTTTATAAATCCTTAGGTATTTATCTACCTTTAATCACCACAAACTGTGCGGTTTTAGGTGTTGTTCAAGCAAATACTGATCAAGGATTATCATTCTTAAATTCATTAGCTAATGGTATTGGAACCTCTGTTGGTTTCTTGCTTATCATCGTTGTCTTTTCATGCATACGCGTGCGCTTAGAGACGGCAAATGTACCAAAGGCATTTAAAGGTTTACCAATCGCTTTAATCGTTGCTGCGATTATGGCTATGGCGTTTGTCGGCTTACAAGGATTATTCTCAGGTATTGTTTTATGAGTTGGGTTGGATATTTAGTCTTAGGAATATCAATACTTACAGTCTTGCTAGTCGTTTTCATCGTATCATTCATTCTTTATGTGCGCACACCCGCACCTAAAGGTTGTGAAAATATCAAAATCAGTGAAGAGAACTGTTCATCATGTTCTCATAGCGAATGTCGCTTCTATAAAGGGGAAGGAGAGAAATAATTATGTTTCCAGGTGCAGAAATACTTTGGGCGGTACTTATTCTATTAGGCATTGGTCTACTCCTTGGCCTTGGTTTAGCGATTGCCACAGTCATCTTGAGAGTCAAAGAAGATGAAAGA
>CAJOPR010000033.1 GCA_905236395.1 uncultured Bacilli bacterium
AAAAGAAATGCAACTCGAACTTAAAGAGATGCATAAGAAAATTGGTATTACCTTCATCTATGTCACCCATGACCAAGAAGAAGCTTTGACTATGTCAGATACAATCGTGGTTATGAACGATGGTGAGATTCAACAAGTTGGTAAGCCAAAAGAAATCTACGACGAACCTAACAACGCCTTTGTCGCTGACTTTATCGGTGAATCTAACATTTACACCGGTACAATGGCCAAGGGTAACAAAGTTAGATTCTTAAATACCTATTGGGATGCTGATCCAGTCGACTTCGGCAAATTCGATATCAACGAAAAAGTTGACGTCGTCATTAGGCCCGAAGATATTGTCCTTTCCAAACAAGGAAAAGGCACGGTCGATGGTGTGATCTCTTCTAAGATCTTCAAAGGTATGCATTATGAATACATTCTCCATGTCGGCAAAGCCGAAGTGGTGGTGCAATCTACCGCAGAGCTTGAAGAAGGCATCACCGTTGGTTTAAGCGTGGAACCAGTCAATATCCAAATCATGAAGAAACCATTCGTTTCTAACTTCTATGATGGTTACATCACCAAAGACTACAAAGTGGATTTTGCTGGTAGTGTCTTTGATCTAGACATCCTCCCATTATTCCCAGGCGCAAAACTTGACGAAGAAGGCACACTCGTAGATGAAAACGGTAAGGAAATTGCCTGTGAAGATATGGACGTGAACGTGGAAGTTCCATTTGAAGCTATTACTATTTCAGATGACCTCTCCGCAAGCCATATCCACGGTAATATCATTTCCCTAATTTATATTGGTGACCATTATGAAATAATGGTTAGAACTGAAGATGAAGAAGATTTCATCTTAAATACACCAGACTTATGGAACGAAAACGACAGAGTCTCTGTCATTATCGATACATCCAAAGTCAACATCTCTCGTAAAGGAGCCAAAAAATAAAAATGGCTGAAGCAGTTCTTAAACAAAGAAAGAGATTTAATTTTAGAGGAAGCTTATGCATGCCATACGCTGTTTTTATGGCGCTCTTCGTGGTCTTCCCTCTTCTCTTAATTGTTTATTACGCTTTCACTGATGCGAAAGGTGTTTTCTCCTTCCAAAACTGGGTAACAGTTTTCGGTAGTGCAGAGAACTGGAAAGTCATCGGTGTCACCTTTATGATCGCGGGCATTACCACTGTTATCTGTATCTTAATCGCCTACCCAATCGCCTACTTATTATCCAATTCTAAATACAATAAGAACAAAGTTCTTGTTTATATATTCTTATTACCGATGTGGATTAACTTCGTTATCCGTACTATTGGTTTAAAGGCCTTAGTGAACTGGTTCTTTAAACTATTTATCGGTGTTGATTTAACTGCTTCATATCCTTATGTCGCAATTATTATCGGTATGGTTTATGACTATTTGCCATTCGCTATATTACCTTTATATAACCAGATGCTCAAGATGGACAAAAACCAAATTGAAGCCGCAGCGGATTTGGGTGCAAACCCATTCCAAGTCTTTGTGAAGACCATTATCCCAATGACCATTCCTGGCATTGTCTCTGCGGTCATGATGACATTCATGCCTACAATGAGTAGCTATGTTATCGCTAATAAGATGAGTGAAAATAGCACTCAAATTATCGGTAACGTTATCGAATTCTGGTTCGGCCAAAGCACCAGTGCAATATCCAACCACGTTGGATCAGCATTGTCTTTAGTCATGTTAATGATTATTGGCATCTCCTTGCTTGTTGAAAAAGCAATCACCGGAAAGGCTGATAACAAGAAGGGAGGCATTTGGTAATGGAACAAAAAACTATGACCATTGAACAAGTGAACCGCGCCCTTGCTAACAAGAGAAAGTGGGAGAAGGCTAAGAAGATATTAGCTAATGTCTTTATCTACTTTGTCCTTGCTTTAATGTACGCTCCTCTTGTCTATATCACCATCTACTCATTTACTGGAAGTAAAACAACTGGTATGTGGAGTGGATTCACCTTTGATAACTATATAACTTTGTTCGATTCGAACAACATGATCGGACAAAAGATATGGTCCGCAGTGGGTAATACCGCTCTTGTGGCCTTAACATCAGCCGCTATTTCAACCGTCTTAGGCACATTAGGTGCTATCGGCATCTTCTATTTAAGAAAGAAGTGGATGAAGAACACCATGGACTTTGTTACACAAATTCCTGTTGTTAATGCGGAAATCGTTACCGCTGTTAGCTTGTGCGTATTATTCGTTATCTGTGCAAAAGCTTTCGGTATGCAACGTAGTTTCTTTACCTTAGTTATCGGACATGTTGTCTTATCAATTCCATATGTTGTTATGTCTGTACAACCCAAGCTAGAACAAATGGATCCCGCTTTGTATGAAGCGGCCATGGACTTAGGCGCTACGCAGACTCAATCCTTATTTAAAGTCATTATCCCTGATATTGTTCCAGGTATTTTATCAGGTTTCCTATTATCGATTACATTATCATTAGATGACTATGTCATCACCGCATTTACCAAACCAACCGTCGGTGGATTTGATACCATTTCCACATATGTTGACGCTGTCACAAAGAAGGCTGGTCTACCAACTCAATTACGTGCATTTACAGCAATCTTATTTGCTGTCATATTAATAGTTATGATTGTCATGAACATCAAGAGTGCTCAAAATGCAAAAAAATACAAAGAAAAAGGAGATAAATAAAATGAAATCAAAAACAGTTTTATTACTAGCAGCACCCGCATTAGTCTTAGGTACAATGTTCTCTTTAACTGCTTGTTCCCCAAAGTACGATCTCGTTATCTATAACTGGGAAGACTACATTTATGAAGGAACGGATGATGATGGTAACATCGTCGACGATGGCACAGTCAAGGCGTTTGAAAAGTACTATTTAGAGAAGACCGGCCAAAAGATTAAAGTAGGTTACGAAACATTCAGTACAAACGAAGAATTGTACACACAAATTTCTTTAGGCGCAATTCGCGCAGACCTCATCTGCCCATCTGACTACATGATCCAAAAGATGGCTAATGAAGGTATGCTTGAAAAGGTCAACTACAACGAAAGTACAAAGGTCTATGGAGAATCTTTAAGCAACTGGTCTACATATGGCTCACCATTCATTTTAAGTAGATTTGCTAACGAAACACTTAATGATGGTAGTTCCTTCCTAGCCTATGCCGTTCCTTATTTCTGGGGAACAATGGGATTCACCTATGATCCAGAATATTTTGATGAAGCTGATGTCAATTCTTGGGAATGTTTGTGGAACACAAACAGCAAATTCGCTAACCAATTCTCATTAAAAGATTCCATGCGTGACACATATGTTACTGCGATCTTCCATGTTTATAGAAGTGAAATCATGGCATTAGATGAAAATTCACCAACATTCAACGCTGATTTAAGTGCCATCTTCAATAGATGCGATGATGCAACAATCGCGTTAGTGGAAGCCGCCTTAAAAGATGCCAAAGCAAAAACAGTCTATGGCTTTGAAGTTGACGAAGGCAAAGACGATATTGTCACAGGCAGATACCACGCTAACTTAGCTTGGTCTGGTGACTCTGTCTATTCTATGGATAGTGCAGAAGAAGCCGACAAGATCTTAAATTACTCACTTCCTACCGAAGGTAGTAACGTCTGGTTTGATGGTTGGTGTATGCCAAAAGGTGCCAATACCTCATTAGCAGAAGAATTCATTAACTACATCTGCACACCAGAAGTTGCCGCTCAATGTATGGATGCCGTTGGTTACACTTCCCCAATCGTCGGCGACGCCATTTGGGATTTAATTAACGAATGGTATGGTGCTGAAGAAGGCGAAGAAGCTGACACAATTGATTTATCTTTCTACTTTGGTGGAACAGATAAAACAATCGATGTTGCCAAAGCAAACCGTGGAAGACAATTTGATGCTCAATACCCAACCGAAGAAGCTCTCAAGAGATGCTGCATGATGAAAGACTTCGGCGACCAAACCACTAAAGTGGAAGAGATGTGGAATAGAGTAAAAGTGGCCTAATTCACGCGTAAAAAATAAATTATATTTATCCTTGAAACATATAATAATGCAGTGTTATAATTCATAGCGCTGCATGATGGTTCCTTAGCCAAGTTGGTAAGGCAATTGACTGCAACTCAATGATCGCTGGTTCAAATCCGGCAGGAACCTCCACTCAATACAGCACTTACTTGAATGGTGAAGGCAATTGCCGATTTGAAGCTGACAAGTAAGTAAACGCGCCTGTAGCTCAACTGGATAGAGTGTCTGGCTACGAACCAGGAGGTTACGAGTTCGATTCTTGTCAGGCGCGCCATAATCGGGACGTAGCGTAGCTTGGTATCGCGTC
>CAJOPR010000034.1 GCA_905236395.1 uncultured Bacilli bacterium
AATTTCTCTGCTGGACCAGCTATGTTACCAGAAGAAGTTTTGGAACAAGTAGCGGCAGAAATGCTTGATAAAGATGGATCAGGCATGTCGGTCATGGAAATGAGTCACCGCTCAAAGGTTTATCAAAACATTATTGATACAGCGGAAGCTGATCTCAGAAAGTTATTAAACATTCCTGAAAACTACAAAGTATTATTCTTACAAGGTGGTGCAACTTTAGCGTTCTCCATGATACCAATGAACTTTGCCACAAATGGTAAAGTGGATATCATCCACACTGGTGTTTGGACTAAGAAAGTTATTAAAGACACAAAGTTATATGCTGACGTGAACATCGTTGCCTCATCTGAAGAAAATGGATTTAGAAACATTCCAGATCTCAAAGGATTAAAATTCCGTCCAGATGCAGACTATGTCTACATTTGCGATAACAACACCATCTATGGTTCTAAATATAAAGAATATCCAGATACAGGAGACATCCCACTTGTGTGTGATATGTCCTCTTGCTTCTTAAGTGAACCAATCGATGTGAACAAATTCGGTTTGATCTATGCTGGTGCACAAAAGAACGTTGGTCCTGCTGGTGTCACAATTGTCATTATTAGAGATGATTTATTAGCCAGAGCACCAAGAGTGCCACTTCCAGCATACTTAGATTACAGAATCCATGCGGAAAACGGTTCTATGTATAACACCCCACCAACCTTCGCAATTTATGTGTGTGGTTTAGTCTTTAAGTGGTTATTAAAGACCGGTGGTCTTGAAAAGAGAAAAGAACTTAACGAAAAGAAAGCTAAGGTCTTATATGACTACTTAGATCAAAGTAAGCTCTTCAAACCATATGTTGATAAAGATTCACGTTCATTAATGAACGTTACATTCAGAACACCAAGCGATGAACTCGATGCTGAATTCTTAGAAGGTGCGAAAAAATATCGCTTCACCAACTTGAAAGGTCATAGATCAACAGGTGGCTTACGTGCTTCTATCTATAACGCTATGCCAATCGAAGGCGTTGAAGCATTAGTCAAATACATGAAAGAATTTGAAGACGCTCACAAATAGGAGATAGCTATGAAAGTATTTTGCTTAAATAAAATATCCCCTGTTGGATTAAAGGTTTTACCAAAAGAATACGAAGTATACACTGAAAGTATTGAAGGCGCTGATGCCATTATGGTTAGAAGTGCCGCAATGCACGAAATGGAATTACCAGAATCCGTTCTTTGTGTTGCCCGTGCCGGTGCTGGCGTCAACAATATTCCATTAGATAAGTTTGCTGGGGAAGGTGTTGTTGTTTTCAACACACCTGGCGCAAATGCGAACGCTGTTAAAGAATTAACCATTGCTATGATGCTTTTAGCGGCCAGAGACCTTAGAGGCTCTATGGAATGGGTAAAAGCTAATAAAGGCGATGAATTGATTAACAAATCAATGGAAAAAGCCAAAGGCGCATATGCTGGAACCGAAATCTTAGGAAAAACCTTAGGTGTTATCGGTTGCGGTGCTATCGGTGCATTAGTCGCTGATGCCGCCGCTAAACTCGGCATGAAAGTCTTAGGCGTTGAGCCAAGTGAAGCCACTGTCGAAAAGAACAAAGAATTATTGAAAGCAGCCAAGATCGTTTCAATGGATGAAATGCTCAAAGAAGCCGACTATATCTCTGTTCACGTCCCATTATTAGATGCCACAAAAGGTATGGTTAATAAGGAATTCTTAGCTAAAGCTAAAGATGGCGTTATTATTATCAACGCTGCACGTGATGCATTAGTGAATGATGATGACATGAAAGCGGCATTAGAATGTGGTAAGGTTCGCAGATATGTCACAGACTTCCCGAACTATAAATCCGCTAATATGGAAGGCGTTGTTGCTATCTCCCATTTAGGCGCATCAACAGAAGAAGCTGAAGATAACTGTGCTGCTATGGCGGCTCATGAAATTGTCGAGTTTGTTGAAAACGGCAATATCATCAATTCCGTTAACTTCCCAAGAATCGAAATGGGTGCTAGAGGAGACGCAAAACGTGTGGTAGTTTTACATAAAGCAGAACTAGCAAGTGGCGAAATCCTCAAGACAGTTGGCGAAGTGAAAAATGTCCTTAAATCCGCATCAGGAGTTAAGGGCGAATTTGCCGCTACAGTAGTGGAATTTGAATGTAAAGATGGCCCACATTCATGCTTAAAAGATGCCTTAGCAGGAATGCCTGGTGTTTTAAGAGTTAGAGTCATCAAATAATCAAAATTTTAATTCAAAAATCAAACAAAAAACCGGTGATTTTTCCACCGGTTTTCTTTTGCTTCAAAAAGCTATTTTATGATAGTTCCAGCCTTTTCTTCAAAGGCATCTTTGGCTGCGACTAATGAGGAAATTATAGCGGTTTTGCCAGGTTTTTCGGCCAAAAAGCGCACACAAGCGTTCACTTTCGGGTACATTGAGCCTTTTGCGAAATAATCTCCAGCCATGTATTCAACCATCTCTGAAGCAGTCACTTTTTCGAGCTTTCTTTCGGTTGGTTGTTTGAAATCAATATAGACGTTATCGACAGCGGTCAAAATGACTAAATAATCGGCATCAACAAGGGCTGCAACCTTAGCGGAAGCATAGTCTTTATCGATGACTGCAGCGATACCTTCTAACTTACCATCTTCATGACGGATCACGGGGATACCTCCACCGCCTGCACAGATGACAACATGACCTCTTGAAACTAGTTCTTGGATGGAATCTTTCTCAATGATATCAATTGGTAGTGGAGATGCGACCACTCTTCTCCAACCTCTACCAGCATCTTCCTTCATTACGTATCCCATTTTGTCGGCGATTTCTTTCGCTTCTTTTTCGGAATAGAAGGCTCCAACTGGTTTACTTGGAGACTTGAATAATGGATCATCCTTATCCACTAAGACTTGTGTCACAACTGTAACAACATTTCTCTTAACATTTTGTGATTTCAATTCATTATCAATAGCGTTTTGGATATGGAAGCCAATATATCCTTGGCTCATCGCGCCACATTCTGGGAATGGCATATCTGGGACGCTCTTAGCGTCGGTGAATGCTAAGTTAATCATTCCGACTTGTGGTCCATTGCCATGAACGATGATAACTTCATGACCATTTTTGATTAATTCAACGATTGGTTTAGCAACACCTTTAAGTAATTCTTTTTGCTCTTCAGCGTTATTACCTAAGGCATTTCCACCTAATGAAACAACATATCTGCTCATATTTTTTTCCTCTTAAGCGTCAATAGTATATCACAGATTATATCGGTGAATGTTTCAATTTGTGCTCTAGTTCTAAAGGTTAGAACTCATACATATACGTGCTCATGTTCTTGCGCGTAAAACACTTTTTTCATAAAATATAATTAACATGGCACAGGGAATAATTCTCGCAGGTGGCTATTCTAGCCGCGCTAATGGAAATAAGATGGGCTTTATGTTTGATGGGAAGCCACTAATTATGCATACCATCGAAGCAATGAGACCTTTTGTTAGCATAATTTTTGTTATAACTGGCCATTACGATAAAGATATAAGAGAAATTCTTAAAGAAGAAAAAGATATAGAAATCGTTTTCAATAAAGATTATCCAAACGGAATGTTTACATCTGTTTTATGTGGAGTATCTAAAGTTGAAGACGATTTTTTCATTAGCCCAGGCGATATCCCTTTTATTCGCGCGAGCACATATGAGGCCATCCTAAAAGGAAAGGCTCCAGTGAGGTATCCGACTTATCAAGGAAAAGAAGGGCATCCGTTATTCATTAAGCATGAATTAAAGGAAGCTCTCTTAAGAGAAGGAATGGAAAGTAACCTGAGGTTATTCCGTGATAAACAAGATAAAGAAGCAATCCCAGTAGATGATCGAAACATCTTGGTGGATATAGATACAATCGAAGATTATATAAGAACATTGGAGGAAAGGAACTGATTATGAGTTTAAGAGCAAATGACTACTACAAAGCAACTTCTATAGAAGATGCTTATAAGAAACTTAATGAAAGTCCCAAGAATGCGATTGTCGCAGGCGGTTTATGGATGAAGAAAACCGGATTATCTTATGACACACTTATTGATTTAAGTGAGTGTGGCTTAGATAAGATTGAAGAAAAAGGCGGATACATCCATGTTGGTGCGATGGCCTCTTTAAGAGAATTTGAAAAATCCCCACTTATCAACTCACTATTTAGTGGCGCAACCGCATTTGGTGTGAGAGAAGTGATGGGACCAGCATTCAGAAATAGCGCAACTATCGGTGGATCAGTATTTGGTAGATATCCATTCTCTGATGTTATCGCTGCATTACTTCCTTTGGATGTAAAAGTGAAATTATATCCTTCTAAAGAAATGTCATTAGAAGAATTCCTTGCTTTGCGTGGAAAGATCGAAGGCATTTTAGAAGAAATCATAATTAAGAAAGAAGAAGGCAAAGGTTACTTTAAAAAAGTAAAGACAACCGCTTTAGATTTCCCAATGATTGACTTCTCCATAGTTAAACGTGGTGGAAAGAACTATATCGCAGTTGGCTCTCGTCCTTTAGTGGCCGCTTTAGCAAAGAAAGCTATGGAAGCTGCTGATAAAGGTAACTTTGAAGAAGCCGCAGAGCTCGCTGTTAGTGAACTCCAATACATGGATAGCAACAATATCAGCAAAGAATATCGACAAGATTTAGCCAGAGTCTATGTTCGTAGAGGGCTCGAGGAGGTAAACAAATAATGAAACTTAAATTCTATTTAAACGGAACAGAAGTTGTCTGGGATGTTGAACCAGATGAATACCTCGCTCATGCATTAAGAAGATATGGCGTTTTGTCCATTCACATTGGATGTGACCAAACATCATGCGGTGCATGTACAGTTCTCATTGATGAGAAACCAGTTTTATCTTGTGGTGTCTTAGCTGTTAAAGCAGAAGGCAAACACGTTATCACAGTAGAAGGCATCCAAGAAGAAGCTAGAAGACTAGCGGATTTCTATGGCGATGAAGGTGCAGACCAATGCTCCTATTGTGCACCTGGATTTGCCCTTATCGTCCATGCCTTAAAACATGAATATAAGAATCCTACTGATGAACAAATCAAAGATTTCCTAGTCGGTAACCTCTGTAGATGTACCGGTTATCAATCTCAATTCAAAGCCATTAAGGCCTATTTAGCGGAGGGGAAATAATATGAATAAGAAATTCAAAGTTGTTAACAACAAAACTCATTCCGTAGATGGCCATGCTGAGATGATGGGCCGTGCGGTCTACACCCAAGACTATGAAGAAAAAGGTTCATTAGTTTTAAAGATGTTACGTTCTCCACATGCGTTTGCGAGAATCAAAAACATCGATACCAGTAAAGCTGAAGCACTTAATGGTGTTAAGTGTGTGCTCACATACAAGAACGTACCACACGTTGCGTTCTCCCGTGCGGGCCAAGGCGCACCACAACCATCACCAATCGATAAGTTCATATTGGATGAATATGTCAGATTTATCGGTGATGAAGTTGCAGTGGTTGCTGCGATTAATGAAAAGATCGCTGAAGACGCTCTTAAGTTAATCGAAGTTGAATACGAAGTATTGGAACCAGTCTTAGATTATAAGTCTGCTTATAAGAATAAGAATGTAATCCACCCAGAAGAAGGCATTTCACAAGCCTTCGAAATGGGCTTTAGACCAAAAGATAACGTTGCCGCATCTTATGAAATGGAAGTTGGCAATGTTGAAAAAGAATTAGAGAAATGCGATGTCGTTATCGAGCATACCGCGGAAACACAAGCACAAGCACACGCGATGCTTGAACCGCATTGTTCCAATGCTAGATTAGACGAACATAACCGTTTAGTCATCTACACCGCGACACAGACACTATTCCATATTCGTAGAATCATGGCACAAACCTTAGGTATGCCATTATCTCAAATTAGAATTGTCAAACCACGTGTCGGTGGTGGCTTCGGTGGCAAACAACAATTCCATTGTGAAATGTTTGTCGCTTTAGTGACATTAAGAACAGGATTACCATCAAAGATGGTTTATACCAGAGAAGAAGTCTTTGGTTCCTCATATACACGTCACCCAATGTGCATTACGATGAAAATCGGTGCGAATAAAGATGGCACAATTAAGGCTATCGATTGTCACGCATTAAGCGACACAGGCGCATATGGTGAGCACGCGCTTACCGTGTTCATGATTGTTGGTAGTAAAGTCTTACCTTTATACAACAAAGTTGACGCTGTTAGATTCGCGGGTCGCGTATTATACACAAACCATGTACCTGCAGGCGCATATCGTGGATATGGTGCGATTCAGGGAAACTACGTTTTAGAATCTGCGATTGATATCCTCGCTGAAAAATTACACATGGATCCAGTGGAATTACGTAGAAAGAATTCCATGAAAGAAAAAGAAACATCCCCAATCTTTGAAATAATGGGTGAAGGTACCAAAGGTACCGCGATGATTATGGAATCATGCAAACTCCCATACTGTATCGATAGAGGTGCAGAGCTCATCGGTTGGAAAGATAAATATCCAAGAAAACAAGTTGGACCTCACAAAGTGAGATCTGTTGGTTGCGCTATCGCTATGCAAGGTAGTGGTATTCCATTCTCTGATATGGGAAGTTGCGCTATCACATTACAAGATGGTGGCTTCTACATGGTCAGATGTGGTGCTACCGATATTGGACAAGGTTCCGATACATTAATCAGCCAGATTGTTGCTGAAGAATTAATGACCACAGTGGATAAAGTCATTATCTACTCCTCAGATACAGACTTAGCCCCATTCGACGTGGGTGCATACGCATCATCCACGACATACATATCAGGTAACGCTGCGTGGAAGACCGCAATTAAGATGAGAGAGCGCCTTATCAGCGAAGCTGCTGTTATGCTAGGCGTTAAAGAAAGCACAGTGGAATTTGATGGTAAGAAGTTTGTTTCTGGCAATAAAGAAATCTCCTTATTCGATCTATCAAACAAACTCATTTATTCCGCTCCACAACATCAAGTAGCGGTTACCGAATCATATATTGGACACGTTTCCCCGCCTCCATTTATGGCGGCCTATGCGGAAATCGAATTAGATACTGAAACGGGTGAATACGAAGTCTTAGAATATGTCTCAGTCGTAGACTGTGGTACCACAATCAACCCAATGCTTGCTAAAGGCCAAGTGGAAGGTGGTATCGTTCAAGGCTTTGGTATGGCAGCTAAAGAAGCAGTTTTATATAACAAAGCCGGACAATTAATGTCTAATAGTTTCCTTTACTACCACATCCCAACCACTAAAGAAATTCATAAGTTAACAACTGAATTTGCGGACTCCTATGAACCTACAGGTCCGTTCGGTGCGAAATCAGTTGGTGAAATTGGTATTGATACACCTCCAGCAGTTATTTGTAACGCTGTTTACAATGCAGTCGGTGTGAGAATTAATAGCTTACCAATTACACCTGAAAAGATTTTGAAAGCAATGAAAGAAAAAGCGGCAAAATAAAATGACCAAACTAATTAAAAACGGAAAAGTCTATATAGATGGAAAGTGGCAAGATGTGAACATCTTTATTGAAGATGAGCGTTTTGCTTATATTGGAAAAGAAGAAAAAGCAGCGGATGAAATTATCGACGCTAATGGATTAAAGATAATCCCCGGTTTAATCGATCCACACGTCCATTTTGCTTTGTATTGTGGAACAGTTACATCTGTAGATGACTTTGAATCTGGAAGTAGATGCGCCGCCTATGGTGGCATTACCACAATCGTGGACTTCTTAGACCCAACAAGAAACGCAAGAAAATTAGAAAGATCATTCTATGATCGTCTCCAATTAGCGAAGAAATGCCACGTGGACTATCATTTCCATGCGTGCATTAAGGAACCTGATAGTGATTTGGAACAATATGTTTTAATGATGAAACAGTTGGGTATGAACACAATTAAGTTGTTCACAACTTATTCTGAAACCAGAAGAAGAACATACGATCCAGACATTATTAAATTACTAGAGTTAACAAAGAAATACAATTTCTTGGTTACCGCACATATTGAAAACGATGAGCTCGTCACACTCAAGCCTGAGTATGCCTGCACATATATTGCAGAAGCACGCCCAAGCGAATGTGAATACACAGAAGCACTCAAGCTCGCGGGCTTTGCACGTGATACACAAGGATATCTATACATGGTGCATTGCTCGTCAGGCGAAACTCTCCAAAGATTAATCAATCAATATGGTGATATTTTAGGAAAACATTTCTACGTTGAGTCCTGTCCTCAATACTTCACATTCAATAAAGAAGTGCTCAATTCTGAGAAGGGTTATTTATACACATTTGCCCCTCCACTTAGAAGCAAAGAAGAACAAGAATTATTGATTAAAAATATCAAATACGTAAATACAATTGGCACTGACCATTGCTCATTCATGTCGGAAGATAAAAAGAGTCATCCATCCCTAGTTGGGCATCCATTAGGTATCGGTGGAATCGAATCTTCATTTATCATTCTCCACAAGCAATTTGGAGATCAAATTATCGATAAAATGAGCAAAAACGTTGCAAAACTCAATGGTTTTTCCAAAAAAGGGTCCATTGAAGTGGGCAAAGATGCGGACCTCGCATTCATCAAAGAAGTGCCTGAATATGAATTAGGAAAGCCTCATGGAACTTGCGACTACAGCATCTATGAAGGAATCAAATTAAATGAAAAAATCGTCCACACAATGTTAAGAGGAAAGTTTATTTTGAAAGATGGAGAATTCCTCGGTGGGCAGGGTGAACTTATTAACTGTGATAAGGAGGTCAAATTCTAATGAAAGCTATCATTAACGTCAGAATTTATGACTACCAAAACTATATTGAAAATGGATATGTCCTTTTCGATGACAAAATCGTTGAAGCAGGACCAATGTCTAAGTTCAAAAACGATGGTTATCAAGTGATTGATGGTAAAGGACAACTTTTGTTGCCGAACTTCGTGTGCAACCACGCTCACATATATAGCATTTTCGCTAGAGGTTTAGCCCTACCATTCGATCCACATAACTTCTTAGAAATCTTAGAACAGATGTGGTGGAAGATTGACGCTAAAATCGATAACGAAATCACATACTATTCAGGCATATGCGCTGGTAAAGAGTTCATTGAAAATGGTGTTACCACAATTATTGACCACCACGCCTCTGGAACAGACATTATCAAGAGCTTAACTATGTTAAAGAAGTCTCTTGTTGATGTATTAGGCTTAAGAGCTATCCTTTGTTTTGAAACAAGTGATAGATATTTGACATGCAAATGCATAAAAGAAAACATGTCATTCATGAATAAATATAGAACAGACCACGTCGCTGGTTTGTTTGGCATGCACGCAAGCATGACTTTATCCAATAAGACACTTGCGAGTATTGCCAAGCAACTAGGTGATAATCCAATTCACATTCATGTCGCTGAAAGCGTGATGGATGAAGAAGATTCTTTAAAGAAATATGGCGTCACCATCATGGAAAGAATGGAGAAATATGGATTGATTAATCCAAACAGCTTAATCGTCCATGGTGTTGATATCTCTGATAAAGAATTAGATATTGTTAGTAAACATGGCGCTTACATGGTGGTTAATACCACAAGCAACATGAATAATGCAGTTGGTTTACCAAATGTGAAGAATTACCTTAAACATAACGTCAAAGTACTCGTTGGTAACGATGGCTTAAGCAGCAATATGGCAAACGAATACAATAACGTCTACTATACCGCTCACTTAAAGACTGAATCTCCAACTGGTTTAGGCTTAGGTGAAGTCCTAGATATGATTAACAATTCCTATGATTATGTTTCTCGTATCTTAAATATCAAACTCGGAAGAATTCAAAAGGGTTATGAAGCAGACTTCATGCTCTTACCATATCAACCATTTACCAAGATGGATAATAGCAATGCCTTTGGACACTTATTCTTTGGTGTCTATCCAGCATTAAAACCAAACGATGTCTATGCATCTGGTAAATGTTTATTAAAGAATAGACAAATTGTCTCCAAAAAAGCTAAAGCTTTATTTAATAAATCTCTCGAAGAAAGTGAGAGACTATGGACCCGTGTTAAGGAGGAATAAATATGGATCTATCGACAAAATTTGATGGTTTATACCTCAAGAATCCTTTAATGCCAGCAGCAGGACCACTTGTTGGTGACGCTGAAAAGATGCTATGGCTCAATCATGTTGCTGGTTGTGGTGCGATTGTCGCAAAAACAATCTCCGTTGAGATGGCGCATATCCCACACCCATGCATTATCGGTGACAATAACGCAATTTATAACTGCGAGCTTTGGACTGAATATAGCAAAGAGAAATGGATTGAAGAATTTCTTCCTGAATACGTCGCTAAGAAAGGTGATTGTCCATTAATTATCTCCGTTGGTTATACCAAAGAAGATATGGAAGTCTTAATTCCAGCATTAGATAAATTCGCGGATGCTTTTGAAGTGAGCTGTCACTATGTGGGAACTGATAGAGAAAAACTCGCTGAAGTAGTGAGAACTATTAGAAAGCACACAAAGAAACCATTCTATATGAAGATTTCACCACACATTCCAGATCCTGCTGGCTTTGCCAGAGTGATTAAGGAAAATGGTGCGAATGGTGTTGTCGCTATTAACTCCTTAGGACCATCCATGGTTATTGATGTGGAAAATAGAACAATGGCCGCTAATAACGATAAAGGTTTTGTCTGGATGTCCGGTCCAGTTATCAAACCATTAGCTTTAGCTACTGTTTACACAATCAAACAAGCTGAACCATCATTAACCGTTATCGGTGTTGGTGGTGTGGCTTCCGCAAAAGATGTCATTGAATTCTTGCTTGCAGGTGCTTCCGCTGTGGGTATGTTATCCGCACCTATGCTCAGAGGCAAAGAACTCTATAAAAAGATCATTGATGACTTACCAAAAGAATTAGAAAAATATGGATTCAAATCTGTGGAAGATGTCATGAAGACAGGTTTGAAAAAAGTCACGACATATGAAGCTGAATTGCCAAAGGTAAAAGTGGAGAAATGTTCACACTGTGCAATGTGTGCACGCAACTGCCCATACTTCGCAATTGATATGAATGAAGCAAAGATCCCAGAATTCAATTCTGAGAAATGTTTCAGATGTGGATTATGTGCATCTAAATGTCCAGTAAAAGCAATTGAATTCAAACACTAATAAATCAAAGAAAGGAGGACGTTTGTATGTCGTCAGGATTTAAAAACTCGACAATCAAAATAGACAACGAAGAAAAAATGGCGGGTCTCGCCTTATTTACCGATGACCTTCCCGCTAAAGATTTCCTTTGGTGTCGTCCTTTACGTAGCAATATCGCCTGTGGGCGTATTAGATTCGTGTCGGTGCCAACCTTACCAAAAGGTTATTACTACATCGACGCTAAAGATATTGTGAAAGAAAATGTTGTTAACATTATCTTCTCAGACTGGCCAGTATTCGCGGACAGAAGAGTTAACTATTATGGTGAAACCATCGGTTTACTCATTGGTCCCGATAAAACCAAACTAGAAGAGTTAGCGAGAATGACTCAAGTTACCTATGATGAAGAAACTCCTGAATATGAATTGGTTAACAGTCAGATTCATAAACACTTCACCAAAGGTGATTTAAGTAAAGTCAGAAAAGATTATGACTATACGTTAACTGAAACATTTGAAACTGGTTATCAAGAACAAGTCTATCTTGAAACACAAGGTATGATTATGTGGCTAGATGGTAACAAGATTACCATCAAAGCCTCCATGCAATGTCCTTTCTATATTAAGAATGCGGTTGTGAGAACTCTTGGATGTGATCCATCTAAAGTTAGAGTTATTCAACCCGCAGTTGGTGGTGCCTTTGGTGGTAAAGAACACTATCCATCTATGATGGCCGCCCAAATGGCTACCGCTATTGTGAAAATCAAAAAACCATTGAAGATGATTTTCGATCGTGGTGAAGATTTAATGTACACCACAAAACGTCACCCATCCAAAACTACATACACTGGTTATGTCAAAGACGGCAAACTCGTGGGTGTGGAAGCACACGTTAGATTAAACGGTGGTGCCTATAAAGGATGTTCCGGCGTTGTCTTATCCCGTGCTTTGATTGCAGTCGTGGATTGTTATAACGTTCCAAACTTAGATATCACTGGTGATGTCTATATCACAAATACAATGCCTACTGCAGCGTTTAGAGGATTTGGTTCTCCACAGACAATCTTCGCTTTTGAAATGTTCATTGAACATATTGCAAGAGTTGCGGGAATTGATCCAATTGAATTTAAACTCAATCATCTAGCGGAAAAGGGTCAAATAACCGCTGTAAGCGGTAAATTCCACGACGATATAATCTTGCCTCAACTCATTGATAAAGCGTTTGAAATGAGCGATTTTAAACGCAAATACAAGGAATACAGCAAGCCAGGAAGTAATCGTGGTATCGGTATGAGCTGTTTCTTACACGGATGTGGTTTTACCGGTAGTGGTGAATCCACAATCATTAACGCTCAACTTAAATTAACAAAAGATGAACATGACATTGTTCACTTATACACATCACAAGTTGATTTTGGACAAGGTAATAGAACAACACTTAAGAAAGTTGTTTCCAATACTTTGGGTATCCCAGAAGAACAAGTGACACATGAAGCTCCAGATACAGACCACACATTAAGTACTGGTCCAACCGCTGCTAGTAGAACGATGATTATTGTTGGTTTCTTATGTGAAAAAGCAGCAAAACATTTAAAAGAAATCTGGAAGCCAGGTGAATATCAAGAATGGATTGAACCGTATGTTGGTCCTGATTATATCCACTGGGATGAAGACACTATGCAAGGTGATGCTTATCCAGGATATGCATGGGGTGTCAACATAGTGGAAATCAGTTTTGATCCAATTACATATCAAGTGAAGATAGAAGGTTGCTGGTCAACATATGATGTTGGTCACGCAATCGATGACCGTATTGTTGTTGGACAAGCCGATGGTGGTATGGCCCAAGCTTTAGGCTATGGCTATCTCGAAAATATGGAAGTTGCTGAAGGTAGATTCAGACAAAAGACCTTATCCGATTATATCGTTCCAACATCTATGGACTTACCAATGATGGAAACAGAATTAATCGATAATCTATTTGCCTATGGCGCGACAGGCGCGAAGGGATGTGGCGAACTCACATTTGTGGGTGGCGCTCCTGCGCTAGGTCACGCTATTGAAATGGCCATAGGCCATGAGATCAATAAAATCCCAGCAAATCCAGAATACTTAATGGAGGTTATTGAACATGGAAAAAATTAGTTTTTATCTCAATAACAAACATGTAAAAGTGGAAGTCGATCCAAGCACCAGATTACTTGATGTTTTAAGAATTAAACTTCATATGACTGGTGTCAAAGAAGGATGTGGTGAAGGTGCTTGTGGTGCCTGCTCAGTCCTTGTGGATGGAATTTGCTATGACTCATGCTTAATACCAGTGGCTAATGTCATTGGTAAACATGTCATGACCATTGAAGGATTTAGAGTCACACCACAATATCGTGTGATCGCAGATGCGTTCGCAGACTTTGGCGCGAGCCAATGTGGTTTCTGCACACCAGGTATGATTCTCAATACCTATGCTCTTCTTAAGAAGAACCCACATCCAAGTGAAGAAGAAGTGCGTATCGCACTCTCAGGTAACCTATGCAGATGTACAGGTTATAACGCGATTATAAGAGCAGTTCTTGATATCGCAGAAAACGGAGGTGATATTGAATGGTAAAACATCATATTCCTCAATCACTAAAAGAAGCTTTAAAAATCTTAGATCAACATGACTGCTATATCATGGCAGGCGGTACTGATTTAATGGTGATGAAACACCAAAGAGCAGGATTGATTCCAAACTTCGATAAAGACATTTGCTACATTGCAAATTTAAAGGAACTTCAATATATCTTCGAAGATGAAAAAGGTGTTCACATTGGTGCGGGCACTAAGTTTGTGGATATCGAAGAAAGTTTGATTGTTCCTGATTTAATCAAACAAATTATTCATGAATTGGCTTCGCCAAATATTAGAAATATGGCGACTATGGCTGGCAATATCGCTAACGCATCTCCAGCGGGCGATTCTATCGTTGGCCTATATCTACTCGACGCAACAGTTGAGCTTGTGAGCGCACATGGATCACGTGTTGTGCCAGTGGATGAATTCATTTTTGGTGTGAGAAAGATTCATCGTAAATCAAATGAATTGATTAAAGAGATCTTTATTCCACATCATGATGATTTGAATACTTATTGGAGAAAAGTTGGTAGCCGCGCTGCAGAAAGTATTTCCAAGATTACTTTCGCTGGTGGTTATCAAGTAGAAGACGGAAAGGTCGTCGATTTCCGTATGGCGTTTGGTAGTGTTTCCATTACCTGTGTCAGACGTAAAGAAATCGAAAAGAAATATATTGGTATGACCGTGGAAGAACTCAAAAACCACACGGATGATATCGTCGCTGATATGTCTAAGTTTGTCACACCAATTACAGACCAAAGAAGTACGAAAGAATACCGCTTCAAAGTAGCGATGAACATTCTCAAAGACTTCATTAATGTTATCGAATAGGAGGTATTATGGCGAACAGTAAATATGTACTCGGTTATAAGTGCACAATCTGCGGTAAATTCTTTACTCAAGATGAGGCTTCTCTCACCTGTCCATGCTGTGGCGAAAAGGGAATTTTAGATGTCGTTTTTGACTATGAAAACCTCAAAAAGACGCTAAATCTCGACTATTTTGCCAAAAACACGGACTATTCCATGTGGCGTTATGCACCGCTTATGGGTGTCAGTGAGGAGCACATTCATGAGATGTTACGCATCGGTTGGACACCACTTATAAAATCAAACAATTTAGCCAAAAAAATAGGCTTGAAAGAGCTCTACATCAAAGACGACGGATTGAACCCATCTGGCTCCAGTAAAGATAGAGCATCAGGCGTTGCGGTTTTGAAGGCAATTGAGGCAGGAGCAAAGGTTATTTCTTGTTCCTCCACTGGTAATGCTGCTAGTAGTTGCGCTTGTCACGCTGCTCACATGGGTTTACCAGCAGTTATATTTGTGCCTAAGCGCGCCCCTATTGGTAAAACTACACAAATATGCTTATATGGCGCGACATTAGTTAAAGTTGATGGCGATTATAAAGCCGCTTTCCAACTTTCTAAAGCCGCGATTGATAAATACGGTTGGTACAATCGTAACGCCGCTATCAATCCATGGATGGTAGAAGGCAAGAAGACAGTCTCATTAGAGATTGCTGAACAATTAGGTTTTAAACCCACTGACTGGGTGTGCGTCTCAGTAGGAGACGGATGCACAGTTGGAGGTGTTTATAAAGGATTTCATGATCTTAAGGAATTGGGTCTAATTGAAAGGATCCCACGTATTCTCGCAGTACAAAGTACTGGATGTGAACCATTCGTTATTGCGGATCATAATAACGAACCACTTAAGGAAGCAGAAGAGAATACGATTGCAGACAGTATTGCTGTCGGCATTCCACGTAATCCAATTAAGGCTATTAATGCGGTTAAGAACTCCAACGGTGTCTGGATATCGGTCCCAGATAGCGACATTCTTGAGGTAGAAGCCTTGCTAGGTCGAACTGAAGGTATCTTCGGGGAACCTGCGGGAGTTGCCTCGCTTGCC
>CAJOPR010000035.1 GCA_905236395.1 uncultured Bacilli bacterium
CATATCTTTGTTTTAATCGGCGCAGTATTGATGTTTGTATCCATCTATTGTTTCGTATTCTAAAGAAATATATACTTTTATCAGAGGTATATACTTATGAAAAAACTAGCGTTAGGTTTAACATGCTTATCTTTAGCCACAGTTTTAAGTGGTTGTAATTTAATCAATAAGATCGGCGAACTCATTGAAGGTGGAGAAGAAGTCCCAATCACTGAAACAGAAGCAAGATCTAGATTAATTACTTTAGGCGAAACAGAAGGTTTCTTAATGACCTATAATTTCGAAGATAAACAAGAAGATGGTGAAGAATCTGGCCAAATTACCTTCGGTATGAAGAATAATATCGTTTGGTATGTCTTTGATGATGGTGATGCCGCTGCAGTTAAGAAAGAAAACGATCACTATTCAAAATATGATTATGACAATGGTAACTGGGTGTTAGATGCAGATGATGACTTCACACAAGAAGATTATGATCATGTCATTAATGAAGGCTCTGAATATTTATTCTTTGCCCATTCATTAAATGGTGCACTTAAATCCGATGGTGAAGGCACAGTCCAAGACAGAAACTGTTGGAAATACAAATTCTTATTCTCTGAAGTCTTAAAGACCATGAAGATGAATATGAATATGGAACTATATGTTGAAAAACAACTCGGTATCACAATGAAAGTTGTTGTCGATGGTGATGTCGATGATGATAGCGTTGCACTCAACATGGAAATCACATCCTTCGTTACTGGTTCCTCAGTTGTTGCTCCAGTATTAGCGTAATAAATTAAGCAAAAGAAAACCTCACAGCTCGTGAGGTTTTTTATTTTATAAAAGATTAATTATTTAGCGAATCTTTCAGCAACACCGATAGCCACACCAATCATCTTGCCTAAGCCTAATTGTCTTTCTTCGGCTGTGGCTTTCTTGTCTTTCTTGATGAAGTGGTCAGTAACGGTTAATAAGCAGAGAGCTCTCTTGTTTAATCTCGCTGCGTTGCAGTATAAGGCATAGGATTCCATCTCCACACCCATGACGCCTAACTTCGCCCATTTCTTCCATTGATCTGGATCGTCATCATAGAAGACGTCTGCGGACAAGATGTTACCACCATGATATGGAATCTTGGCTTTCTTAGCTTCTTCATAGGCTGCCATAGCTAGTTCGAAGTCTGCTCCTGCGGAGAAGACGCCGTTTAAGCCATATTGTCCTGCCCAGTTACTATCTGTACTTGCGGTGGTGCAGATTAAGACATCGAATAAATCGATATCTTCTCTATATGAACCACAGGTTCCGACACGGATAATGCATTCCACACCATAGGCGGAATATAATTCGTGAGAGTAAATACCGATAGATGGTTGACCCATACCAGAGGCCATGACGGACACTCTTTTACCGTTTTTTGTGTATCCGGTAAAACCTAAGATACCGCGGACATTGGTCACTTCTTTATAATCGTGTAAGAAGTTCTCAGCGATCCATTGGGCTCTCTTTGGATCTCCAGGCATTAAAACAACATTCGCAAAGTCACCAGGATTTGCATTGATGTGAGGTGTTCCCATAATATAAGCTCCTTAAAACCAATATTTATTTTATCGCATTTAGGAGTTTATTAACAATAAAGTTTGTTTTTGATAAGATAGTTTCATGAAAGAATTAGAACTCAGTATTACCCACATAAAAATAATGGAGACTATATCTTCTTTGAATAAGAAGCATTATTATCCTCTTTCAGATGGGGTTTATAAAATAGTAGCGGGCATCATAGATGATGAAACCACATCATTTATGGATGAGCCAACATTTGGCACATTAATATCATTTAATAGCAAGAAAGTATGCCGTTACTTACTAGCGTTACAGAGGCATAAGTACATTAAGAAAATCTATTCTGAGAGAAAAGATTGTTTAGTGTACGCAACCACTGAGTTAGGCGAAGATACTTTAGAGAAATATCATAAGAAGCATAAAAGACCTTTCATTAAGAAAAAGAGAGGCTACAAGGAAACCATTATAAAAATATAATAGTTGTTTATATTTTTTAGGGTTGGTAAAATTAATTCTTAGAAATAGGTAGGTAATCAGATGATCGGATTTGCGTGGAATCATGGTTGGGTATACTTCGGTGTATCATTAGCTCTCATCATTGTTATTTTTGGTTTGCTTTTATTCACAATAATAAAAGTTTGCCGCAGAAGAAGCGCAATTATTTCCACATCTATCTCTGCTGGATTATTCCTTTTAGCATTCTTATTTGATTTGACCTATGTCGCGATTGCAATCGCGGTTATTTATACAGTATGTATCACCATTTGCTTATTTGCTAACTTAGGTGACTTAAGAGCCTTCTTGGCCTCTCCATTTAAAGTTACATCCGCTAAAGCGGCTAACTTTGGTGTTGAAAAGATTTATAACAGAGAAGCTTTATATAAGAAAATCGAAACCACAGTTATTGCTTTAAGCAAGAGCAAAACTGGTGCCATTATTACCTTTGAAAAGAACACATCCTTAAAGGATATCATTGGTAATGGTGTTCCAGTGCACGCACCTGTATCTCCAGAACTCTTATTAACAATCTTCTATGAAGGTACCAGATTACATGATGGTGCAGTCGTTATTCATGGTAATGAAATCGTCGCCGCAAGTGTCTTCTTCACTCCAACCACAAAACCATTCGCTGGTAAATATGGTTCCCGTCATAGAGCGGCTATTGGTATCTCTGAAATCAGTGACGCCGTCACTGTGGTCGTTTCTGAAGAAACTGGACGTATCTCCTTCGCTGTTAATGGCGAACTTGAAAGCGTTGATCAAAGCATCTTCTTAAGAGTGTTCGAAAACTACATGGATGAGAAGACCGCTCCAAAAGAAGAAGTTGCTGAGAACTAATATTGAGATTTATTAATAGATATAAATTTTAAACCGAATTGGTTGAATGTATCGGTTAAGATAGTGAGATTAATCTCACTATTTTCATTTTCAATTTTCTGCATTATATCGACGAATGTCATTCCAGAATAGTGATACTTTTTCACATCTTCAATCTGGAATGTGACATCTAAGTTATTGCCGTTATTAGCGGTATATTTTCTCACTTGTGGGACTATGCAATAGACGCCGACTTTTTGATAGGCGATAGGCATCTTAAAATGTGTGCCTTTATCGTAGACACAATAGAACTCTTTGGCTTTTTCGATAATAATTGCATGATTCTTAGGAACGTGGTGGAGACCCGCTAAAAAGAAGATTAAAGCCCCTAACAGTATTGCGCTTGGAATACTGATGAGCATAGCAATGTCTAATTTTGATAAATTGGCTAATATAGTCATGGATAAATAATATTTCAAAATATGATTTATTAAAAGTGTATAATGTTTGTGGTGATTTTATGGATAGTAAAAATATTTACGATTACATTATTAGAATTCAAGCTATCGCAAAGATTGGTTTAACTTATAGTAAAGACCCATATGCGATAACTAACTATACAGAGATTAATGAGCTCTCTAAGAAGTTTTTGGAAGAATTCCAAGAAGTTAATCTTGAGAAAAACAACTACTTTGAAAAAGATGTGTATCCCACACCTAATGTATCCGTAAGAGCGGTTATCTTAAATGAAGATAGAACTAAAGTCTTAATGGTCAGAGAAGCCGCACTACACGCATACTCCTTACCAGGCGGTTGGGCAGACCTATATGACTCCCCATCTAAGACCGCGAAAAACGAGTGTATACAAGAAGCTGGAGCGGATGTTGAAGTGGTGCGTTTAGTGGGTATTTTAGACCGCACACCATTCAAGGCAACAAGCTCAATCCCGGAGTATGTCGTGGTCTTTGAATGCAAGGTTCAAGGCAAGCTCCATGAGCACGAATATGAAACTGATGATGTAGGTTGGTTTGATATAGACAATTTACCACCGATTTCTAGAAAGAGCAGCAAAGAAGAATTGCTCCGAATGATATTAGCCGCAAGAGATAACAAAACCATATTTGATTAATTTAAAAGAAATGTCCTTAAAAATAAGGGCATTTTTGTTATAATTAGTAGGCTATGAGTGAGATAAATTTAAAATTAAATCGTCTTTTAGCTTCACTAATCGATGGCCTTTTTATGTTTGTCATTACCGCGGTGGTTTGCATCGCTCCTTTAATTGTTTTCCTTAAGGAATACTTTGATGGAAAGTTCATTACCTCTGATTTCTTATGGCTACTTTTCTCCATTATTGGAAGCTTTGCGATTTGGATTCTCTATTTATTCATTCCGTTGCTCATTTTTAAGAATGCGACAATTGGTATGAAATTCACTCATTTAGTCTTCATCAGTTCTAAAGAAACACAATCTAAATTCACATCATTTCTTTTTAGAGAATTTATGGTGGTGACCTGTATCGTGTTTTCTTTTGGATTATCTTTAGTTGCTGATTTGATAGCGATTACAATGACAGAAAAAGGCCGTACATTTTATGATGTGGCTTCTTCTCTAAAGGTGGTGTCTGTAGATTATGTTGATTAATCTAAATCCTGGACAATTAGCCTTTGTTATCATTGTTCCATTAGTGGTCATCGCTATTACGCTTTTATTAATCTTTTACTTTGTAAAGAGAAAGAACATCTCCAAGAACTTCAAATATTACTACTACAAGAAAATCTATAAAATAGCGATGGATAATGACTACTATTTAATCAACGATTTCTTATTTAAAATCGATGATTCTCATGTCGCTAGAATCGATCATATTTTATTCGCTGATAAATATATTTATATCATCAACGATTTCTACTATCCTGCAGATATCCAAGGAAAAGAAACTGATCCATCCGCGATCTCTGTCGATAAGTTAGGTAAGAAGAGATATGTCGATAACCCAGTGGCCACGAACAAGAAACTATTAACTAGATTATCGTTGATAACCGGTATCAGCCCATCCTTACTTATTGGTGTTTCCATTATTAATGATGACTGCAATATTGGTATCAAAGTGGAAACCAAAAACTATTTCATCATTCAATCAAAAGGTATCAAACGCTTAGTAAAAGCGATTGAATCCCGCAATATCGGAAAGATTAATCAAGAGCAGTTAGCCAACTGTGTGAAGGCAATCGATAAGCTAAACAGAAGAAAGAGATTATCAAATGCGAAGTAAGTTAATTCAACACGCGAGAAATACATATAAAGAAGCTCCTCTTTCCTCATGGATTTTGGGGCTCATTACCGGTGTGGTAGTCACAGCGATTATCGCTCTAGATTTACTAGTGCCCGCATTGTCATTTATCTTATTTCCATTCATCATTGTGCCGATTCTTTTTTCTGCGACAATGCAACATGTTGTTTTAAAGACTAGAGACCAGCTTACCTTTATGTCTGCGGTTCGTGGATTTGGACTTTATTATTCCTTTGAATTCCGTGGCGTACTAAGGTTTATGATTAATCTCATTAAGTCGATCTTGGTGTTCTTTATCGTTGAAATGACTGTTTCATTTATCGCTACCACTGTGTATCAATTCACCAATCCTGGTTATGTTGATGCCGTTAATAAGCTCTACGAAGTAGTAAGTGCTCAACAATTATCCATTGATGACTTCTATGCGGTATTAGACATGAATGGTGGAGTCTTATTCGACTATCTATGTGTCGTCTTTTTCCCATCCTTATATATAAGTATTATTTTCCTTATTTATAATTTAAGCCGACAATCATTGATGATTTACTTTAAGATGCAACACCCGCAAATCAATGCGAGATTCCTCGGTTTTGTCTATAACGAGACTGTTAGAGGAAGACGCATGCAGATGCTTGGTGATTATTTATCACTCCAATGGCCTTTGATCATTTTATTAGGATTAGGCATGGGTGGAGGAACAGTGCTCGGATATTTCTGGCAAAGAGATCTATTCACTATGCTAGCTTGTGGACTGGCTGGTGGTGCTCTCCTAGCCACATTCTTCCTACCGTTCTATTTTCCGAATCAAGAAGCTTTCTATGATGCCTACGCTGATGAGATTGATAGAGCGGGTGGTCGTGTCGCAAGCCTCATCATCACAAACATTCAACAGAATATTGATGTGAGCAATGAGGAAAAAGAAAGACTTAAAAAGTCTTTTGATGACATAAATCCTCTAGACGATGACAATAAAAAAGACCCTGACGGGCCTCAATAATCGTTTGGAGCAAGTGACGGGAATCGAACCCGCATATTAACCTTGGCAAGGTTACGTTCTACCACTGAACTACACCTGCAATTTAAGCGGTTTTGGCTAAATCGCGTAGATTATTATAGCAAAACAAAACAATAATGCAATATAATTTCCACTTGAAAGATTGAGAGGTATTAAACAAATGATTTCTAATCAAGAATTAGCTAACATTATCTTCCCAGATGTTAAAGAGACAATCGAAGATTTAGAGAAAAGATATCCCGCTAGAAATCTCAAAGAAGGCGCGGAAGTAACTAGATTTGCTCCAAGCCCAACAGGATTCCTACATACTGGTAGTCTTTTCACATCTTTAATCTGCCGTAAAGTAGCCACACAAAGTGGTGGTATTTTCTACGTCAGACTTGAAGACACCGATACCAAAAGAGAAATCCAAGGTAGTGGTGAACAATTACTCTCTCAATTAAAAGTGTTTGATATCGTTCCTGATGAAGGATACTTAGGTAACTCTGAAAAAGGTAATTATGGACCATATGTCCAATCCAAGAGAGCGGACATCTATCGAGTCGCAATTAAATGTTTAATTGAACAAGGCAGAGCCTATCCATGTTTCTGCTCACAAGCGGAATTAGATGATATCCGTAGTAAACAAGAAAAGATGAAACTCATTCCTGGTTACTATGGGCAATTCGCTAAATGCAGATTCTTGACTAACGATGAAAGAGCCGCTCGTATCCAAGCGGGAGAACCATACGTTATTAGATTCAAATCCAATGGTAACCATATCAGAAAGATTAAAGTCACCGACTTAGTCCATGGTAACTTTGAAATCGCTCAAAACGATCAAGATATCGTTATCTATAAGAGTGATGGTTTACCAACATATCACTTCGCTCACTGTGTGGACGATCACTTCATGAGAACCACAACAGTTATCCGTGGTGAAGAATGGATTTCTTCTTTACCTATCCACGTTGAGTTATTTGAAGCCATGGGTTGGAAAACTCCTAACTATGCTCACTTGCCAGTCATCATGAAATTAGATGAAAAAGGTAATAAGAGAAAGTTATCTAAGAGATTAGACAGCGAAGCTGCGGTTAGCTACTTCTTAGAAGATGGCTATCCAGCGGAAGCTCTCATCATGTATTTAATGACCATTGCAAATTCAAACTTCGAAGAATGGATCTTCGCTCATAAGTTTGAACACATGGAAGAATTTGAATTCTCATTCTCTAAGATGTCATTAGAAGGCGCTTTATTCGATATCGGTAAACTTAACTTTTTCGCGAGAGAAATCTTAGCTAAGAAAAACAAGAAAGAAATCTGCGATATGGCGTTAACATACGCTAAAGCGTATAACCCAGAACTCTTAGCCCTCATTGAAAGAGATCCAGAATTCTTTGGGGAAATCATGAATATTGAAAGAGAAAAAGAGAATCCTCGTAAAGACTATGAGAAATTTGGTAACTTACCAGAATTAATCGGATTCTTCTATAAAGATAAATATGATGAATTAGTGAAAGAACCATTACCATTTAATGAGAAGTTCTCTAAAGAGACTATCATTGAAATGTTAGAAGCCTTAAGAGATGGCTTATCACTTGACGCTGATGAACAAGGTTGGTTCGCTAATATGAAGGAAATCGCTGTTAATCACGGTTTTGCGGCCAATGGTAAAGAATTTAAAGCTAACCCTGAAGCCTTTAAGGGCACCGTTGGTGACGTCGCTGAAATGCTTCGTATTTCATTAACAAGCAAAAAGAACTCTCCAAACCTCTACTATGTGATGAAGGTTTTGAAGAAAGAAGAGTGCGACAGACGCATTAACAAAGTTATCTCTTTGTTGAAATAACTGATTAGTATATAATAGGGAGCGCACTTAGTGCTCCCATATGGCCCTATGGAGAAGTGGCTTAACTCATCGCCCTCTCAAGGCGACATTCACGGGTCCGAATCCCGTTAGGGTCACCAAAGTAAAAA
>CAJOPR010000036.1 GCA_905236395.1 uncultured Bacilli bacterium
AACATCTTCCCTGACGAATTAGAAATCTATTTCAAAGATTTACCATGTGTCACACACTTATGCATCTTGGGTTACTCTCCAGAACATAACAACATTGAGAAGATCGCTTTAGTCCTTGAGCTCGATAACAAAGCCACTGAAGATGATCTCAAAGCTATCAAAGAGCAAATTAAGGAAATCTCTCCAAACTTACCACACAAAGTCAAAATTGATGGTGTCTTCCTATCCAAGGGTAAACTTCCACTTGCGAACAACATGAAAGTGAAACGTTTCGTCATCAAGAAAGCTCTTGAAGAAGGAAGTAAGGAATATGCATCTATAGATGAAAAGAAGAAAGCTAGAACATTTGAAGGCTTTGATCCAGAATTCATCGAATCCCTACTCGTGCCTATGAGAGAAATCTTCTCTAAAGTATTAATCTTACCTACATTTAAGATTGATGATGACGCGCACTGGATCAACGATTTAGGCGGTGACTCCATGTCATACGTCGAGCTCATCCGTGACGTGCAAGAGAAGTTTGAGATCGAATTCCCAGAATCTTTATTAGGTCAAATGGCCAGTGTTAACGATTTTGTTTACGAAATCGCTAAGATCAAAAAACCAGATGCTGCGACTGGTAAAAAAGCAAACAAAAAACCCGCTAAAGTAAAAACATCAAAGAAATAATTGCATTATTTGCGATAAATTGATAACATTACTAGCGATATTCAAGAAGAGAGGTAAATTATGGCAAACATAAAATCCCAAATTAAACGTAATCGTACAAATGAATTAGCTCGTCAAAGAAACGCATCCGCTAAAAGCGCTTGCCGCACTGCTGCTAAGAAAGTTAGATTAGCAGTCGAAGCAAAAGATTTAGCAAAAGCTGAAGAAGCTTTAAAGGCTGCATTCCACTTAATCGACAAGACTGTCAGTGATGGCATTCAACACGAAAACACCGCCGCCAGACAAAAAGGCGAATTACAACGTTTAGTTAATTCTCTTAAATAAGAATATTAATCTCTTTTGAAATTTATCAAAAATAGTTCAAAAGCATAGAAGCGGTCCACAAGGCCGCTTTTAATTTGTAAATCTAAGTTGAAAAGATCATCCAAAGTACGATAAATCGCTTTTTCTTTCATCGTATATGTCTGTCTTTTTAATATCTGCACACGAATAGGTTTGATGTTGAGTTCTGATGCAATATCATCATTACTCATTCCTTTCTTTGAAAGGAAAACCACTTCGTTTAATAATCTAAATTGGTTGGAAAGCATGCCGATAATGGTCACTGGTTCCACGTTATTGACTTGTAGATCACGGAATAATCCCACCGCTTTCTCGTTCTCACCATTTAATAAGTAGTTAAATAATTGGAAGGTGTTATCTTCTAAAGGTCTAGTGACCATTAAAAGAACATCTTCATATCTCACATGATTTGTATATAAGAACAATTTAATGACACTGTTCCTTAATAAAGGAATGTCTCCTTGTGTTCTATCGGTTAACTCAATTAATGCATCCTGGTCAATTCTATTACCGGGATTCTTTTTTATATAATCTTCAACTGTGGCTTTGACATACTTATTCCACTCTTTGGTGTCTGGATCTTTAATTTCGGTGATTTTACCGACTTCTTCAATTAATTTGAATAATTCCCCACCTTTGTCAATTTCCGCGGTTGGAACAGTCAAAATGAGCTCGCAATCGGGATTTGGGTTGCGGAGATAAGAGAACAAAGCTTTGTAATCTTGATCGCTTTCAATTTTATTTCTTGGTTTTGGTTTAATTAAGAAATAGCAATTATCCACTGCTACAACTTTTTTGTCGTATCCTAATGGAACATAGTTCGCATCATCCACGATTTCCTGGACGAGTGTATTGTTTCCATCATATCTAACAAAATTCATCTCGTCTCTTTCAGGAAGAGCTTGCTTAGCAATTTGCTTGATGACTTTTTTAAGTTCGGAACTCTGATTGCTATAAATTAAATAAATCATAGATATATTTATTATATAGTTATTTGCTTTTTAACTACATAAAAATGTAGTTGGAATAGCTGATTGTCCCCTCAACATCGGTCCTACGAATAATCACGTTATGTCTTTTAAGCGTGTTTAGCACCGACTGTTTTGGATGCCCATATTTATTCTTTTCTCCCACGGAAACAACCGCCTCTTTAGGTGATAGGAATTGGACAAATTCATCACATGTGGAAGTATCAGATCCATGATGTCCAATCTTCAAGATGTCGCACTTTAAATCCGGGAATTCTCTGATGATGTTTTTTTCCACTTTTACTGGAGCGTCACCCATGATCAAAAAGTTCTTATTCATCATGGCAAAACCCACCACTAATGACTGGTCATTTTCCTCACTATATTCCGCTATATGGGTGTTGTAGTTATTGAAGGTAACTCCTCCCACATTAAGAGGAAAATCGGTTGCCTCAGTTACCACCTCTTTGACATAGAAATTCTCTTTAAGAGAATCTAGTGCCCCCATATGGTCAAAATCACCATGTGTTGTGATGACTAAATCAATGTTATAAATACGGTGTTTTCTAAAGTAGGGAATTAGCGTTTCTGTGGCGATATCTTTATAGACGCTTCCGCCTGTATCGATAAGTACAGTTTTCGTTCCTTTTCTAACCAAGCATGCGTCACCTTGCCCAACATCAATAAATGACACTTGCGATGTGATCAAATTGGTAATTGGAATGAAATATAGAGTTAGTCCAGAAAGGAACACTATTCCTACCGTTCTATAGATTGGAATGAACTTAATATTCCTGTAGTAGCAGAATCCGATAAATAAGATTCCATAAAAAACCGTAATAACCCCATTAAACGGAGGCCCATTGATCACTAATGGAACTTTCACTAGCCATCCCAATATGTTAGAAATTCCTCTTATGAGGAAATCTACTGCGGGATAGATAGGAACGCCATAAAAACAGACTAGAGAAATCACCGCAGCGCTAATGAATAAAGGAGATAATAAGGCTTGTAATATTGGATTGAGGAATGAGATTGAGTTATAAAAGGATAGTTCGTATGGAATAAAGGATATAAATACAAACAATAATTGGATGAACCATTTTTTGATCCCCTTATATTCACTAGTCGCGCTGCGTATAGAGAAAATCATAAAGGGCATAGTGAAACCTAATATAAAGCTCATCTGATACCCGAGATGATAATCTATCAAAAGAAAGAACAAGCCTGATAAACCAATAATCTCTAAAGAATGGAAATATCCATTGAGGAATTTCTTATTTATCAGGCGGAATATCTCTAAAAAGACAATCCTTAAAATCGTGAATCTTGGAAAGGTGAATATGAGATAAGGCGAGAGAATTATTAATGAAATTAATTTCGCCTTATTATCACTCATAAATCGCGACAATAAGAAACTAATAAAATAGAGATATGCGTATATGAATATCCCGGATGCACTAGATAATCTAGCGATATGGAGTTTATCGATATTTGTAATGACCTCAGAGTTATCTTTTTCGGAGAATAGAAGCGCTTTTATGAGGGATTGGCTATTCTCATCAAAATGTGATAAAAACTTCTCTCTACTGGCTCTAATTCGTATCGGATTAGAAAACTTCACGGTGATTTTAGAAACATCTATCTCATAATAAACACCACTTTTGTTGAGATACTCTTCAAAATCGAATTGCGATTCGTTACTGATAAAATGAATCTTCTCTTTTTTACCTTCTATGGCCAGGTAATCCCCAATTTCATACGGATTGTCTTTCTCATAAGCATAGAGCTTCTCACCTTTAGAAAGAACGATGAAATAATTGGTGTGAGAATCGATTACAAATCCGGAAAATGAGGTGCGGTTTATATCAATATTGATATAAGACACTCCGATACCAGCCGCAAATAACCCTATTCCAATAAAGAAAAGCTTAAAGCGTTTTTTAAATAGAATATAAATCGAAAGGAAGATCGCTACGATGCCTAGAGGAATAAAGGCATAGCGAAAGGATATTCCTAGCCAATAGAAGATAAAAAACAGAAAGAAGATCACGCGTGTAAAACTACATAATTTCTGATCTTGCGGTATGTGGCGTTGCCAATACCATAAACTTCCATAAGCTGCTCAAGAGTCTTGAAAGTTCCGTTGCTGGTGCGATAGGAAACGATAGAACTAGCAATTGAGGAAGTGATGCCATTAACATCGGTCAATTTATCGGCTGTGTCAGTGTTGATATTCACTTTTGCAATTTCTGAGTTATTGCAGACATCTGTGTTATCAAACTTACTGGTGATGTAATAGGTGTTACCACTCTTTAGAGTGGCATCTTCAAAGAACGCTAAATCATCAGCGTTATTTGTGGTTCCACCACCTGCACGAATTAGATCTGCCATTGTGATATTCTCACTTAACATGTACGTGCCTGGTTTATTAACTTCTCCTTCAATTGTGTAGGCGCTACCGCCTGAGGTACCACTTACATCAGTGGTGTTGGCTTGTTGGTTGGTGTTCACTTTTGGGTCAATAATCATGAAGCCGATAATCATGATTGCGGCCGCGATGACGACACCAATAATAACTTTGTACATAAAAAGCCCTCCTTCACTAATAAATAAGGGGGGCTAATTCATTTTTTTCGCAAAAAACTTTTACGAGTTTATTTTAATCAAAGATTAACTTTTTAATTATTTAGAGCCAATGCGGACGATTTCAACCTTGTAAGTTTTGATGGCTTTGACTTCAATGACATCACCAGCGGACTTACCCATGATGGCTTCGCCTAAGGCACAGGAGTTAGAAATCTTTCCGTTGAATGGATCGCTTTCCACACTACCAACGATCATATATTCGGCTTCTTTTCCAGATTCTAAGAATTTAAGAACGACTGTACTACCTAAACCAACACGATTGCCTTTGGTCTTTTCTTCGATAATCTCGCAGTTATTCAAGATTTCTTCGATTTCTTTAATTCTGCCTTCAACTTCAGCTTGTTTGCTTCTCGCTGCATCATAGTCAGCGTTTTCGCTTAAGTCACCTTGTGCACGAGCTTCCGCTAATTGGCGTTTGACTTCGTCACGTTCGACATCAATTAAAAAGCGAAGTTCTTCTTCTAATTTTTTATATCCAGCTTTCGTGAGTTTGATTTTCTCTGCCATAATATTACCTCGATAAATTTTGCAAGCGTTATTATAGCAAATAACGATTGATAAATTCCACTGTTTATTTAATATACACCCTTCTATATAATAGAATGCATGAAAAAAGAGAGTCGTTTTAAGCAAATTCTCATCCTCTTCCTCACCTTCCTTAAGGTAGGTGCCTTTACCTTTGGTGGAGGCTATGCGATGATTCCGATCATCCAAAGGGAAGTCGTTGAAAAGAGAAAATGGGCAGATAATAACGACATTCTAGAAATACTAGCAATCTCAGAATCCACACCTGGACCTATTAGCGTCAACGCCGCTACATATATAGGTTTTAGAGTTGCGGGTTTCTGGGGTAGTTTCTTTGCTACATTAGGACTAGTATTACCATCATTCGTTATTATTTTCGTCATTTCGTTCTTTTATAAAACGTTTATGACCTGGACGGTTGTGCAGGCTGCATTCAAAGGTTTATCCATTGGCGTCATTATCCTACTATTTATGGCGGTAGGAAAACTTAAGAAGGCTGTTCCAGATACATGGCTATCTATCGTATTATTCACGCTCACTCTTGTTGGAATGCTCGTGTTAAATATCTTCGGTTGGACCTTCCCAGGTGCCACATTGGTCTTCATTGGACTCGGTTTAATTGTGGGCTTAATCGCCACGCTAATAACTAGAAAGGAGAAGAAGAAATGATTTATTTTGAACTCTTCTATACCTTCTTTCTAATTGGCTTATTCACCTTTGGTGGAGGCTATGCGATGATTCCAATGATTCAAGAACAAATTGTTGGAAAAGGCTGGCTCACAGAAGTCCAATTGCTAGATTTCATCGCTATAAGCGAAACAACCCCTGGTCCATTTGCTGTCAACATTTCTACATTTGTAGGTAGTCAAGTTGGTGGTCCTTTAGGCGCAGTCTGTTCGACAATTGGCGTCATCTTGCCATCATTCATCATCATTCTTTTGGTGGCCTTAATTCTCTCCAAATTCTTAAAGAATAAATATGTCCAAGGAGCATTAGGCGGTGTTAAACCAGTTATCGTTGCTCTTATTGCTGCGACCGCTATTTTGTTCCTATTAAAGATGGCTTTATATCAAGGCAATCCAATACTATCTCAAACCATTGTTTTTGATCGAAAAGGATTAACTCTTTTATTAGCGCTTTCTGCTTTTGCGTTCATCTATAAAAAAGTGTTAAAGAAAAGCCTAAATCCGATATTGCTTTTATTACTAAGCGCGGTTTTAGGCATTATCTTATTTATACAATAAATAACTTTATTCTCTGCTTCTCGTATTATCAGCGAGGTTCCATTTTCGTATGCTTAACATAGAGACTAGATGTGAACCGATTATGATAATCAAGACAAATCCAATCGCCATCAAAATGACTCTCCAATCCAAAATCATTGGATAGATTTGGTTTTTGGAGCTCGCTAATTTGAATAGTAGCGCAGACACTCCGACACCTGCCGGGATGGCGAATATACAAGCAATCAATGTGTGTAAGAAGCTTGTGAATGTCCAGATGTTAGAAATGTTGATCATTCTAAAGCCAATCGCTCTCATAACTGATATTGGTCTTCTTTGTTCCATCAATGTGTTTTGAGACATGATTGTTAAAACAACAAAACCCATGCCTAGAGAGAACGCAATTAAGATGACGATAAAGACATCAACCGCCGAGAAGATACTTTTCATATCAGCTTTTAATGAATTGGTATAGACCGCTAGAGAAGCGGTTTTATTGTCGCTTAAATAACTCGCAAATAATTCCTTGTTTGTGAAATCAACGAGGTAACTTGTCACGCATTCAATGCCAAGACTATCCATGTGCTCTTTAGACATATATTGCGTGAAATGGAAATACTGTTTAGAGATAGCTTTTATCTCAATAGCTTTTTCATTAACTGTGATGGTATCACCAACTTTAACATTTAACCTCTTTGCGTCATTTTGTGTTAAAACGATACCTTCATGTGGAATCTCCAAGGATTTCTTTCCTGAAGCGTCAGGAATATAGATTAATTTATGATCTCCTTCATCCGCGCCAAGACACTCTAAATAGTAATCAGTACCATTAACATTGACTTCTAGATAGGTGTAATAACACTCTTCAGCCTCAGTAACAAATTCTTGTTCTTTCAAATTGTTAATAAAATTACTTGTGTCTTTTTCTGTGAGATACACCTGACAATCGTAATTCATACGCTGATTGAGCGTTTGCCCGAGCATCGTATTTTTAGACACGTAAAAGAATCCCGTGACTAAAATCATCGTTAAAGCGGCAAAGATGGAGAATGTGGAGACAAAGAAACGTCTCGGATTCTGCATAACGGAGTTAAGAGATAGTTTTATGTTCATTAGTGACTTATCAATGACCTTTTGCATTGCCTTCGGCAATTTCTTTCTCTTGCTCTCATTAGAGATCATCGCGTCTTTAGGTGTAATCTTAAAGATTCTGGTACTGGAAATGAGCGTGGCAATTTGTCCGACCGCGATTAAAGCCACTGCGCTAATAGCGCAAATCCACGGATTTAAGAAATAGGAAATGGTTGGAATACTATAAGCACTAATGAATATAGATGCCAAATACCAGTTCAATCCAAAGCCAACACCCATACCTAATATGGATGCCACAATTGTCATAATTAACGAGAATAGACAGAAGATGCCGAGGATTTCTTTACCAGAAATACCAATAGACATCATAATGCCGATATCTTGTGTCATCGCGGTGATAATCTGGTTCAAGAATAAGACGATAACCACCATCGTTACTAAATAGAAGAATATTGGTAGGAATGTCGCACCAACTGTAAGTTGGTTCATCGCATTTTTCATATATATTTCATAGAAAAGCTGACTTCCCGCAGAGGATGATTTAACGTTTACTTTTCCTTGCAAAAACTCTAAAGCTTTATCAAGTGCTTCTTGTTGCGAATATTTCTTATTTGCTTTTATAAGCAATTGGTTAGCAAATTTCGAAGCATATTCATTAGATTCACCCATAATGATTAGGTCATCATATGATGGTAAAATCATTCCTATTGAGGATCTAAGTGTTTCGTAGACATTTCTTAAGTCATCATCGTTCTTTAATCCTTCAAGGAAATCCTTGAAAACTTTGTCTATTTCTTGCTCAGAAGCATAAATATAACCAAAGTCCACATTGTCGGACCAAATGTAGTCGTTTGCGCGTGTATTTAAACTCTCCGGAGTTTCCACTATAGCTTCAACATTTAAATCGATGTAGAAGGTCGCAAAACCGACTTTAATTGTGTCTCCAACTTTAATGTTGTTATTCTTCGCGAATTTTCTAACGATGGATACATTCTTTTTCGTAGCATCATAACCACCATCTTCGATGATGTATCTCTTAAAAACATGGTTTTGTTCTGGATTATAAGACAAAACACGCGTGGTTAAAGTTCTTTCTTTTTCTTCGGATTCCTTAACTTTTAGATTAGCGTCAAAGATAAATCTTCCATCATATGCATCAATCTGTTCGTATTGATCAACACCTTCATAGACGCTTCTCGCGGTGAAATCGGTTGTAACTAACGCATCAACCGAACCGTAGTCTTCCTTATAGGCTCTATAACTGCTCTTAAGGTTTGTCATCGCGCTCGTAAACGAGACTAAAAGACCAGACGAAAGCATGGAGACGAAAACCATGGATAAGAATAATCCGATAAACCTTTTAAAAAAAGGTTTTAGCATCGTCTTAAACATTACCACTGCACCTCGTCTGCTTTCACTTTGTGAGTGTTAACTTCTTCAGAAACAACTTTCGCGTTCTTCATTGTGACAACACGATCCGCCATCTGAGCAATTTCTTTTGTGTGAGTAACCAAAACGATGGTTTTGCCTTCGTTATGGATTTCTTCTAATAACTTAAGAACAGCTTTACCTGAGGTATCATCTAACGCACCTGTTGGTTCATCGCAGAGTAAGATATCAGAATTCTTGTTAAGGGCTCTAGCGATAGCCACTCTTTGTTGTTGTCCACCAGAAAGTTGTCTAGGGAATTTATCTTTTTTATCCGCTAATCCTACGGATTCTAGTAACTTCATAGCTCTTTCTTTATTTCTGCTTCCAGGAGCTAAAGTCACGTTTTGATAGACGGTAATATCGTTTAATAGATTGAAGAATTGATAGACGAAACCGACTTGGTCTCTACGATAAAGCGTTAATTTCTTATCACCGAATTTGGTGATATCTTCACCATTAACGATGATTTCGCCACTTTCCACTTTATCCATTCCACCAATCATGTTTAAGAATGTGGATTTACCTGAACCAGAACCACCCAAGATAACAAGGAATTCGTGTTCATAAACTTTCATGGAAACATCGTTCAAAGCGTAAGTCATTGCTTCGCCTTCGCCATATGTCTTCACTAAGTTTTTGGCTTCAATAACTACTTTTTTCTCCATAATATTACCTCTTTAGTTTATTTATAAACTATTTATCTTTAATTTCCTGAATTTTAGGATCTTCGTTGAAGGCATTAAAGACTTCTTCAACTTCTGCATATTCATCAGGATCATCAATCTCTTGAAGTTCTTTCTTATCGTTATAGCGCATCGCAAAAACTTCATCGGGATTTTTGGGGTCATAGAAGAAAACATAAGATGTCTTTCTCTCTTCGTGATCATAGGTGAATAAGATTTCCATTAAATGCTCATTACCTTTGTCATCAATAATCGTAATTTGTTTGTCTAAATTCACCATATTATTGTCTCTCCTTCATACGGACATATGCATCGAGAATAATGCAGGCCGCGATGCGGTCCACACTATCTTTTCTTTGCTTGTGATTCATTCCTCTTTCAGAAATGGAATTATTCGCGCTGACAGATGTTAATCTTTCATCGACTGTATTGATAATTAGATTTGGTCTTTCCTTTAACAAATCTTCTCTAAAACGGAGAACATTGTTGGCCATTTCACTCATTTCTCCACTTAAGTGGAGAGGAAGACCAATTGCCACCTCATTAATCATCATTTTATCAAGAACTTCTAAGACGTGCTTTCTAGCGACAATGTATTGGTTTCTATCAAAACGGAACGTTTCAATTCCGTGAACAAAACCAAATGCGTCGCTATAAGCGATGCCTATTGTTGTGGTTCCTAAATCTAATCCGAGAACTTGGTTAAGCATTACTTAATAAGTCCTTTCACTAAAGCAGCAACTTCGCTGACTTTGCTCGCGTCTTTGCCTGCGCCACTAGCCATATCAGGACGTCCGCCACCGCTTCCGCCTAATAATCCAGCTACTTGTTTCATGACGTTTCCGGCTAATAAGCCTTTATCAATCGCCGCTTTAGAAGATAAGACAACGATTGGTAACTTATCATCTTCTTCGCCGATTAAGACGATTAAATAATCGCCATAAGAGGATTTCAAATTATCACCTAAAGTGAGCAAACTATCACGTTTATTACCTTTAAGGTAATTGACTAATAGATGCACACCATTAACTTCTTCAAATTGATCCTTTAAGGACTTAGAAGCTAAGCTAGCTAATTTATCAGAAAGAGATTCATTAACTTTCTTCATCTCTTCTTTTTCTTTGAGTAAGGTGTTCACTCTGGTTGGAACATCTGTGTAGGAAGCGACACCGACTTGGTCTCTGACGCGTGAGAGAATGGCTTCTCTCTTCTTAAGAAGTTCATAAGCACCTGCTGAGGTTCTCGCTTGAATTCTTCTAATGCCCGCGGCGACGGATTCTTCATATTCAATGACGAACACACCAATATCCGCGGAATTGGCTACATGTGTACCACCACAGAATTCTTTGCTTACATCTCCAAAGCAGACGACACGGACGACATCGCCATATTTATCATCAAATAAGGCTTTCGCACCCATCTTCTTAGCTTCTTCAATGGGGAGCACTTTTGTATCACATGGAATGCCTTCGGCAATCCATTCATTAACTTTTCTCTCCACTTCCGCGAGTTCTTCAGGAGTAACTTTTTGGAAATGATTGAAGTCAAAGTGGCTGTATTCATCATTTACATAGCTACCATGTTGAGCGATGTGATCACCTAAAACATCAGTTAAAGCTTTTTGGAGTAAATGGACAGATGAGTGATTTTTCATAATTCTCTTTCTTCTCGCCTCATCAATTTTGAGGACAAAGGAGTCACCTAATTTCACTTCACCATATAAAACTTCAACATGATGTAAATGTTGCTTGTTTGGCGCTTTAATGACGTTTTTGACCGTTAAAGCGGCGTCTTTATTCTCGACACTTCCAGTATCAGCGACTTGACCGCCACTTTCCGCATAGAAATTTGTCTTATCAAAGATAATATCGCCTTCATCAGATAAAGAATCGACTTTAACACCATCCTTAAATAAGGCAATAACCTTACCTTCAAGTGGTTCGCTTTGATATAAGAACTCACTCTTGTCTTTGAATTCCATTAAATCTTTGGATTGTTTATTCATGCTCTGGAGATCACCACGAGCTTTTCTCGCTCTTTCTTTTTGTTCTTCCATGAGCTTTTCAAAACCTTCAAGATCCACTTTGACGTGGTTTTCTTCGCAGATTTCGATTGTTAATTCTTTTGGGAAACCAAATGTGTCATAGAGTAAAAACATATCTTTCGCGGACAATTCGTCTTTACCTTTGATGGATTTCAATAACATAGATTCACCATTTTCTAAGGTCTTTAAGAATTTCTCCTCTTCAGCTTTGACCATCTTAGCGATGAATTCTTTCTTCTCTAACACATATGGATAGTACGCTTTCATGATCTCAGCGACTACTTCGACGAGGTCATGCAAGAATGGTTTGTTAATACCTAAAACACGGCCATAACGCTCCGCTCTTCTGAGAAGTCTACGTAAGACGTAGCCTCTACCTTCATTGGAGAACATTTCACCATCCGCTAAAGCGAAGGTAATGGTTCTAATGTGGTCAGCGATAACTCTAAAAGCACGTTGATTAATCTTGTATTCTTTACCTGAGATTTTCTCGGTCTTTTCAATGATAGGCCAGAATAAATCTGTTTCATAAACTGTATCGGTGTCTTGAATGACCACAGTGAATCTCTCTAAGCCAGCACCGGTATCGATGTTTTTGCTTGGGAGCTCTTTATATTCACTTCTCTTTTTACCAATTTCACTGTTGAATTGGGAGAAAACGATGTTCCAAATTTCTACGAAACGGGAGTTTGGCAAGTCATCTTCTAACAATTTAAGACCAACATGTTCAGGATCGTATTTTTCACCACGGTCAAAATGGACTTCAGTATCAGGACCACATGGACCTTCACCAATTTCCCAGAAGTTGTCTTCTTTCTTGATGAGGTGACTTTCTTCAATACCAGCATCCATCCAACATTTTTTGGTTTCTAAATCATCTGGATGATAAGTCATATAGAGTTTTTCCTTTGGAAAACCAAACCATTTTTCACTGGTTAATAGTTCAACCGCCCAAGGAATAACTTCTTTTCTAAAGTAATCGCCAATGGAGAAATTACCTAACATTTCAAAGAAAGTTAAGTGTGTGGCATCACCGACGTTTTCAATATCATTTGTTCTAATTGACTTTTGCGCATTTGTGATTCTTCTGCTTGGTGGAATTTCGCTTCCATCAAAGTATTTCTTTAAAGCCGCAACACCAGCATTGATCCATAGTAAAGTTGGGTCGTTCTTCGGAATTAAAGAACTACCTGGTTCAACATGGTGACCTTTGCTTTTAAAGAAGTCTAACCACATCTGTCTGATTTCACTTGAAGACATCTTTTTCATAATTTTTCCTCCAAATATAAGAAAACGTTCCAATTAAGGAACGATATTTACCGCGGTACCATCCTTTTTCACCCGCTATTGCGGATGCACTTAGTTGTAACTTTAACGCAGTTAACGGCGAGGATTAGTCGCAATCTTGGGAAGTGGCCCACCTATCTTTTTCTTACGCCCTTTTCACCGCTAGGCGCTCGCTATAAAGTTTTAAGATAAGTTTCTTTTCCTGCTTTATGTGAAATATATCACATATTTTATCTAAAAACTAGATATCAGTTCTTTTACCCTTATAAAATGTTTGGTCAATGAGACCTCCGCCTAAACAGATATCTCCATCATATAAAACCGCTGCCTGTCCTGGAGTGACGGCTTTATAAGGTTCATCATATATTAATTTAATCTCATCATCATTCACATAGTGAATGGTAACGCCTTTATCTTCTTGTCTATAACGGAATTTGACACAGATATGAGCACCTTCTTTTGGTTTATCAGTAATAAAGTTTAAGCTCTTTACTGTGCATCTATCGCTGAACAAATAATCATTCTCATCACCACTGGCGACATACAAAACATTTTTCTTGATGTCTTTCTTAGCGATGAACCATCCCTTAGCGACTTCACCATGGATGCCACCAATACCAAGGCCTTTTCTCTGACCGATTGTGTAATACATCGCACCATCGTGTTGTCCTAAGATTCTTCCAGTTTCAATATCTATGATATTGCCTTTTTGTGCTGGAATGTAATTCTTCAAGAATTCACGGAAGTTTCTTTCGCCAATAAAACAGATTCCAGTGCTGTCTTTTTTATCCATAACGGAAGCTAGATTGAGCTCATGAGCAATCTTTCTCACTTCCGGCTTATCAATATCACCTAGCGGGAATAAACAAGCAGAAACTTGTTCCTGATTTATTTGTGAAAGGAAATATGTTTGATCTTTGTTCTTATCGAATGATTTGAGTAAATAGGTTTTACCATCCTTGTCCATTCTCTTGGCATAATGACCCATCGCGATCAGATCAAAGCCTTTTTCTTTAGCAAACTTCAAGAAAGCATCAAACTTAATGTATTTATTACAGAAAATATCTGGGTTTGGAGTTCTTCCGTTCTCATATTCTCTTATTAAATAAGAGAAGACATCATCCCAGTACTCTTTAACAAAATCTATTCTTAATAATTCAATTCCAAGTAATTTGGCCACAGCAACAGCGTCATCATAGTCCTTTTCTTGAGGACATTGATTGTTGTTGATGGTTGGATTGCCTAAATAATCGCCATTTGCGAGGGCGTCCCAGTTACGCATAAAACAGGCGGTAACGTCATACCCTTGTTTCTTAAGTAGATACGCCGCAACCGCGGAATCAACACCACCAGAAAGACCCACTAATACTTTCATAATGGGAACAGCTCCTTGCTATCAAGTAGTAGGGTAAATGGACCATCGTTAATTGAGCTGACTTTCATATCTGCTCCAAAGACACCCGTTGACACCTTACCATGTTTGAGTTCTAACTGCTCGTTGAAGTAGTCATACAAAGGTTCAGCTTCGCCTGGTCTTAAAGCATCAACAAATGATGGCCTTCTGCCTTTCGTGGCGTTCGCATATAACGTGAACTGGCTCACAGAAAGGATTGATCCATTAACTTCTTGGAGAGAAATGTTTATTTGACCATGCTCATCTGGGAAAACACGCAAGGAAAGAATCTTATCGACCATCTTATCGACAGTTTCTTTATCATCGCCATCGGTAAAACCGACTAATAAAAGATAACCGCGAGATATTTGTCCCACGATTTTGTTATTAATTTCCACTTTTGCTTCTAAAACAGTAGTTAAAACAACTCTCATTATTTCTTAACCTTGTCCCAGTACTCTTTTAGAGCCTGTTCATATTTATTGTCTTGGAAGTTATAAAACTTCGCATCTTTAATATCGTCTGGTAAATATTGTTGCTTGACCCAGTGATGGGAATAGTTATGAGGATACTTATAGTTTTGTCCCTTAACTTTGGCATCTTCACCATCATAATGGGTGTTTTGCAAACTTCTTGGAACATTGATTCCCTTGCCTTGGTGGACGGCGTTGATTGCTGCATCAATCGCCAAGCACGCGGAGTTGCTCTTAGGTGCGGTCGCGATTAAAATTGCGGCGTTCGCCAATGGAAGTCTAGCTTCTGGCATACCAAGTTGTAATGCGGAATCAACACATGATTTGACGATCGGAATAATGTTTGGGTAAGCCATTCCAACATCCTCACTCGCGGAGCATAAAAGTCTTCTACAAGCCGCAATCAAATCGCCAGCTTCAAGCATCTTGGCGAGATAGAACAAAGCAGCGTCTGGATCACTACCTCTGAGTGACTTCATTAGCGCAGACAAATTGTCGAAATGTTTGTCTTCACTTCTGTCGTATGCGATATGAGCTTTATCAATGAGAGAGTCCACCATTTTTTTGGTGATTTTCTTGCTTTTTGTGAGGGAATTGCTAAGAAATTCGAGATTATTGAGGGCTTTTCTCATATCTCCATTGCTGGATAAAGCGAGTAGTTCAAGTGCCTCTTTTTCGATTGTTAGACCAAGAGATTTGACACCTCTAGAAAGCCCTTTCTCCACCTCATCAACAGTTATTGATTTAAACTCAAAAACCGTACATCTACTGAGCAACGCTGGGTAAATATAGAAGTATGGGTTTTCTGTTGTGGATGCGATCAAAGTAATGTCACCATTTTCCACAAATTCTAAGAGGGATTGCTGTTGCTTTTTATTTAAGTATTGGATTTCGTCCAAGTACAAAAGAATTCCATTTGTAGAAAATAATGAGTTTATCTCGCCGATGACTTTCTTGATATCATCCGTTCCAGCTGTTGTGCCGTTAAGCTTGTACAAACTCTTGTTGGCTTTCTTAGCGATGATGTTTGCCATTGTGGTCTTACCAGTTCCTGGAGGACCATAGAAAATCATGTTGGAGATATGACCAGAATCGATGACTTTACGGAAGGCACTATCCTTGCTTAAAAGATGGCTTTGTCCTACCATGTCTTCTAATTTCTCTGGTCTTAATAAATCTGCTAATGGTTTTTGCATGCACTAATAATATCTATATTTCATAAGTTAATCAAGATTAACTCGATATATATCCTAGTAATTACAAAGAAAAAGCCCCGCTATTTCTAACGGGGCAGCTGAATGATTTAGGATTAACCAATGATCTCGCGGATGACTGGACGTGCTTCCACTTTTTCTTTGGTGAGAACGTATGCTTTCTTCACATCTTCAATGATTGGAGCATATTCTTTTTCACTCTTATTGGTGTGTAATGTGCAGAGGAGTTCACCCTTCTTCACAAAGTCACCAATCTTCTTGTTAAGCATGATGCCAGCCGACATATCGATGACATCTTCAAGTGTCTCTCTTCCACCACCGAGCTTCATACTAGCAATACCGATTTCTAAGGCGTTCAAACTCTTGACATAACCCTCTTCTTCAGAACGGATTTCGATGAGGTTTTTCGCCACTTCAAACTTCTCTGGATGTAGGATATAGGAAATATCTCCACCTTGAGCTTCAATCATCTTCACAAACTTATCGAATGCAGCACCAGATTCAATGGCTTCATGCAAGGCCTTTCTGCCTTCTTTTAAGGATTTTGCACAATTGGCTTGGACTAACATGATTGAACCAGCTGTGTAGCAGAGTTCCATTAAATCTTCTGGTCCTTTACCATGCAACGCAGCGATGGCTTCTTTAACTTCAAGAGCGTTACCAACAGCAAGGCCCAAAGGTTCGGTCATATCGGATAATACTGCTTTGGTATTTCTACCTAATCTATTGCCGATGTCGACCATGATATGCGCTAACTTTCTAGCGTCATCCATGTTCTTCATGAAGGCACCTTCACCTACGGTGACATCTAATAAAATGGCATCTGATCCACTAGCGAGTTTCTTACTCATGACACTAGCTGCAATAAGAGGAATAGATTCAACTGTACCAGTGACATCTCTTAATGCATACATCTTCTTATCGGCAGGAACTAATGATCCTGTTTGTCCGACGATTGCGCAACCGATGGAGTTGACTTGTTTAGCAAATCTATCTCCCTCAATAGCGATTGTGACGCCTGGAATTGATTCAAGTTTATCTAATGTACCACCAGTGTGGCCTAAACCACGACCGGACATTTTCGCTAATGTCGCACCACAAGCGGCAACCATTGGTCCAAGGACCAAACTGGTCTTATCACCGACACCACCTGTACTGTGTTTATCGACTTTAACACCTTTTAAATGTGATAAATCAAGAACATCACCGGAATGTTCCATTCTATCTGTTAAAGTAGCGATTTCACGATTGGTCATTCCTTTGAAGAGAATTGCCATTTGCATCGCGCTGGATTGGTAATCTGGGATTTCACCTTTTACATATCCATCAATCCAAAATGTAATTTCTTCATCTGTAAGTTCATGACCATCTCTTTTTTTGATAATCAAATCAACCATTCTCATATATAAGTACCTCGTTATTTATTCTACCATATTATCAACACTATTTTGCATATATTTTCTTTTAGAAAAGAGATAAAATATCGATATGGACTTTCAGGAACATTTAAAAAGCTATTTAAGTAATAAAGAAATCGAAGAATTATCTAACTCATTATTAGAAGAAAACAAACACGCTGTTTTACTTAATCCTCGAAAGATGAGTGATGAAACATTCCTTTCATTATTCCCTCATGTGTCCAAACACCCAATTGTTAAACACGCGTACATTTACGATAAAAAGGAATATGAATTAGGAAAGTCCATCTATCACGCTTTGGGATGTTTTTATTTACAAGAGCCATCTGCGATGATTCCCGCATATTTATTAAAGGCAGATGAAAACGACATTGTTTTAGATATGTGTGCCGCTCCTGGAGGCAAAAGCATTCAAACAGCTTTCTTGATGAATAATGCCGGATTAATCATTTCTAATGATTTATCCCGTTCTAGAGTGTCTGCGATTGTTGAAAATGTTGAAAGATTAGGTATTGGAAATATTGTTATTACAAGTAATGATTTATCCACTATTTCAAATAAATATCTAAACTCATTCGATAAGATCATCCTAGATGCTCCTTGCTCGGGTTCTGGCATGTTTAGAAAAGATGACAAGATGATCAAAGATTGGTCCTATAACAAAGTTATTAAGTTCGCAGAAACGCAAAAACAACTCATCAGCATTGCCTACAATATGCTTAAGCCAGGTGGAACAATTTGTTATTCGACCTGTTCATTCTCTAAAGAGGAAGATGAAGATGTTATTAAATATCTTTTAGATAACTCTGACGCTGAATTATTACCGATAGAGGATAATACACTTTTCTACGTAAATAAGAAAGAATCATATGGTGTTCACCTATTTCCAAATCGTTTCCCAGGTGAGGGTCACTACATCTGTTTAATTAAAAAACCTGGCATTTCATCTAACAAAAACACAAAAACTACTGTTTATAACAATAAATTTAATCTCCCATTCAACTTCATTGACAAGTACGGCGATTTCCTCTTCGGAAGTAACACCGACTTCAATCTCAAATATTTCAATATTGTGAGAAAAGGGGTTAAGATTGGCGAGCTCATTAAAGATGAGATCAAATATGATTACCACTACGCCCACTATGTGGATACATTTAAATTGATTCATCAATTAAATGAAGATGAATTAAAGCACTATATGTTAGGTGAAACTTTGCCAGCCAATTTAGAAAAAGGGTATTATTTGCTCACCTATAAAGATATTAATGTCGATATCGCAAAATGCGATGGAAGACTAATGAAAAATCACCTTCCAAAAGGTTTAAGAAACAAGTTTTAAACTAGATTACATAGTAATAGATAAATCAAAAAATGCTTGTATTACTTTTTAATTAGTAATAATCTTTATAACAAGCTACAAATTTTCAAAGAAAGGAGACAATCGTTATGAAAAAAAGCTTAATCACATTGTTTGCTATTCCAGCATTTGCGATTTCACTTAGCACAACCGCATGTAACAAATCAGTTAAAAACGTGACCGTCTTTGAAGCCATTGCCTTAGACGCAGCTACAGGCACTTGGGAATTAGAAGGTCAAACAATTACAATTGAACACTTAGCATTAACAGGAAAATGGGGTAACCATTTCTTCGGAGGCTATGCACCATCATCTTCAACAGGTGACAAACCACACATTGAAGCAGAATTAAAGAGTATTCCTACCTTTAAAGAAGCAGGTGACGGTTACGGTGCAGATATCACACTCACAGGTACATTAACAGACGTTGATGGCCGTCCAGTGTTAAAGGATGCAACCTGTAAGGTTAATAGTGAAAGATTGAACAAGAAGGCAAGTGATGGCCATGGTTTACCAATTTGGTATTTCAAATCATTCTCCAGAACTCAATTTGACTACAATCTTGACAGAACAACCTGCGGTACAATCATCGGTGATGGTAACGTGTTTGAATTAGCAAGTATGCCAAACCTCACTGAAGATCAATGGGGCGTACAAGAAGATGTCTTCTACGTTGTTTTCCCTGGCGAAAACAAAGATATGGAAGACTTCTACAACTTATCACCTATTCCAGTGATCATCCCAGAAGGTTTAAACGATGCAACAAAGACTAAACTTAAGTCCACTCTTTCTGGTAAAGATGTTGGTGGATTCATCGATTTAGACAGCTATGTCACTTACTACAGTGTTGAACAAGGTGGCGTTTGCATTCTTATCGAAGATCTTTGGGGCCCAAGTATGAAAACTCCTACAAAGGATCCTGAAGTTTATGAAAACTTCGCTGCATTAAAGACAGTTTATGATGCTAAGTTCGATCAAGAAATCATCGATGTCTTTGCGGATGATACAGTTATCTCATTCTGCCCAAGCGAATACATTACCGTTAAGGCAGCAAAAGAAGAATTCACTTCTCCAGCATTCATTAAGATTCCAAGTGCTCAAGACACAAAATCTCATATGTTACGTTTCAACGCCAACATTAAGATTACAAATGAAAACGCACAAGAATTTGTTGATTATGTTGAAAAGATCGCTGATTATCTCGACACAGAAGCAAATGGTTGGGAAAAACCAGAAAACGGTGTCTGGACATTCAAAGATGATGGTACAAACGTTTCTAGAGAAATCGTTCTCTCATACGTTGAAACCAATCCAACATATGTTGACATTATGTACTTCGGTTTAGACAAACCAGCAGCATCACCAGTTATTAAATAATTTGGTTAAACAATAAAAGAGACTAGCTTAGGCTAGTCTTTTTTTATAGTATTTGGTTGAACTTATAATTCTTATTGCCAATCTTTTTCATCTCTAAGTGGTCTTTCTTTCTGAGATCGAAATCCACTGTTTTTTGGATTTCATCCTGACACCACTTAGCGATTTCCTGAGTGGTCATACTTTCGTAGTCACTTGGATATAGTGGCTTTAATACTTTAATGAACACTGGATATCTTTTGAAGTTCGGTTTGCTCTTCAAAACACGGAATGTACCAAATGTCGCAATTGGAACAATAGGTACTTTTGCCTTATAAGCAGGTCTGAACGTGCCATGATGGAATTCTCTTAAGTTTTTCATCACATCTTTATTTCTGGTACCTTCTGGATAAATTATCCAGTTTTTGTCTCTTTTATTCTTTAAATCATCTTCCACTTTCATCATTAAGCGGAGGGATTGTTTTAAATCTTCTCTGTCTAAGAATAATCCATCAATGCCTTTAATAACCTTGCCGGCAAATGGTTTGTTTTCTAATTCTTTCTTTGCTACGAATGTGCATGGCTTATCTAGCGCACATATCAAAGATACTGGATCATAAGCGGATAAGTGATTAGAAACAATACAACATGTTTCTTCTGGAAGGTTTTCCAACCCTTCAACATGATATTCCACATTAAATCCCTTGGATAAGGTCTTTAATAGTTTTTGAACTTTTTTGTATCTAACTTCGAAAGGATACTTCTCAGGATGTTTTGCGTGTTTAGCAATCCAAGCGAAATAAGACCCAATGATTGGGCCACCCGCTACTAAGACCGCTTTACCATAATGAGACATAACTATTTCTTATAAAGAAATTGCACACTTAATGGAGGAATCATTCCATTTTTCATGTTAATTTCTTCACCTTTCTCATGAATGCCTAATAGCAATGAATAATAATCATCTAATTCATAAACTTGCTTAACTAATGTTGGGTTGATTAAAATAGCAACCTTACTCCAACCTGTAAGTGGTTTGGCCTTATCGGAGGAATAAGCAAGGATGCCATTACCCCAATAGGAAACATCAAAAGCATTCAAAACATCCTTCTGGTCTAAAGAATCTGTATGTTCAATAATTGCTTTTCTGAATTTGATATGATGAGCTAAGCGTTCCACCATTTCAAATCTCTCGTCAACAAGTTCCCAATCCATATTATTAACTTTTAATACATTATATGTATTATCAAGTCCTGATTTCGATTGTCCGATCTCTTGGCCCATATGGTAGAAAGAGATACCGAATGATAGTAAAACCAACCTATTTGCGAATTCCACACGCTTCAAAAGTGTGGCTTCATCTTCTCCTTTATTGGAGAATGTGAGCTTATCATAAAGGGTATTATTATCGTGACATTCAACATAGTTGAGAGATTGGTTGAAATCAGAGAATCTGTGTTTAAAAGGAATATCAATCGCAGAACCCTTCATAACATAGTTAACTTCGTTTTCATTATCAGTCTTACCACCGACAAAACCTTTTGAGGTGATATTATCTCTGAAGTTGCCACCTCTCATAATGTCACGGAATGTGTCATTGAAGAAGGCAACGCCTTTCATCTTATCTGCATTATCCGCGCAGGCTTTCTTAGCAAATGGGAGCTCAACGCCCATATTCCAGCCTTCACCATAGTAAATAATGTCATTTTTGAGAGATTTCACTAAAGCGTAACCTTGATTGACCGTTTCAATATCTAATAAACCCATCAAATCGAAGCGGTAGCCGTCGATGTCGAAGACATCGGTAAAATACTTGAGCGAATCAAGAATCGCCTTTCTAGCCATTAATCTTTCGCTTGCAAAATCATCACCACATCCAGAGGCACAGGCTTGTAAGCCATCATGTCTTCTTCTATAGAAGTAATGTGGTACAGTCTTCTCAAAGGATGTATACATAAATTCATAGAGATGGTTATAAACGACATCCATGACAACACGGATGTTATTCTCATGGAGTTTATCCACCATTTCTCTAAATTCATATAATCTATTCATCGCGTCTTCAGGCTTGGAACAATAGCTACCTTCAAGTGCGAAGAAAGAGATGGGGTTGTATCCCCAGTTATAGCTCTTTGAACTATCCTTATCATCATTACCGTAGAAATCGATGACTGGAAGAATCTGCAAATGGGTAATTCCTAAATACTTTAAGTAATCTAATCCAGCGGGATGGTTTTTAACCGTTTTACGGTTAGCTTCCACCATTCCAAGATATTTTCCCTTATTAACGATATTTGTGTGCTTATCCTCGGTGAAATCGCGGATAGATGCCTCATAAACTACCGCATCAGAGTAGGAATTAAACTTATTGGTTGGTTTAACACGTTTAATCTTTCTAATTGCTTCAATATCCACGACTGCGGAATACTCACTATTTAAGGAAGCGCCTTTGCCCCAAGGGTCATTAGTTTCTTGGATGATGCCATAGTTATTAACGACATAGTGATATCTAGCGTTTAGATAATCACCTTTTAATGCAATACGATAAACACCTTTATCTGTTCTTTCCATTCTGTGTAATTGGAAAGATTTATCTTTTTCTATCTTAAGATAGACTTCAGTGGCTAAAGGAGCCCAAACATTAAACTTAGTTTCTTCTTTTTTATAGATAGCACCTAGATCATCGCCGTCATAAGAGAACTTCTCATCGAAATCAGGGAATTCTGTTGCATTAGAAACATCAACACTAATTCTTGGGAATCCCTCTAAGACGATGACATAGCTCTTGCCATATTCAAACGGTTTATCTAAATCGAGCTCAAAAATAGAAACGGCGTTACTAGAAATATGTCTATGGATATTTAATCTAATTTGAGGTTCGTTATCTCTTTCTAGAAAGAACTTCGGATTTGTCGGTAAATTCGCACTTGTGAATAACAAGACGTTAATACGGTTATTAGTGACTAGATTCGCTTGAAAATAGGTATTTTTCATAATTATTCGCTTTGATCAGTGCTCACTGGAATATCAGTGTCGACACTTCCCTCGTAGAATTTGTCATGAATGAGGACCGGACAGCCTTTATTGCCTTCCACTTCTTCAGAGACAATTCCTTCGTTTTGGAGACGTTTAAAGAACTTGCCCGCTCTATTGAAACCGACAGAACATTCTCTTTGAATACGAGACATGGACATGTACTCATTGGCCATGACCCATTCTTTGACTGATTGATATTTTGCTTCTTCAGAAGCATCTTGTGCAGATTGGAACTCTGGAGAACCCACAACTTCCGCAGCGGCTTGAGCAGCAGCTTCTTCTAAATTGCAGAAGTTTGGATCATAGTTCACGTCGTAGTGTTCTTTTAAGTAACCAACGATATGTAGGATTTCTTTATTTTGGATAAAGCATCCTTGTAAACGTACTAAAGTACCTTGACCGATAAGAGGTGTCTGAACAAGCATATCACCCTTACCCATAAGTTTCTCGGCGCCACCTTCACTTAAGATAGTGACAGAGTCAACTGTAGAAGCCACCTTCAAGGCAACACGGGTTGGCAAGTTACCTTTGATGGTACCGGTAATGATATTTGTGGATGGTCTCTGTGTGGAGATGAGCATATGAATACCAGCCGCTCTGGCTTTTTGAGCAAGAGAGACGATTGGTTGAGCAATATCTTTGCAGTTATCGACTAAATCAGCGTATTCATCAACGAATACCATAATATATGGCAATTTCTCTAAAGAAGGATCTTCAGCGAGAATTTCATTGTATTGTTTCAAGTTGGAACAACCGGTTTCTCTTAAAATGCCATAACGACGGTTCATCTCATCCACTAACTTGGAAAGTGTTAACTTAGCGACATTCGCATCATGGATAATTGGACATAATAAGTGTGGTAAGTTCTCATATTTGCTCATTTCAACCTGCTTTGGATCGATTAAAACGAGTTTCAAATCTTCTGGAGAATTACGCATGATTAAAGTACACACTAAGGAGTGGTTATAAATAGATTTACCACTACCAGTGGTACCAGCAACTAAGATGTGTGGGAATTCATCAAAATCCGCACCTTCACATTTGCCATCAATACTCTTACCAAAGACCACATACAATGGATGTTTCTTAGTATCTGGTAATGATTCGTAAACTTCCTTGAATGGAACAGTTGTAATCTTGGCGTTAGGAATTTCTAGACCTGAATATTTAGAACCTTGAACAACGGCTTGGAATCTAGCGATAACACCACCTAAACGGATGGAGATATCTCTAACGAGATTTTCCACCGCTCTAACGGAAACGCTTGAACCGTAGTCGATGTTATATCTAGTAACAGCCGGACCAACGACATAAGAAACGCATTTTGCACCAACTTTAAAGTCATCAAAGACTTCGTTAATAGCAAGCACTCTTTCTTCTGCTACTTGGTTATTTAAATCGATGGCGCCTTGCACTTCCACTGTCTCTAATAAAGCAGCGGATGGAGGAATCCATTTAATTGGCTTTTTAATTGGGGCTTGTTCCACTGGTCTGATATCCACTGGATCAGAGGCAGAAACAGGCTCCACAAACTCTGGTTTTGCCATTGCTAAAGCATCATTAATGACCGGCTTCTCATCAAAGTTGAGTTGCATTTGTTCATTAACAGTGCTCTGCTTATTGGCTTCTAATAAAGCTTGTTGAGGAGTGATATGTTCTGGTTCTCTTTGAACTGGTGTCTCAACTTGTTGAGACTTAATCTGATATTTAGAGAAAACTGCAGGAGCAAAATTGCTACTGACGTTATAAGGCATATTGTTTATTGGTGCGCTGCTAGTTTCTACTCTATCGTTGAAGTTTGCAGGTTTAGTCATTGGCTGAGCGGAGATGACTGTTGGAGTTTCATTAACATCATCCACACGACTTGCAGAGGCGATGATTTCGTCGTTTGTCTGGCTCTTGAATTCGATGGTTCTTTCTCCATCCTGAACAGGAGCTTTTTCTTTTTTAAGACCTTGCTTACCAATAATCTTTTTGATGTATGGGAAGAAGACCACAAAGGCGCCTAATAAGAACACTAGGATGGAAATAACCCATGTACCTGTGGTTTTAAGACCAGAATTACAAAGGCCCACGAAGAAATAACCAATAAATCCACCACCAAATGGATTAACAAAGACATTCACAAATGTCGCATTCCAATAGGTGCTAAAGCCATCTACAGCCTTTGGATTTGTGGAATCAGGAATCTTATTAACAACATCGTTATAAGAACTAACAAAGTTAGAGAAATTAAGTTCGCTATTTCTAGTCACTATTAAAGTGGCAATCATTAAGACCGACAAGAAAATAATAAGACCACCAAAGAAAATGTTATTAAGTTTAAGCTTTAAACCTTTCTCTTTAAAGAAGAGGAACAAGCCATAAGCATAAACGAGAATATAAATAACGTAGCTACCTAAACCAAATAAATAAGCAAAAGGAAAAGCAATCGCTCTAGCGACATATCCAACATTAAGGATTAAAACTACCGAGAATAAACAAAAAGCGATGCCACCGAAGAAGGTGAAATAACGCTTTTGAACTGGCTTACGTGCTTTTTTCTCGGACATACAAAAATATTATAAACGCACGCTCGCATATATGTCTAACAAAACTGAAAGAAAAAGCACTTTTCGAGTGCTTTATTCAATTATATCGATGATTGGTAAGATGTACGGTTCTCGACCATTTTCTCTCTTGATAAATTTGAGGCATCTATCAGAGATTGCTTCGCAAACTTTCACTTTATCAAACTCTCCAGAGAGGAAAGCAGTATTAATTTCATCTAAGTAAATTGATGAGAGAGATTTTAATAATGGTTCAGCCTCTTTCACGAAGACAAAGCCTCTCATTTGACAATCAGGTCCCGCCACCACTTTCTTAGAGGCTAAATCAACGCTACCAGCAATGACGACAACGCCATCTTGTCCTAATGATAAACGGTCAGCGACGACTTTTGGTCCATTTTTTGATAGGCCTTGTCCATCAATCAAAAGAGGATCGATAACTATGCCATTAGCTTCATTAGGAATAATGCGCGGTCTAGTGACACCACCAAACTCAATTTGCATACCATTATCAACTACAAAAATATTGCTGTGATTAAATCCTTGATTTAATGATAACGCTAATTTGGCATTGGCCATCAAGGAAATAAAATTGCCTCTAACCGGGAAATAATATTTTGGTTTTAAGACGGACAAAAGAAATCTCAAGTCATCTTCATGGGCGTGCATTGTAACCAATTGGTCTTTCTTAATCCAGTTAACTTCACAACCTGTACGGAAAACCATATCCATACTTCTTGTGCACTTCATCTCAATGACCGGCATCGGGATACAAGAATTGATGAAAACATCGTTCTCGGTTAAAACAATTCTCTTATCTGGACTCTTGCCTGCTGCTAATAACTCGATTTCAGTAAATAAATCATCTTCCTTGCCCAAAATGAGAATCACTAAATCTTTCTCACGAACACGGAGTAAATCTTCCTTGTTAACGATTTCCACACCATGAGTCAACGCTGGATAAATCTTAACTGATAAATCAATAATTTTTCTCGTAAATTCGTTATAGCAGAAGACTTTTTTGCCATATCTCTTGCAGAGTTCAAACATTTCTTCAAAACAATAAGAATTCTGCCAGAATGAGGCAAAGAAGATTCTTCTATTAGAATCTTTAAAGTTCTTTTCTATTAATAATGTGGTTCTGTGTTTAGGAGCACAATAGCCTCTTTTTGTGGCACATTTTGACTCAGAAAGTAAAACCAATATATTTTCTTTTCTTCTTAATTCACCAAGCGCCGCTAAGTCAAAATGATAAGCGGTATTTTGGGTAACGAAGTCAACGATAAAATCGCCTGTATAAACGATATATCCTTGTGTTGTATAAATAGCGATCGCAGAAGAAGACGCAATATTATGACATGTCTGTATAAAGCGGATTTCTCTACCCGCAACTTCAAACACAGATGATGGCTCCACTATGTGGTAGTCACAATCAGACATATCAATACCAACTAGGTTGGCATTAGCTTTCACCAAGCCTAATGTTTCTTTGGAACCATAGATTGGCGCGGGAGCCTTTTTATAGAAGTATTTTAAAGCGCCAACAGCCTCATCATGACCATGAGAAAGTAAGTAGGCTTTAATACGATCCTTATTTTTAATAAGGTAATCAGGATTTGGAGCGACATAGTCAACGCCAGGCATGGTTTTATCAGGGATGGATGTACCGCAATCTAAAACGAATATGTCGTCATTAATTTCAACGACATAGCAATCACGGCCATTCTCATCTAAACCGCCAAGAGCAAAAATCTTAACAATATCGTTCATACAAATTATGTCTATGTCTTAGACCTGTATCAATTATATAAGTTATTCAAAAAATTAATCAATATTTTTTGTAACGACAATATCGACACCTAAACCAAGAATGTCTTTTTTGACAATTTGACCAATTCTTGTTGGTGCGCTTATTGAGAGTTTATTAATCTCTTCCATGACTTCAAAAATCTTACCTTTTGGGATTGAACCAGAAGTCTTCACAGACACTAGTAAATCTTCCCTATTATTCACTCTCACTGAGGAAGTGATTGTTCTCACTGGATTGGTGAGTTCGCTAATCGCATATTGTTTGCCTCTGATGCATGTGTTACCAGTAACATTCATATCGTCATCGACTTTTAAGCGGCAGCCTCTTGGGCAAATAATACAAGTAAATTCTTTCATATTATTTCTCCTCAAGTCTCAAAGAGACTTCATCTTTAATAGATGCCAA
>CAJOPR010000037.1 GCA_905236395.1 uncultured Bacilli bacterium
AAGTCCTTATTAACTTGTTTGATTTGGCCTTCCACTAAACCTCTTAAGCCATCGTAGACGACATACATGTCTTTACCGGCATATAATCCGGCTCTAATAACTGCTCTTAAACAGGCGTTCATTCCTGGGGCGTCTCCGCCACTGGTAAGTACTGCAATTTTCTTAATCATATTTGTCTAACCTCAATATGTATTCCTATACCATTACTGATTTAGCTATGCTAGAAAAGAATGATACACGTATACTTTACTACATTTTCAACCCCTGTTATTAGTGTTTTCTTATAAATAAGAGAGTTATCCACAAAATTCAATGTGGAAAAAGTGCCTAAAATAGGGGTTTTAACTTACATATTTATACCAAAGGTATAAATGTTGTGTACGTGTATGTGGATAAAGTTATCCCCATTTTTTAGGCCTCTTTTTCATATTGAAAAGGGTATTTTTCTAGTGGATAATGGTTGCTACAAGTTAGGACAGTATGGTTATTTTAAGCGAAAAAGATTACTTAGATGTGAAGCTTGCCTCTCTCATCGCTGATTACGATAAAGAGACGTTAGCAAACTTATATCAACCAATTATTGGTTACGCTTCTTTAGCGGTCTATTTTACTTTGGTCGCTGAAGTAAAAAACCAAGCTGTTACTAGCGTGATTAGTCATGGTCAATTACTTAACAGACTCCAAATGGCACCAGGTGATTTTATTACCGCCAGAAAACGTTTAGAAGGTGTCGGTCTATTAAGAACATATTTAGAAGAAAAGAATAATGTGAAGATTTATCACTATCAGATCTTTGCTCCAAAAACACCATATAAGTTCTTTGATGATACCTTATTATTCGGTATGCTCATCAAAGCGGTTGGTGATGTGGACGCGAATAGATTTAAAATGATTTATCATTTTACAAATGAAGAAGAACAAGGTAAAGATATTTCCTCTTCCTTCATTGATGTCTATCAACCAAACTTCGATGATCCATCATTTATGAAAGCCTTGGGTAGCACCGATGCAATCGGTAGAAGAAGTGGAAAAATCAATAGTGAATTCAATTACGACTTATTCTTCTCTCAACTATCCCAAATTTCTCAAATCAAAGAAGATGCCTTCACTAAGAAGGACATGAAAGAAATTGAGAGATTATCCGCATTAAATGGCATCTCTGAAGAAGAAGCCGCCAGTGCGGTAGCTAGTGTCTTTGATGCTTATGCTTCTAAAGGAAAACATGTCGACTTTGAGAAATTAACAAAGTTATTCCAAGAACAAACTGATTATTCCTATCTATTAAATAAACGTATAAATAGAAGTAAGAATACGAACTCTGGCACTAGTGACTTAGCAAGAAAGATTAACTTAATGGAGACACGTTCTCCTAAAACATACCTCACAATCCTTCAAAATGGCAGTCAGCCAGCTTCAAGTGACTTAAAGATAGTGGATGACTTATCTAAGAAGTTTAGACTTCCTAATCCCGTTATTAACGCAGTTGTGGACTTCGTATTAACTACAAATAATAACGTGCTTAGTCGTTCACTTTGTGAAAAGATTGGTGGATCCCTTGCTAGAGAGGGATGTGAAACGACTATCGATGCGATGAATTACTTGAAGAAAGTATCTCGTAGTAATAGAAAGAAAGAAGCACCAGTCATGGAAGTGAAAGACGAGAAAGTCGTGGAAGTGAAGGAAGAAAAACCAAAGAAAGCAAAACCCAAACTGAACTGGGATGAATTATTAGATGACATCGATGACGATGATGGAGGCGAAAATGGAAAAGCTTAAAGTAAAAATGAAAGTCGAGAGTGATAACGATATTCTCGAAGATATGAAGAAAGCCTATGCGGCTTGTCCCGCTGCAGTGAAATACTGTAACGATTTAAAAATACCTGCCGAAAAGATTGATGAAAACATCGTTAAAATCTTTGATTTTGTCAGCGATATCAACTATTGCAAGAAATGCCCAGGTGTGAAGAAATGCGCAAAGAGCAATCCATTGCTCTGCACAAAGATTGTTTATGAACATGGTGAAATTGACCGTCAGTTAGTCCCTTGTAAAGAACTCTTAAAACAAGTGACATTCAAGAAACAATTTATCACTATGGATTTTGAAGAAGAGTGGTTAGATAGCACTCTCCGTAATATTGATAGGAATGCTGGCCGTGATATTGCTTTAGAAAAATATCATGACTTTGTTAAAAACAAAGATAATAGCTGGATCTATTTAACTGGTAGTAAAAACAGTGGTCGTTCTTTCTTTGCATCCGCATTAGTGGTGGATGCCGCAAGACGTGACCGTGGACCAATTTGCTACTTAAATAGCACACTTCGTTTAAGAGAATTAAATGACCTTGGCTATGGTAAGAAAAAAGAAGAGTTTGATAGAAAGCTTGAATTATATAGCAATGTCCCAATTCTTGTCTTAGATGATTTTGGTAATGAATTCAAAACTGACTTTGTCAGAGATGCGATTTTATTCCCAATTCTCTCTACACGTGCAGGCAAACGCTTATTAACAATCTTCACCAGCGATTTCACAATCTCTGATGTCGAGACGTTATATAGCAACACAAAAGCAGGCGCTATCCGCGCGAAACAAATTGCCAGATTAATTCAATCCATGTGTAAGGAAGAAATTAATTTAGGTGACATTTCAATTTACTAATTAATTTATTAACTTTAGTTTTTAAGGAAGGAAGATCTCCGTCATTATTGATGATGTAGTCGGCCTTCTTTTTATTTAATTCGTATAGAGAGGTTTTATTGATTTCTTCTAGTTGTGAAGCTTTGCTTCCCTCTCTATCTTTCAATAATTGTTTTTGTTTAGAGACTGGTGCTTCCACACCGATGATAATGTCAAACATCTTATCCATCTTGCTTTCATATAGAAGTGGAACTTCCATAACAACAATTCCTTTGTTGTGTTTCTTAAAGAAAACTTCCGCTTCTTTCTTCACAAGTGGATGAACAATGTTATTAATCTTTTTGATATCTTTAGGATTCTTAGAGAGATGTTCTCTTAAGAGATCTCTATTTATTGATTCAGATTTAGGCAAATCAAAAGTTTTATTGATTTTATCAATAACTTCTTTTCTTTGATATAGTTCACTGACTACTGCGTCAGATGATAAAGTTGATAATCCAGCCTCTTTGAATAATTCAAGAACTGTAGATTTACCAGAGGATATCTTTCCAAAGATAGCCACTTTTAGTGAGTTCTTTTTCACTGGTTGGCAATTTGGGCAATAGGTTGTGCCTCTACCACCCACTTTGATGAAACGAAGTGGCGCGCCACATTCTGGGCATTCTTCACCTTTACGACCATAGACCAATAATTTGGATTGGAAATTGCCATCTATATCTTTGCCTGGGTGATAACTCTTAATTGTGGATCCACCAGAAACGATAGCTTCCTTTAAAATACGAGAAGCTTCCTTAATAATAGTGGACCATTCTTTTTCGCTTAATGTATTTGCGGGAGTTAATGGATGAATCTTACTTGCAAACAAAGTTTCATCAACGTAGATATTACCTAAACCAGTCATTAATTCTTGGGAGAGTAGTGCACTTTTAATTGGTAAAGAACTTCTCTTCACTTGTTTCGTAATGACTTTTGCGTCAGCATCCCATGGTTCAGGACCGAGTTTAGCAATCTCTTTATCTTTCTTATAAGAAGATTCATCACTGAGTTTCATATAACCGAAACAACGTGAATCGTCATAGCAAACTTTGTGTCCGTTATCTAAATGAATGACTACACGAGCATACTTGGTGTTGGGTTCATTCTCTAATAACTCATAGTATTTACCTTCCATTCTTAAATGGGAGATAATGACTTTGTCATTAGACATATGAAAAATTAAGAATTTACCAATTCTAGACATTGATAAATACTTCTCGCCTTCAAGTGATTTAACAAATTCATTGATATCACCGTGAATAGAGGAGCTTCTTAAAACATCTATCTTAGTAATAGAATGACCATTAACGACTTTTTCGAGTACGCTTTTAACTGTTTCAACTTCTGGTAATTCAGGCATAGTTATTATTTGGCATCATACCAAGTTTTGCCAAATCCTCCATCAACCTCTAGTGGGACATCTAAATGCATAGCGTTTTCCATAGTGGATTTCACTAGCTTATAGATTTCATCCTTTTCGTCTTTATAGACTTTAATAATTAATTCGTCGTGGATCTGTAAAACCATCTTGGATTTATATCCACCTTCTTTAAGCGCTTTCGCCACACTGATCATGGCTAATTTAATTAAATCAGCAGCTGTGCCTTGAATAGGCGCATTCATGGCAGCACGTTTAGCAAATTCTCTCACTTGATAATTGCTATCATGAATCTCTCTTAAGTATCTTCTTCTACCTAATAGTGTGGAGACATATCCATTCTTTGTAGCATCAGCGACAATTTGTTGGAAGAATGTGCCAACTTCAGGGAATGATTGATAGAAACTGGTAATAATTCCTCTCGCTTCTTTTGGAGAGATTTCTAATTGCTCCGCTAAACCCCAATCGGAGATACCATAAACAACTCCAAAATTCACTGTTTTGGCTTTTCTTCTTTGCAAGGAAGTTGGTTCACCATCTAGGTTAAATATTTTCTTGGCGGTAGCGGCGTGAATATCCTCACCTGATTTAAAGATATCTTGGAGTGCTTTACAGCCAGATAATGACGATAAAACGCGTAATTCAATCTGAGAATAATCTAGAGAAAGAATCTCAACATCATCTTCTTTATAATAGAATGCTTTTCTAATGAGTTTACCTTCCTCATCTCTTACGGAAATATTTTGCAAATTTGGCTCGCTAGAAGATAGTCTTCCGGTAGTGGTAAGAGCTTGGTTAAACTTAGCGTGAATCTTACCATCTTCATGGATGTGGGCTTTGAGGCCTTCAACATATGTAGAAACAAGCTTAAAGTACTTACGATACTCTAATATCTTGTTGACGATTGGGTGTTCATCGGCGATTTCTTTTAAGTTATCGACAGAAGTGGAACCTTTACGGTTTCCCGATAAACCCATCTTGTTAAATAAAACATCGCTAATCTGTTTTGGAGAAGCAAGATTAAACTCTTCTCCTGCCATATCGTAAATCTCTTTAGCTAATACATCTAAATTCTTTTTATAGATGTCACCAAATTCATCAAGTTTACTGGCGTCTAGTGGGAATCCTTCAATCTCCATATCCGCTAGTGTATCGATGAGTGGAACCTCTAATGCTTCGTATAATTTAACGGCATTAATCTTGCCGAGTTCTTCATAGACCTTTTCTTTAAGATTTCTGGTAAAATATGCTACTTTTGCAGTTTTTTGCGGCTGTTCTGCAAAAAATAATGACATTTCTTCTTCATCCTCTGAGAAGTCAATTCCAAAGATATTCATGACAATCTCAAGGTTATTTTTGAGGGAAGAGTCAACGAGATAAGATGACACTAATAAATCAAAATAACAGCCATTTATCTCAAAGCCATTCTTGGCTAATGCAACCTTAATTGCTTTGTAGTCATAACAATATTTCTTGATACTTGGATCTTTGAGTATTGCTTTTAGTGATTCATCGTTTTTAGCGTTCTCAATGCTGATGTATAAATTGTTCTCACCATAGGAAATTGCGAGACCATATAACTCACCTAACGTGTAGTTTTCATCAATGTAGTCAAGCGCAATACCGATATCTTTTCCGACATTAATATCTTTAAATGATTCAACAGTCTTAACTTCCACCTTAACGGCGTTCAATTCTTTCTTTTTCCATTTTGGTTGGACCTTGTTAATGAATTGTTTTAAACCATATCTTTGACAGAATTCATTGATGGTTTGGAAGTCATATCCTTTATATGCTGTATCAGGGACATCAAATGGTAATTCAATGTTGGTTTTAATGATCGCTAAATCACGAGAAATTCTACCAATATCTTGGTGTTCTTTGATCATTTGACCAACTTTACCTTTAATATCATCAACGTGAGCAACTATATTATCGAAATTATCGTATTCTTGAATCAGTTTAACTGCGGTGACTTCACCAATGCCTGGAATACCTGGTAGGTTATCACTAGAGTCGCCTCTTAAACCTTTATAATCAATGATTTGTCTTGGGGCAAATCCATAGGCTTCTTGGACTCTTTCTGGTGTCATTTCAACAACGTCAGATAAACCCTTCTTAATGATGTTGATATGTACTTTATCAGTGACTAGTTGTAAGAAGTCCCTATCAGATGTGTATAAGTTAACATCATAGCCTTCTTTTTCTGCTAATTTGGCTACTGTACCGGCTATATCGTCACCCTCAAAGCCAATCTCTTCAAATTGATATACACCTAATGCTGTTAAGAATTCTCTAACAATAGGGAATTGCTTTACTAAATCCTCAGGAGCGGGTTTTCTATTAGCTTTGTATGTTTCTAATTGATCGTGTCTAAAGTTATGCTTCCCAGCATCAAAGGCGACGAATAAGCATTCGCCCTCTTTTAAATCAGCAATGATTTTGTTCATCATATTGGAAAAAGCAAAGATAGCGTTTGTGGGTGTACCATCTTGGCTGCGCATAATATCTACGCCTGGATACGCGGTTGCGTAATACGCCCTAAATAAGAGAGAGTTTCCATCGATAATAACTATTCTTGGCATATCTATTCTCCTTCTTCCAATTTCTCTATTTCATCTGCTATATAGGTGATTTCACCTTTAGCTTCATCACGTTTAACTTTAACGGTAATCATACTATTTTTCTCTAAAAGAGAAATCTTCTCTCCGTATAGCTTAGAGAACACTGTTAATTCTATATCACCAGATTCATCAAATAATCTGATAAAGGCCATTGGTGTGCCTTTCTTAGTGTTAATTACTTTCATTGATTTAATGATTCCCGCTACTAATGCGGAATCCATTTCTTTTGCATCATTAATGGAAATGACACCCTTCTTCTCTAAGAGTTCTTTCTTGTATGAAAGTGGGCTAGATGAAAGCATGACGCCCAATACTTCATATTCTTTATTGAGGTTCTCAATTGGATCATCTTCAAACTTTCTAATAGCAGGAGCAGGGAATGCTTCAATACCAATAGTCATTTGTCCATCTTCATTATGATTAAGCTCCGCATATTGAAGTGCGGCTTTCACGGAATATCTCATACTTTCTCTTGATGGATAGAATTCATCAAAAGCACCAGAAGAGATTAAGGCGTTCATTTGATTTTCATTTATCTTGTAATTAAACATTCTTAAAGCAAAATCAAATAAATCCTTATATGGACCATTTTCATTTCTTTCATTAACGATGTTTTGCGTTAATGTGATATTCACATCTCTGATAGCATTAAGCGGGAACACCAACGCGTTATCTCTGATAGCGAAAGCGTCAGTGGAGTGATTTACTGATGGTGGGAGCATCTTAATTCCCATGGAATTCATCTCGGAAATATATTCATTAAATTTGCTATCACTTGTCGCCGCAGCGCTGCCTAAAAGAGAAGAATAGAATACTAATGGGTAGTGGACCTTTAACCATCCCATTCTGCAGGTAATGATGGAATAAACAACTGAGTGAGATTTATTAAAACCATATCCCGCGAATTCTAAGATATCTTTAAATCTCTTTTCTGCATATTCTTTGGTGTATCCATTTTTAATGGATCCTTCAATGAATTGATTTCTGGATTTAATTAATGTGTCCTTATCTTTCTTAGAGACACCACGTCTAAACATATCTGCTTCCGCGAGAGAGAAGCCCGCCATCTTCATAGCGACAGTGTTGATTTGTTCCTGATAGACGATAATGTCATATGTCTCTTGTAACGCTTCATTAATATCTTCGCTAGCGAAGGAATACTTTTCTAAGCCATCTCTTCTTCTTTGATAGCTTGGAATATGGGCCATTGGTCCAGGTCTGCCAAGCATCAAAAGAATAACGACATCTAAGAAACATTTTGGTTTTAATGTCTTAATACTCTTTCTCATCGCATCAGTTTCAATTTGGAATAGACCCAATGTCTTTCCTTTAGCGATAAGATCGAATATTTCTTTTTCATCGTATGGAATAGTGTATGGATTGAGTTTAGCCTCTGGATGTCTTTCATTAATGAGCTTTACACAATCATAAATGATTGTCAGGTTGCTTAAAGATAGGAAGTCCATCTTTAATAATCCCTGAGCTTCTAAATAGCCCATTTCATATTGAGTAACGTAGTTATCATCCATCAAGATGGTAACTGGAATAGATTTCTCTAATGGTCTTTCGTCTAAAACGATACCAGCAGCGTGTAAGCCACTTTGTCTTGGGAGTCCTTCAATCTTACTGGCTAAAGAGACTATTTCTAAGAAATATGGATCGCTGTCGACAAGAGATTTGAAATCAGGAAGAGATTTATAGGATTCTCTTAGAGTTAGATTCTTTCCGGTTAATCTCTTGGATAACAAATCAATGTGATGAGCGGGATAGTTATAAATTCTTCCGACATCTCTTAATGATTGTTTAGCGCCAATGGTTTGGAAGGTAACAATGCTACCGACACGGTTACCACCGTATTTCTCGCGCATGTATTGGACCATCGCATCACGTTTTGTATCCATGAAGTCAACGTCAATATCTGGCATTGTCTTACGATATGGGTTTAAAAATCTTTCAAATTGTAAATTGTAATCCAAAGGATTAACTTCTGTAATTCCTAAAAGGAATGACACTAAAGAACCAGCCGCAGAACCTCTGCCAGGACCCACTAAAATGTCATGAGTTTTAGCGTAGTTTACATAGTCTTGAACGATTAAAAAATAATCAGCGTATCCCATGGAGAAGATAACATCTAATTCATGTTCTAATCTCTCTTTAAATTTATCGTCAGTTAAACCTTTTGCCTTTAATGAGGATTCACACATCTCTCTTAATGTCGCTTTAGCGTCATCAACTGGATAGTGGAGTAATTCTCCTCTTTTCTTGTTAAAGTCAAAGGTGGATTTCTTAATGATATTAATGGTGTTTGCTATCTCTTTGGAGGAATAGATTTTTTGATAGTCTTCTTCCTTCATGAAGTATTCTTGACCAATCGCTTTCTTTTGGTTGATCTTTTCATCGTTTGCGATGGCTTCCACCATTAAGATAGTGATAGCGTCGTCTTTCTTTTCATATCTAATACGAGGGAAAGCCACACATTGATAAGCAAACTCATCAGCGAATTTTCTGATTCTATTCGCGTACTTCACATGTTCTTTAGAAGTGACTTCAATTCCGAGATAAAAGTTATTTCCATATATCTTTGATATATCTAGTAGATATTTATTAAAGGATGAATCATAATTCTCCACGAATTTCTCTTTAAAAGAGCCTCTGGAGGTCTCTAAGATAGCAACTAGTCCAGATGAGTGTTCCTTTAATATATCAAGCGTTAAAACATCTTTTTGAGTGATGACGTTTAAATCCATCAAGTTATGATATCCATCTTCATTTATGACATAGAGACATAATGTATCTCCATCGATAGAGAATTGTTCACCAAATAGGAATGGTTTTTTAAGCTTCTCCATTTCAGCGGCTAGTGGTGGAAGTCCATACATCACTTCTATATCACTCAAAGCGCATCCGAAATAATCGTTAGATTTAATGCCTCTAACAATCTTTTCTATCGTTAATCCACTTTGTAAAAAAGAGTAACCACTTACAATATGTAAAGGTGCGAATTTCATAACTAGAATTATTATATTTCAAAGTAAAAGAAAAATGTACCCAATTTGGATACATTTTGTTAAGTCTTTCTTTTAGAATAGCGCGTCTAACGCAGCGATAAACTCTGGTAGTTGATCGATTGTGTCAATCTTCGCACCAGATGCCTGTGTGTGTCCGCCTCCACCGAATTGAGTGGCCACACCGTTGATGGCTTTCTCTTTACTTCTAATGGAGATTCTCCAACATGGTTCTTTTGGATTATCATCTTGAGTGATTGAACACCAAGCATTGATTCCTTCAATGTTAGAGAAGAGGTTGACATTCTCTTTACCACGTTCTGTGGTGATGTTAAGTTCACGTTGAATCTTGCTATCTAAGACATAGTAAGCGACACCGTGTTCTGACACTGAGAAGTGGTTTAAAATGTAAGCAGTAACTTTAAGATCATCAATCTTCTTCATGTACATGTTTTGATAGATCTTGGATAACTCAATACCCGCTTTAATTAATTCACCTGCGACAGCGAATGTGTGAGCGGTGGTGCTACTGTATTGGAATCTTCCAGAATCGCCGACTAAAGCAATATAGAAATAGCTAGCGGCGTCTTTGCTTAAAACATAGTCACCCTTTAAGTTCAATAATGCTGAGACAATGTTTTCACTCGCAGCAGCAGCGCTAGTATTAACGATAGAGATATTACCCCAATGTTCGACATCTGGGTGATGGTCTATCTTAATTTTGAATTTAGCTTTTTTGAATCTTGGATCTGCAATTCTTGATTCGTTGCCGACATCTAAGATAAAGGCTAAGAATGGTTCTTTGAACCAAGACTCTGGTAATTCTTCCATCTTAGGGAATAATCTTGGAGTGAATGTGACGTGGTTATCACCGACAACATGAACTTCTTTTTCTGGGAAGTTATCTTTAATCCAAGTATATAAACCCATCTGTGAACCTAATGCGTCATAGTCTGGCATTAAGTGACGGAAGATACATATACGATCATATCTTTTAATCGCCGCGATAATACGACGAATATCTTTCATATATGGTTTGGAGAATTCTTTGATAATAGGATCAACTTTCTTCATATATTTCTCCTTAATTATTTGATACACATTTCGTAGGCATCTCTGACAATCATGACCTCTTCATCGGTTGGGATGACCACAACTTTAATCTTGCTGTCAGGTGTGGATAATAAGCATTCTTTTCCGTGAATTGTGTAGTTTAATTCTTCATCGATCTTCACACCGAGAGATTCACCGATTAATCTGCAGACATCTCTTCTTGTTCTTGGTTCATTTTCGCCGATACCTGCGGAGAAGATGATTAAGTCGCATCCACCTAAACGAACATAATATTGACCGATAAAGTCAGCGATACGTCTGTTAAAGATCTTGTTGGCTAAGATGCATTTCTTATCACCCTTTTCAGCAGCGGCTAGAATGTCTCTGCTATCGGAAGAACCACCAACACCTAAGAAACCAGATTTCTTATTGAACATCTGATAGACTTCTTCCGCGGACTTGCCAGTGACTTGCACAACATAGTTGAAAACACTTGGATCCATATCACCAGTTCTAGTTCCCATCATAATTCCACCTAAAGGTGTTAAGCCCATTGAGGTGGCAACACACTTACCATCTCTAATCGCGGTGATAGAAGCACCGGAACCGATATGACAAGAGATAATTCTTGGATGTTTGATGCCCTCTAAGTATTTGAGAGCTTCTTGAGATAAGTACTTATGAGATGTACCATGAGCACCGTATCTTCTAATATCGTATTTTTCAGTTAATTCGTAAGGAATAGCAAAGGTATAGTCTTCTTCTTCCATTGTTTGATGGAAAGCTGTATCAAAGACAGCGATCATTGGACAGTTTGGAAGAACTTCTTTAAATGCCTTAAAACATGTTAAGTGAGCGGCGTTATGTAGTGGTGCGAGAGGGATTAAAGAACGAATCTTTTCTTCGGTGTCTTCATTGAACATCTCACTATGTGAGAAGTATTTACCACCTTGAACGATTCTATGTCCCGCTGCTTTAATTTCATCAAAGGATTTAATGATACCTTTTTCAATAAAAGCGTTAACTACTGTTTTAGCAGCGTCTTCGTGATTTTTAAATGTAGGGAATGTTTGATCTTTCTTATCTCCATATTTGATGGTGAAAATACCATCCGCTAAACCGATTCTTTCGCAGTTACCGGCAGCCAAAACTTTTTCTTCTGGCATCTCATAGAGTTTGAATTTAAGAGAAGATGAACCAGAATTAATTGTCATTACTTTTGCCATGATTTATATACCTCGTTAATCGGATATATTATACCGATATACGTGTGTCTCTTTCAATTAAATTGAACTAGTATTTATCTAAATCTTTTTTCATAAATGTTGTATCATTAAATCAAATAAACGGAGGAACACATATGCAAAAATGTGCGACGAATAGAAGCTTAGCTAAATATTTTTGGCTTGGTCTTATTACATTAGGCATCTACGATATCGTCGTTATGGTGCGTCTAGGCAAAGACTTAAACAGAGTCAAAGAAAAACTAGACATCAAAGGCAGAAAGTTAATGCATTACTTCGGATGTATGATGCTTTCTATCATCACTTTAGGTATCCCATTATTCATCTGGGAAATCAAAGCACCTATCAGAACATACTTATACGCTGAAAAGACAGGTGTAGAAAAGAAGGGTAGTGTAGCCTTATTCTTTGTGTTTAACACAGTATTAGTGTGGACACTTGTCTGTCCACTTATCGCTATGTCTAAACTATTAAAGACAGCAAACAATGTCTGTATCTGGTATAACAACCAATTAGAACCAGAAGTAGTGGAAGCGAAAGAAGAACCAAAAGCCATTGAATCTAAAGAAGAGCCAAAGGCTGAAGAGAAACCTGCTCCTGTAGCTAAGGAAGAAAAACCTGCCCCAAAAGCGGAGGAAAAAGCCCCAGCTAAGAAAGAAGAAAAGGCTAAGGAAGAAAAGAAGCCATCCGCTCCAAAAGAAGAGAAAAAAGAGGAACCCGCAAAGAAGGCCGCTCCTGCTAAGAAAGCAGAAGAGAAAAAAGAACCCGCTCCTGCAAAGAAGGTTAGCGATACAGCTGCATATCACTTAAGCAAACGTGCTGAAGATGGTAAATGGCAAGTCTTCATTACCGGTAGTGATAAAGTCATTAAATTATTCGACACCAAAGCGGAAGCTGAAGCTTGGACAAAAGAAAAAGCGGAATCCACTGGTAGATCAGTATTAGTACATGCTTCCAAGGGAAAGAATAAAGGAAGAATTCAATAAAACTAAAAAGACGAGAGGCACTGCTTCTCGTTTTTCTTTCCTTAAGGAAATAACACGCGTTATTGTAAAACGCACACATACAATTCTATAATATTTTCATAAATAAAGTTGCGCATTCTTATCGAAGCGCACAAAGGAGAAAAACATATATGAAAGCAAAACATGTTTTCTTAACTTTGGGACTTTCTTTAGCTATGGGCTTAGGCGTTGCCGCTGCCTTTACTGGAGTTAAAAAAGTCGAACAAGTGAAAGCAGAAACTGCGGTAACCGTATATTGCGCTATCAGCTCCTCGAAAATGGATGGTAAAACACTTAAAGTAAACGCTAAGTTGCAAGGCGATTCAGACAATTGGTCTCAGAGCAATATGACTTTTGCAAATAGCTATTACAATAAGATGCCAGTTTATTCTGGAAATTTTACTGCTCCATATGATGGCGCAGCGATTATTCAATTCCAGATTTATGATGGCTCGGATTGGAAAGAACAAGATGAAGTCTTCTCAACATGGAATAGTGCCGGTGTCTTCAACAACAAGCTTTGGGTTTACGACGCCGAAGTTGGCACCAACTGGGTTTCATTCAGTCCAAAGAATGTTGATGTTTATGTTGGTGGTGTCAAACGCGCTACAGAAGGTATTTGCGAAGGACAGTTGCCATACACACCAGATTATGACTATGGCAAAAAATTTGATGGCTGGTATACGAACCCCGATTACACTGGAAAAGTTGATGGCATCACATCTACCACTGATGAACTTTACGGAAGAATTTTAGACGATGCATCTCATGGCTATGTTTTTAGTTCAAGCGATACCATTAAAGCTTCAGCATTTTATGGTGATGGATCTAGAAAAGTGTACCTTTATGAATTTAACGAACACGGTCATTCTAATGCGGCATGGCCTGGCGAATATTTATTCACTACTTATACTGGTGGATTCTTCAGCCTTTATGAAAATTCAAAGTTTGTTATCGTTTCTGAAGCTGCTGATGATGCTACAGATCGTTTGCAAACGGTAGATGCAAAAGCTCCAACAAACTATGTTTATGATGATGTTGTCGTTGTTTTAGATGATACAGATAACGGCAAATACAAAGTGGCATGGGAATCTGAATTACCAGATGAAGAAGGCTACTACTTACAGAGCAGCGAGATTGGCTGGAATTTCACAGACAATCCTCCACAATTTGATTACAATGGTGGTGCTGCTTTAGATGATAAGGGCAATATTGCCATTCTTGAAAATCAAACTGTTATTGCGGGTGAAGAAGTTAAAGTCCACTCTTACTTCAATAGTATTGGCTGGGTGAATATTACTGACCAAGCAGCTACACTCCATTATGATGATTTTGGAACAACTTCAGATGTTTCTGCTCCTGGTAATTTTAAATTCACAACCGCCGGTTCTTATGACTTTTACGTCAAAGACGGTGCATTCTTCATCAGTCAACATATTAACAGACATACCGTCACAGCTTATGCATTAAAATACGAAGGTAGAACATTCATTGAAAAAGTATCTGCGGGTACTCAACAAGTTGAAGAAGGAAATAGTGTTGTCTTGGCTGACCCAAGCATTCCTGGTTTCGTTCGTATCACCGGTGCTTATACTGATGAAGAGATGAATAATGCCTTTACCGGCGTTGTTAATGCAGACATGGATGTCTATTACAGATTTGAAAAATCCGGTTGCTACTTAATGGGAGACTCAGTGTTTGCGGCTGGTACTGGTACAGCTTGGGATATTTCAAGCGCGATTAGAATGAGAGGCACAGGCGAAGTTTCTGATCCTCAAAATGCTTATGAAATCGTTGCTACAATCCCATCTCCAGCAGATGAAACAAATCCAGTTTCTGTTAAACCATACATCGTTGACTCAGATTATTGGGTTAGCAACTGCGCTCTTGGCGTTGATTCAACAAAAGATGTTTCTGAATTTGTAAGGATTCATCATTCTGAAGATTCAAGCAATGGCAACATTGAATTCATTAAACCTGGTACATATGTTGTTTATGTAAAGATGGAAAGCGATATTCCAACCTTGTATTTCAATGTTTCTGGTACTGGCGTTGACACATTTGTCGCCAACTTCTTAAGCGCTGTTGGCACAGCTTGTACAGCAGTTCAAACTGATGCTGCAAACATTACGCAATTGCACACTGCATGGAGTAATATGGAAACAGCTTGGAACGCACTCGGTGGTGTTGAAAAAGCAGTCATTAAAGCCGTTGGCTTCAATGGTGGCTCCGAATCTGATGACCTCCACAAGATGGTTGCTAAATACAACCGCGTTGTTACCAAATATGGTACTGATGAATTTACAGACTTCATTTGGGAAGGCACCGTACCTTCTAATAGAGTTGGTAATTCAATTAACACAAACAACGTTGCACTAATCGTCACATTAGTGTCTGTTACCACAATCGTTGCTAGTGCAGCGTTAGTGATGTTCCTTCTCAAAAAGAAGAAATATTCTAAATAAGGATTATATTAATTAATACTTACTATTAGGGGCTCAGTTTTGAGCCCTTTTAGTATGAATAAAATACATTTATAATTGAGATATGAAATTAACCGTGGATTATGTCACTTCTAATGAATATCCCGATAAGTTTTCGATTGGTGATCTTTTAAGATGTAAAGATGTTGAACCAGTGCCTTGGTTAATCGTCGCAGTAAACGATATCTTTTACAAAAGAGATAAGTTTGATGAGACATATCTTAACGATGGTGATCGTGTGGATTTAATCTATGTCCGTGGTGGTGGATAATATGCCAAAACTAAGTGAAGAACAATTAGAAAGATATAGCGCCACAATTGGACTAGAAGACATTAAAGAAGAGGGACAAATTAAGTTATTAAATTCCTCTGTTTTAGTAGTGGGTGCGGGAGGCTTAGGAAACTCTGCATTATTATCCCTTGCCACGCTAGGAATTGGACATATCGGAATCGTGGATTTTGATAACATTTCTTTATCCAATCTACCAAGACAATATCTATATGATTATAAGGATATCGGTAAAAGCAAAGCTTTAACCGCGAAGAAGATTTTAAGAAAGAAAAATCCTGATTTAGATATCAAAGTATATCCATATAAATTAGATGAGAAAAATGCGAGAAGAATTATTAAAAAATACGATATCGTTTTAGACTGCACAGATAACTTTGAAACTAAGTTCTTGATCAATGATGTTTGTTTAAAAACTAGAACACCATTTGTCATTGCGGGAGTGGAGGATTATAAAGGCCAAATTATGACTTGTATTCCAGGTGAAAGCATGGACTTCAAATCACTATTTAATCCTCTTCCTCATTCCAT
>CAJOPR010000038.1 GCA_905236395.1 uncultured Bacilli bacterium
AGCGCTGGTATGTCCAAAGTCCCAGTCATCAAAGCTATCCAAGCTATCACTGGTTTAGGCTTAATGGATGCCAAGAAACTCGTTGACGCCGCTCCATGCGCAGTCAAAGAACACATCTCCCCAGTCGAAGCTGAAGAACACAAGAAAGCTCTTGAAGCCGCTGGTGCAGAAGTCGAAGTTAAATAATTTAACTTTAATTTAAATCCATTATTACTAAGCTATGACCCATTATTTTGATTTAGATCCCTCTCTAGCGTCAAAGGAGAGAACAATCGAATATTTCATTGATGGTAGAACCATTACTTTAGTAAGCGATAATGGTGTATTTTCCAAGAACAAGATCGATGAGGGGAGTCTGGCCTTTTTAAAGGTTATTGTTCCCCTCCGTCTGTCTGGAAAGATACTTGATTTAGGTTGTGGTTATGGCCCTATCGGCTTAACTATCGCTATGACCAGCCCAGAAGCGAGAGTGGATCTCGCTGATATTAATACGCGCGCTCTTGCGTTATGCGAGAAGAACGCTGAATTACTTGGATTAAGCCAAAGAGTCACTGTCCTTCAAAGTGATGTCTATAACAATATCGAAGGCAAATACGATTCAATAGTTGTGAATCCTCCCATACGAGCCGGTAAGATTGTTACCTACTCCATGTATGAAGGAGCCTACACACATCTAATTGATGGCGGCTCATTATTCATTGTGATACGTAAGAATCAAGGCGCTCCTAGTGCCTCTAAATATATTGAAAATATATTTGGTAACATCTCTCTTTTGGAAAGAGATAAGGGTTATTACATATTTCAAGCGAAGAAAATGAGCAAATAAATAATAGATTTAAGGAGCCATTTCAATGATTAGAAACATCAAAGATTTGAAACAACTCAACAATGGACGTTATGACTATTCCCACGTCTCTGGTGATCTTCCATTACCAAACCTTGTGGAAATTCAAACTAAGTCCTACGAAGAGTTCAAAGAAAAAGGCCTCGATGAAGTATTTAGAGAAGCTTTCCCAATTCTCAATTACACGGAAACTTTATCTATCGACTATGTCTCAGTCCGTTTTGGTGAACCTGAGCATTCATATTTAGAATGCAAAGCCCAAGACCTCACTTACTGTGTTCCAATCTATGTCACCGTCCGTTTAACTCATAAAGAGAGCGGTGAAATTCAAGAATCAGAAGTGTATATGGGTGATTTCCCATTAATGACCTCTAGTGGTACATTCATCGTCAATGGTGCGGAAAGAGTTATCGTTTCTCAATTAGTCCGTTCCCCAGGTGCCTATCTCTCCAAAGAGATGAAAGCCGGAAAATACTTATACGAATGCGACCTCATTCCTGGAAGAGGAACATGGTTACAATTCGAAAGTGATAATAAAGACATCTTATCAGTCCGTATCGATCGTCAAAGAAAGATGCACGCAACCATTCTTTTACGTGCTTTAGGAATTGAAAATGATGAAGATATTATTTCACTATTTGGTAAAAACGAAGCGCTAGAATTAACGCTCTCTAAAGATGATGATTTAAAGGTCAAATCCGCCAAAGGCGCGTTAGTGGACATCTTCAAGAAGATGAAACCAGGAGAACCTGTTACCGAAGAAGGTACAGCGAACTTCCTCGTTCAAAAATTCTTTGATGCCAAACGTAACGACTTAGGCAGAGCGGGCCGTTATAAATATATTAAGAAATTATCAGTCTATAACCGCTTACCAGGCAGAACCTTAGCGGAAAATTTAATCTCCGCCGACGGCGAATTAAGATTCAAGAAAGGTTACACCTTAACAGCGAAAGATGTCGAAGACTTAAAGAATGAAGACTTCTTTGAAAAAGGCGCTCATTTATTAAAACTTCACATCAATGAAAGACTTGATAATCACAATCTAGTGAACTTAGTCAAAGTTTATAAGAGCGAAAAAGATAAGAAAGTCTGCCACATCATTGGTACAGACTTAAATAGCACCGCACAAACTGTCACTATTAGTGACATCCTTGCAGGATTCTCCTATTTCTTAAATATTATGGATGGATTCGGTGACACCGATGATATCGACCATTTAGGTAATAGACGTATCCGTTGTGTCGGTGAGTTAATCCAAAACCAATTCCGTATCGGTTTAGCGAAGATGGTCAAAACTGTCCAACAAAAGATGTCCATCTCCGATCTTGGTAATGTGAAGCCAAAAGCATTGATCAACCCACGTCCATTGACTGCTTCAATCCGTGAATTCTTTGCCTCTTCACAATTATCCCAATTCATGGATCAAACTAACCCATTAGCGGAATTAACCAACAAGAGAAGATTATCAGCATTAGGTCCTGGTGGTTTAACACGTGACAGAGCTTCTACAGAAGTTCGTGACGTTCACGTCTCTCACTATGGCAGAATCTGTCCTATCGAAACTCCTGAAGGTCAAAACATCGGTTTGATTAACAACCTCGCTTCATACGCGAAAATAAATAAATATGGATTTATTGAGACTCCATATCGTAAAGTCGACAAGAAAACCTGCCGCGTTTTAAACGATGCGAAGGATTCTGTCTATTTATCCGCGGATGAAGAATGGGATAAATGCATCGCAGAAGCGAACATTAATTTAGGTCCTGACGGCGAAATCTTAGACGACCAAGTTGTCGCCCGTTATAAAGGCGAGAACATCATGGCTCCAAAAGAAGAGGTCGACTTTGTTGACGTTAGCCCTAAACAAATTGTTTCTATCGCTGCCGGTAGTATTCCATTCCTTGAAAACGACGACACCATGCGTGCCCTTATGGGTAGTAACATGCAACGTCAAGCCTTACCACTTTTACAACCACACGCTCCATTAGTGGGTACTGGTCTAGAACATCAAGTGGCTAGAGATAGTGGTTTAGCGGTTGTCTGTGTTGATGATGGTGTTGTTACATACACTGATAGTAGAACTATCAAAATCCTTGAAAAAGGTAACAAAGAACCAAGAGTTTACCATTTACAAAAATTTGAGCGCAGTAACCAAGGTACATGCATTAACCAAGTTTCTATCGTCAAGGTTGGCGATAAGGTGAAGCGTGGACAAATCATCGCTGATGGTCCTGCTATGCAAAATGGTGACTTAGCCTTAGGTCAAAACGTGACCATCGCCTTCATGACCTGGAACGGTTATAACTATGAAGACGCGGTCATCATGTCCGAAAGACTTGTTAAAGATGATGTTTATACATCAATTCATATTGAAAAATATGAACTCGAATGTAGAAGCATTCCTAAATTAGGTGATGAAGAGATCACTAGAGATGTACCAAACGTGTCTGAGAGTGCGAAAGCCTACTTAGATGAAAGAGGTATCATCATCCCTGGTAGTGAAGTTAAAGAAGGCGACATCTTAGTCGGTAAAATTACTCCACGTGGTCAAACAGAACCTACCCCAGAAGAAAAGATCTTAATGGCTATCTTCGGTGAAAAGACCAATGAAGGTAAAGACGCTTCTCTCCGTGTCCCACATGGTGGTGCGGGTATCGTCTTAGACGTCAAAGTCTTCAAACGTGAAGGTAAAGCCAAAGATAACAAACTCCCTCCAGGAGTTAACGAAGTCGTTCACGTCTATATCGTCCAAAAGAGAAAAATCTCTGAAGGTGATAAGATGTCCGGACGTCATGGTAATAAGGGTGTTATTTCCCGTATCTTACCAGAAGCCGATATGCCATTCTTA
>CAJOPR010000039.1 GCA_905236395.1 uncultured Bacilli bacterium
AGGAACTTTTCTTTCTTTAGCCCCTTTACCAAATACGGAAATGATTGCTTTCTTATAATTCACGCGACCCTTCTCTAACGCTAAAAGTTCGCTAACACGTAAGCCTGAGGCGTACATGGTCTCAAGCATAGCGCGATCTCTTAATCCATCTGGCTTTTCGATGTTTGGGGCGTTCAATAAGTCTTCGACTTCTTCCACAGATAAGCAATTTGGAAGCTTCTCCGGTTTCTTGGGAGTTTCAATCTCTGGAATCTCACCTTTAAAGTATCCTTCGCGTTTTAGGAAAAGGAAGAATCCACGTGTAGATGAAAGCCTTCTAAGCACTGTGGATGCAGATTTTGGTTTCTTGTTATCCGCACCAGAGAACTGATAAGAAAGGAATTCGATTAAATCGTCACCATTAAGATCTTCCACTGTTGTCTTGTCTTTAAATAATGTGAAAAATTGCTTCAAATCATCTTTATAAGATGAAACAGTCTGTTTAGAGAGACCCTTTTCCACTAAAAGGTATTGTTCATATAGTTCAATTGCATCACTGATATCCATTATTTCTTTTCTACCTCACTAGCTCTCATAAATATTTTCTTTTTCATCTTTCTATTAAGTTCATTAATCAATAACTTCGTTGCGCTTTCCTCTTCGTGCATCTGATAGTCAAATAAACTCATTTGGATGGCAACATCCTTTTGATCAATGAGATTTTGTAAAGTAACGCCTAAAAGGCGAATTGTTAAATTAGAGAAGTTCTTCTCATATAATTTCATCGCCACATCAAAGATGATATCCGCATTATTTGTGGGATTTTCTAATGTGAACGATTTGTTATGGACCTTGAAATCCGATTCCTTCACCACGATTTGCACTGTGGGGCCAAGTTTATTTTCTCTAACAGCTCTTTCAGAGACTTCTTTAGCAAGCATCCTAAATGTGGATGCAATTAACTCTCTATTATTTGTGTCCTCTTTAAGAGTGGTTGAATTTCCGATGGATTTCGGATCCCATGGTTCTATAGACACTTCATCTGAGCCTTTGCCGTTCACCCAATCCTTAATTACGGAATAGAATTTGCCAAACTCTGCGACGAGTATTGGATCATCGTTATTGAGACGTTCCGCTAAGTCGCCAATAGTCTGGATTCCTAATTCCTTCAATCTAGGTGCGGTTTTCTTACCGATACCAAACATTTTATCTATAGATAAAGGATATAATATGCGAGAAATATCACTCTTGCGGATAATGGTTAAACCCATCGGTTTCTTATAGTCACTACCCATCTTCGCTAGGAATTTCGTGGATGCAACACCGATGGAACATTTCAGTTTTGTTTCCTTATATAGGCCGTATTGGATCTGTTTAAAGAACGCTGGGACATCCTTAACTCCTTTGATCGTGTCGGTGAAATCCGCAAAACACTCGTCTATAGAGGCGATTTCAATGAGCTTCGTATATTTTCTTATGAAAGATATAAATTTGTCGCTAAGGGCCTGATAAAAGTGAAAATCGACCGGTTTAATAATGAGGTTTGGGCAGAGTTGTTTCGCCTTGAACATTGGCATCGCACTTGAGACGCCGTATTCTCTAGCCTTATATGAACATGTCGAAACAATTCCCCCTCTACCATCATGACCAATAGCAACCGGTTTATTCTCTAAAGAGGGATCCTTAATTTCCTCGCATCTAGCAAAAAAGGCATTTAAGTCGATATGAACTATAACTTTGCTCATATCATTATTATATAATGCCTTTTTAGATTATGTTAACCAAATTATAATAATTCTGCGATTTGTTCTGGCTTTAATCCAAATTGTTCAAGTTGTTCAACCTGACTTGCGTGTTCTACGAATACATCAGGAATGGCTTTAACAACTACTTCGCCTTTATATCCAAGAGACACAAGCTTTTCGCTTAATGCAAAGCAGAATCCGTTTTCCACTGCATATGCGTCATAGATTATAACTTTGTTACATTGTAGTAATTCCTTGATAGCTTCTTCATCCATTGGTTTTAGATACAATGCGTTATACAAAGCCACGTCTTTGTCTTTAATTAACTTTTTGAGTTCTAATGTGATTGGACCAGTAGAAACAACCGCTGTTTTATGACCAGAAAGTTCTTTCTTCCATTTACCAAATGGCGTTTGTTCTCTTTCTTTGCTCGGAACAAGTCTAGATCTTGGATATCTGATACAGAACACGCCGTGGTTTTCAAAGGATTCTTCTATTAAGCCATAGGCTTCGCTTTCTCTAGCAGCCATGGAAACCACCACGTTTGGTGTGGACAATAAGAATGCTTCATCATAGATGCCTTGGTGAGTATTGCCATCTTCACCCACTAATCCACTTCTATCAATTAACACTGTGGCGTTGAGATTCATTCTCGCTACATCATGGCTTAATTCATCAAAGGCTCTTTGTAAGAATGTGGAATAGATGGAAACGACTGGATGCATACCACTATCAGCTAAGCCACCCGCCATTGTTAAAGCGTGTTCTTCGGCTATTCCGACATCGAAGCATCTTTTAGGGAATAATCTGAATACTTCTTGTAAAGAAGAGCCAAGACCGGTAGCTGGAACGATTGTCACAGCGTTAGCATGCTCGCTCATCATGTTTGTGAGCGCATCAGCGTAAACTTCAGACCAGCTCAATGTGCTTTCATCAACATAGATCTTGCCGGTTTCTTTATCGAACTTGCCGACACCGTGCCAGGCACCAGAGTCATCATTCTCTGCGTATTTGTATCCTTTACCCTTAATGGTTTTAATATGGATAACGACGGATTCATTGAATGATTTAGCTTTAGCGAATAACTTCTCCATCTTCTTAATACTATGACCATCAACAGGCCCTAAATACGCTATACCCATGTTATCAAAGATATTGATTGCCATGAGGTGACGTTTGAACCAGTTCTTAATTGTGCTGGTCCAGCCGAGAATCCAACGACCAAACTTTGTTTTCTTCATCACTCTTTGATAAGTGTTCTTACTTCTTCTATAAAGCATGGAGTTAGAAAGATTTCTAAATCCTCTCGCAAGACCACCGACAGGTTTGGTGATAGACATATCGTTATCATTTAAAATGATAATAACTTTGTTATGGCTACCCGCTAAGTTGTTCAAGCCCTCTAATGCTAAACCATTAGATATGGACGCATCACCAATAAAGGCAACAACTTCATACTTCTCACCTTTGAGATCTCTAGCCACCGCCATGCCTTTTGCGGCGCTGATAGATGTAGAACTATGTCCTGTTTCAAAGTGATCATAAGGAGATTCACTCTTCTTCGGGAAGCCAGAAACTCCATCACTCTTTCTTAAACGTTCTAAAGAACGACCAGTCAAAATTTTGTATGTATAGCATTGATGGCCGACATCAAAAATAAGTTTGTCGCTACTGAAGTCAAAGCTTCTACACATCGCGATTGTAGCGTCTACAACACCGAGGTTTGCGGCAAGATGGCCACCATTAATGCTGACCTTATCAATGATTTCTTCAGTAATGTCCTTACTTAAAAGGTCTAACTCCTTATATGAAAGCTCTTTGAGGAAGTTTGGATTCTCAATTGTCTTTAAATCGATTCTTTTCAGCTCTTTTTTCTTGGACATACCTATACCAATAATCTACTAATAAATGACTATTTTGAATTATTTATCTTCGATAGCCACTATTTTCTCAACTTTCTGTTCAGCCTCTTTCAAAGCGAGTTCCAATTCCTTGATAATCTTCACTCCTTCTTCATATAATTTGAGGCTTTCATCTAGAGGTAAAGCTTTAGAAGAAACTTCTTCCACGATTTCATCTAGTCTAGCGATTTCTTTTGCAAAATCTAATTTCTTCTCACTCATAATTAATCCTCCGTTTTATCTACAGTACTATAAATAGTACCATCATTAATTGCAGTGACTATTTGTTCACCTTGTTTCACATCTTTCGTGGACATAATCACTTTACCATCTTTGCTCATGGATATTGAATATCCTCTGCTTAGCACTTGCTTTGGATTGAGAATTTTCAATCTCTCATTTCTATTGGCAAGTTCCACTTTTAGGTCTTCAATCTTTTCTTTGATTGAGTCATTCAATTCTTCTTCTAAAGAAGAAACATCCTCTTTCATATCGCTGACAATCTCGAATAATGCACCTTGCATCGATTCTAAACTGTCTTGGAACTTCTGCTCGATTTCTCGCATATCTACGGTTGCGAGTTCCGCTGCACCTGTTGGGGTACTGGCACGCTTATCCGCTACAAAGTCCACTAATGTTGTATCGATTTCGTGGCCTACAGCGGCGATAACTGGCATTTTGCTTGTAGCAATCGCTCTCACCAATGTTTCGTCGTTAAACGCGCTCAAATCCTCACTTGCGCCGCCTCCACGCCCAATGATTAGTGTGTCCAAATCATATTCCTGGGATTTTTCGAAGGCTTTGAGGAGCTCCTTCGGAGCGGTTTCACCTTGGACGGCGCTTGGGAAGACATAAATATCACAGATTGGATAACGTCTTTTAATGTTAGTGACGATATCTCTGACTGCCGCACCATTCTTGGCAGTGATGACACCGATTGCGGATGGATAGATATTTATATCTCTCTTACGAGATTGGTCAAATAATCCTTCTTTTGCTAGCTTCTTTTTAAGCATTTCTAATTCCACTAGCATAGCACCTTGGCCAATTGTGTTCATCTCATACACGATGAGCTGGTATGTGCCACGAGCGACGTAAGCGTCAACACTAGCGAGTACCACGACTTCATTG
>CAJOPR010000040.1 GCA_905236395.1 uncultured Bacilli bacterium
ACAGCAGATTATCACAATATGTGATGAGATTACCAAAATGATTGAAAAACTCATAGATGACGGCGAAAAGGCCAAAATAATCAAAGACGGTATTAAAGTTGCAATCGTTGGTAAACCAAATGTTGGTAAATCATCTCTTTTAAATGCTTTAGTGGGTGAAGAAAAAGCCATCGTCACAGATATCGCTGGCACTACTAGAGATATCGTCGAAGGTGAAATCAATCTTAATGGTATCGTCTTACACCTTTTAGATACCGCGGGTATTAGAGAATCAAAAGATGTGGTTGAATCTATCGGTGTTGACCGCGCGAAGAAATCTGTGGAAGAAGCCGATTTAGTTATCGTTGTTTTGGATGGTTCAAACGAACTCGATGAAAACGATAAAGACATCCTCAAACTAACTGAAAATCTTAATAGAATTATTATTTATAATAAAGCGGATAAAATTAATAACAAAAATAAAGACAGAATCTATGTCTCCGCTTTAGAGAAAGATATAACTCCACTAGTTAAAGAAATTCATAAGAGCGTGGGTGTTGATGATAATGCATTTAAACAGCCCGCTTTAAATAACATGAGACAAATTGCTTTACTCAAACAAGCAAGACAATCTCTTTTGAAAGCAAAAGAAGACGCAGAGAATGACCTAACAGTGGATCTTATCTCAATCAATTTAATGGATGCATATAATGCAGTTCTGGAAATATTAGGTGAAAGAAATAGAACTGATTTAAGTAAAGAAATCTTTTCACGCTTCTGTGTTGGTAAATAAGTAATGATATTTGATACGCATTGCCATTTGAATTCCGAAGAATTGCTTCCTAGATTGGAAGAAGTTTTGGAGTCTGCAAAAAAAGTTGGTGTGGAGAAATATTTAGTGGTTGGTTGGAACAAAGAGAGTTCCTTAAAAGCCATTGAATTAGCCCACCAATATGATTTCATTTATGCTGCTATTGGATTTCATCCAACAGACATCGACGGAGTAAGCGAAGAAGACTATTTAGATTTAATGTCTAAAGCTAACGATCCAAAAGTAGTGGCTATCGGTGAAATTGGATTAGATTACCATTGGGTTAAAGATCCAGTTCAAAGAGAAAAACAAAAAGAATGGTTTATTAAACAAATTGAATTCGCAAACAAAGTTAAGAAACCAATCTCAATCCATAATAGAGAAGCATTTGAAGATTGTTTAAAGATACTTAAAGAACACAAACCTCAATTTGGTGGTGTCATGCATTGCTATTCAGGTAGTGTAGAGTCATTAAAAGATGTTTTAGATTTAGGTTTATATATAAGTCTTGATGGACCTTTAACCTTCACTAACGCTAAAACACCTAAAGAAGTTTGTGAAGTTGTACCTCTAGATTGCTTGGTTGTGGAAACGGATTCCCCATATCTACCTCCACATCCACACAGAGGCACTATAAATGAGCCAAAAAACATCGCTTTAATCATTGACGCGGTGTCTGAAATTAAAGGAATGTCTAAAAAACACATTTTAGATGTCTTATATAAGAACTCTTGTGCCCTGTTTAACATCAAATTATGAAGCATTTTATAGATGGAGTGGTTGTTGTAGAAGGTAAGAACGATGTTTCTTATCTTTCTTCATTCATTGATGCCTGTTACGTGACCACAAATGGGTATGAAATTCCGCAAGAAGAGGTCAATTTTCTTAATCAAATAATCAAAATCAAAAAAGTGATTATTTTGACTGATTCTGATGAGGCTGGTAAAACAATACGAAATCATCTTTTCCGCCAAATTCCCGATGCTGTAAATGTTGAGGTAGATTTGGCAAAATGTAATAAAAACGGTAAGCATGGAGTCGCTGAATGTGAGCAAAAAGAGGTAATTTCTGCGCTAAAAAATCACTTTTCTGCACATATTTTGAGCAAAAACATCCAGTTGGCTGACCTCGGCACCCTTACAAAGGATGAAAGAGACTATATCTGCCATGAGCTCTGTCTAGGCAAATGTAATCAAAAAACGATGTTGAAAAGAATGGCGGCTTTGAATTTATCAATCAATGATGTCCAAAAAGTGAGAGAAAACTATCATGGAAATTAATAGAAGTAACGTTTTAGAGATTGTTGAGAAGTCAGGACTTAAACCAGACAAGGATTATGGCCAAAATTATCTACTTGAACCTGCAATTTGTGAGAAAATTGTCTCTCTTTTAGACATTAATAAGGATGATTACGTCTTAGAGATAGGTCCTGGTATTGGTTCTTTGACTCATTTTATTGATTTTTATGACTCAAAAATCGATTTAGTGGACATTGATCAACGCATGGTTGATTTCTTGAAGATAATTTATAACAAAAATAATGTTCAAATTATTAGAAACGATATAAGAAAACACGATGTTTCTGTCTATTCAAAAATCATTGGTAATCTACCCTACAATATTACAACTGAAACAGTTATTTTCTTGTTGGAAAACGCGAAACAATGCAAAAAAATGGTTTTGATGTGCCAAAGTGAAGCTTTTGATAGGTTCAATGATGTGTCCGGAAAGAACTACGGACCCGCTTCAATACTTCTTCACTTGCTCGGAAACATTAAAAAAACCCTTGTCGTTAAAGCGGGATCCTTCTATCCAGCCCCAAAATGTTCATCAACAGTGTTTGTTTTTGAAAGAACCAATGAATTCGAATACGAAAAAGCGATTTCAGTGTATAAGTTATCAAAACAATTGTTCTTAAATCGCCGTAAAACAATTTATAACAACTTATCTTCATATCTTGCAGATAAAGAGAAAGCCTCCAATTTATTGGAAAAGTTAAATATTCCAATTAATAAACGACCAGAAGAATTACCTCCATCTGTGTTTGTTGGTTTGTACGATATACTGAAAAATAATTAATAAATTGTTTTCAATGAAAACCTACCATAAAATTAAATTGCCTATATGGAAAAGGATGTCTATAATTAGTTGCCTATGAGAAACCTATTATTAAAAGCTTATGCCAAAATCAACATTTGTTTAAATGTTGTAAGTAAAAGAGAAGATGGATATCACGAACTAGATACCATTATGCTTCCACTTCAATTACATGACTCTATTCTATTTTCAGAGTTAAGAAATGCTAGAGATCACTTCGTTACTATCGATGATTTTTCTCTTGGATTATTCAAATACAATACCGCAACTGCAGCATTAGAGAAGATGCAAGGCTTATACGGTTTTGATAATAAGTTTAGAATCACCATTCATAAGGTTATTGCTATGCAAGCAGGATTAGGCGGAGGTTCGTCTGATGCTGCCTCCATCATCAAAGCGGTTAATGAATACTGCAAATTGAATTTACCTTATGAAGAACTAATCAAAGTCTCTACAGGTTTAGGTGCTGATATCCCATTCTTTATCGCTACAAAGCCATCAAGATGTAGAGGCATTGGTGAAAAGATTAATTTTATTAATGTTAAAAATGATTACTATGTTTTAATCGTTAAACCATCACTAGGTTGTTCCACAAAACAGATATTTGAAATGTCTGATGAATTGAATTTACCTTTAGGTGATGTTGATACAGTTCAAAAAGCACTTGAAGAAGGCGATGATGAATTATTGGCTAACTCTATGTTCAACATGTTAGAGAAACCAGCGATATCATTAGTGCCGGAAATTCAAGTTATCATAGATAAATTAAAACTCGCAGGATTAAGGATTGTCCAAATGACAGGTTCTGGATCCGCAGTATTCGCTATGAGCACAGACAAGAAATTGATTTACTCAGTAGCTAAGTCCTTAGAGGACCAATATTTAGTGGAAGTTACAAAAGTACTTAAGTAAGGAGATTATTATGAATAGATACGCAATTGTTTTAGCGGCCGGTAAAGGCACAAGAATGCATTCTTTGGATCCAAACCATTCCAAAGTTTCTTACCCAATTTTAGGAAGACCAATCATTAGATATGTTTTAGATGCACTTAAACCTTTGAATTTCAAAAAGGTTACGGTGGTTGTTGGTTTTGGTGGTGAAGTTACCAAAAAAATCGTTGGAAAAGACGCTGATATTGTTTGGCAAAAAGAGCAACTTGGTACTGGCCATGCAGTCATGCAAACCAAAGAATTGATGAAAGATTTAGATGGTGAAACATTAATCATCTATGGAGACACACCTTTGGTGACCCCTGAAACAATCAGTCAAATTCTTTATATTCATGAGAAAGAACATAATGCTTTAACAGTTGTTTCATCTGTCTTACCAGATGCTTCAGGTTATGGTCGTTTAGTTCGTGAAGAAAAGAGCAATCGCTTACTCGCTATTAGAGAAGAAACAGACTGTTCTGAATATGAATTAACAATCGATGAAGCCAACACAGGTATCTGTGTGTTTGATAACAAAACGCTATTCAGTTATTTAGATAAACTCAGCAACAAGAACGCGAGAAAACTTTTCTACTTATCTGAATTAGTGGAAATCTTTAATAGAGAAAAACTTAAAGTTGGTACTTACGTAGTAACAGATATGGTTGAAGTATTTGGTATCAACGATAGAGTCGAACTTGCTTACGCTGCTAAGATTATGAGAAAGAGAGTTAACCACAAATTAATGCTCAGCGGTGTCTCCATGGAAGATCCAGAAAGCACCTATGTCTCACCTGATGCAGTTATCGGAGCGGACACAATCTTATTTGCGAACACCACAATCTTAGGAAAATGTGAAATTGGTGTTGGCAATGAAATTGGTCCAAACGTTGTTTTGAACAACGTTAAGATTGGAAACTTCTCCAAAATCATTTCCTCCAACTTAGAAAACGTCTCAGTAAAAGATAAAGAACAAGTTGGACCATTTGAAATTAGAAGATAATGTTAATAATCAATTGCTTTGGTCATAACATTTATATCGACGATCAACTCGTTGGATATATTCAAGAAAACGAACTCATCATTTCGGGCAAAAAGTTTGCCGATATTACCGATGATGGTGTGATTTCGTTTGGTCAAAAAGAACTCGGATATATCGATGACGATGGAACGATAATAATCAAAGATAGAGAGGTTGGATACGTTGATGGTAACAACGACTTCATCTTCTTTAAATCTTTTGCAAATATTGGAAAATAATGCACTTTTGAAGGGTTTTTGATGAAAAAAGAAGAAAAAACAGTCAAAAGTAACGTCATCTACAATGGCAAAATTATTCGCTTGAACTGCGATGAAGTTTTAACATCTAACGGTCATATTGCCGAGAGAGAAATCATTCATCATCATGGCGGTGTTTGTGTTTTAGCTATATATGAAGGCAAAGTCGTTTTGGTTAAACAATTCAGATATGCATATGGGGAAGAAATGTTTGAATTACCCGCTGGGAAATTAGAAAAAGATGAAGATTCATACCAAGCTGGTCTCAGAGAACTTGAGGAAGAGGTCGGTTTAAAAGCGGAATCACTCACTGATTTCGGGTATATGTACCCATCATGTGGATATACAAACGAAATTATTCATCTTTATAAGGCCAACAACTTAACAAAAGTGGAAAGACACTTAGATGAAGATGAAGATATTGATATCTATTATTTTTCTCTCGATGAGGTCGTACAAATGATTCAAGAGAATAAAATTGTGGACGCAAAGACAATATGTCTTGTCTTGAAATACATTCAATCTATTAAATAAAATATTTAACGAGAGGTATTAATTATGCAACTAGTTATTTTAGCAGCTGGTATGGGATCAAGATTCGGTGGTCTCAAACAAATGGAACCAATGGACGATTATGGAAACTTCATCTTGGACTATTCAGTCCATGATGCAATGCTTGCCGGTTTCGATAGCGTCATCTTTATTATCAAAAGAGAACACTTAGAAATTTTCAGAGAAACAATTGGTAAACGTGTTGAACCATTAATCAAAACCGAATACGCTTTCCAAGATTTAAATGATTTACCAGAAGGATTCAAATGTCCTGAAGGAAGAGAGAAACCTTGGGGTACCGCGCACGCTATATTAGCGGCAAGAGATCTTATCAAAGATAACTTCATCATAATCAACGGTGATGACTATTATGGACAAGAAACCTATAAGGTTGCTGCGGAATACTTAAGAAAGTTACCAAAGGGTAGTAAAGGTAAATACGCGAACATCGCGTTTGACGTTAATAACACATTAGCCGAAAACGGCTCTGTGAAGCGCGGAGTTTGCTTCTATGATGAAAATCATTTCTTAACGAAAATGATTGAATCTAGCGTCTATAAAGACGAAAACGGAGTAATCCAAGCCAAACCTCTCGATGAGAAAGAGAAACCATTCGTTTGTAAACCAGGACAATTGGTTTCTATGAACCTCTTTGCGTTCACTCCAGATATCATTGATGAACTAAAAGCATACTTCCCAGTATTCTTAAAAGAAAATATCAATAACTTAAAAGCGGAATACCTTATTCCTGATGAAGTTTCCCGTTTAGTGGGTGAAGGTAAAGCTACATTAGAATTAAAGAGCACTCCTTCCGTCTGGTATGGTGTCACTTATCGAGAAGATAAACCATCCGTGGTTAGAGCCCTTAAAGAATTAACTGATAAAGGCCTATATAAACCAGGCTTATATAAATAAGTTCTTAAAAAGAAAGTTCCCGAACGCGCGGGAACTTTTTTATTACTCTTTTTTGTTATCGTTTTTATGGATAACGTATTTATCGATTGGGCTAAAGATTAGATAGAACGCCGGAATTGTTAAGAACAAGAACCAGTAGAAATCCCATCCTCTAAATCCAAAGTGTTGTCCCAAGAAACCTAATGCGATATAAGCACCGATAACTAAGATTGGATAAGCAAAGTTACAAATCTTTTTGTGCCAAATTGCGTTTTCTATAGAACTGGCGATTGGGACTAATAGTAAGAGCAGCCAACCCATTCTCCAACCCATCTGTGCGTCTGTCCATAATAATCCTAAAAGGATATATCCAATTAGTGCGAGTGCGCCAACGACTGATGGAACGATCCATGCTGATGGATGTGGCTTATAGTCACCAAATTTATGACGTCTTACTGAATGACCATCTTCATCAATGACTTCAACACCTTCTTCGGTGATGTGGACTTGTCCACCGTCATCATCTTCTAGATGAACACCATCGTCATTAATAACAATACGATCGCCTGATTTCTTATCTTCATCATCAACCACTTCATCTGCGGTTTCACTAGCTTCCGCTTGTGGTTCCTTCGAGGCTTTTGCTTCTTCTTTTCTTCCTAATAATTCATCAACGCTTACGCCTAATATATCTGCGAGAGAAGTTAAGTAATCGATATCAGGAGAAGAAACATCGTTTTCCCATTTCGACACAGCTTGTGGAGAGATGGTGATTCTATTAGCGATATCTTCTTGTGTTAATCCTTTTTCTTTTCTTAATCTTGATAATCTCTGTCCGAATGATTCTTTTTTCATAGTCGTTTCCTCCTCGGTCACAATAACTATAATTTTTTGGCCAAATATATTGTATAACCGATTCGTTGCTCAACTGGATTTTTTCTCAACTAACGGTTGAATTAGAAAAAAGCCTCTACTAAGTAGAGGCAATTTTGCTATTTTTTGCGATTAGAAACTATTTTTTTCTTGGGAATTTAATCGCAGCTTGAGCAGCGGCTAATCTAGCAACTGGCACACGGAATGGTGAGCAGGAGACATAATCTAAGCCGACTTTATGATAGAACTCGATGGAGTTTGGTTCACCACCGGTTTCACCACAGACACCAACGTGGAGGTCTGGTCTTGTTCTACGGCCATCTTCGACGGACATCTTAACAAGTTTACCAACACCGTGTTTATCGAGTGTCTTGAATGGATCTTCTTCTAAGATCTTGTTCTTGTAATAATCTGGTAAGAACTTACTAGCATCATCACGTGAGAAACCAAATGTCATTTGTGTTAAGTCATTTGTACCGAAGGAGAAGAATTCAGCTTCTTGAGCGATTTCATCAGAGAGTAATGCTGCACGTGGAATTTCAATCATTGTACCAACATGGTATTTGAGATTGACGCCAGCGGCTTTGATGACTTCGTCAGCGGTCTTACAAACGATAGCTTTGACGTATTTGAGTTCTCTTAGATCTAAGGTAAGAGGAATCATGATTTCTGGTTCAATGTGTAAACCGAGTTTCTTATTAACAGCGATTGCAGCTTTAATAATGGCTCTTGTTTGCATTTGGCCAATTTCTGGATAGGAGACATCAAGACGGCATCCACGGTGAC
>CAJOPR010000041.1 GCA_905236395.1 uncultured Bacilli bacterium
CCACCACCGATGGCTTTAGGTTCGGATTTTAAATCTCCCGTTTCTTCTCTATAAGCTTCCATGAGTGTTGTCACTAATACAGACTCTCTTGGATAGAAGAGCAATTTAGATTCACCAAGAATAGAGATAGTAAATGGTTTACTGTGTTCTTTAATCTTGTTCTTTAAGTCATCAACTTTACATGTATCGACATAACGGAAGTTAACAACCATCTTAAATTCTTTATCTTCCCAGTCGATAATACCGACGTTTAAAGAGTTATGGCCCATGGCATCAGAATTGCCAAAAGCTTCTACACCATAACCCTGTAAGTTGGAATAACATGCATATAGTTGTAATAAATCCTTATTAGTTAAGAAGTTACCTAATGCTTTGATGGCGGCCATACCGGCGTTATAGCCTTCTTCAGGTGTTGCGCCGTGAGCGGCCTTACCATGGAATGTAACAATGAGTTTTTCATCTTCTCTAACGTAAGAAGCATCATACTTACCATCGGCTAAGAATTTGATGAAATCTCTATCATAATCCATCTTCACCACGCAGGATTCAATGACGGAGTTACTAGCAACGCCACCATGGATGCTATCAACACCTTTAATAGCGACTTTCTTTTTAACCTCAAAGTTAATAATACCTTTTTCGGCAAAAATCAATGGATATTCGGCATCTGGTGAAAAACCAAAATCAGGTTGAACCTTCTTTAATTTCTTGAAATAGTATTCCACACCAGCGGAACCACTTTCTTCATTTCCGCCAACGATAAGACGGATTTGATAGTCTCCTTGCATATGGTTATCTCTAACTGCTTTCATTGCATAATAAGCAGCGAGTAATGGTCCTTTATCATCGGCGACACCACGACCAGTTAATCTTTCTCCACGGTCCACCATTTCGAAAGGATTTTGATCCCAACCAGTACCGGCAGGAACTACGTCGGCGTGTGCCATCATGGTGATGTTTTTGCCTTCACCGGAAAGAATTTCCACGACTTTGTTGTCGTAGTTTGTAACTTTGAATCCATCTTTTTTGGCGAGTTTTGTAATGAAGTCTAAAGCCTTAGAAACACCCTTACCAAATGGGTCTTCTTTGCTGACTGTTGACTCATCATAAACAGAATTAATAGCAACAAATTTGCCTAAGTTTTCTAATAGCTCTTCATGAGTATTTAAAGTAATTGTGTCGTAAATCGTGGCTTTTTTGCGGCCTTTTAGTGTGCCATGATAGATCGCGTCGTATTTTGGGAAGGCTTTATCAAGTGGCAAGATAATGAGTGGTACAAGGATAAATGCACCGAGTAATTCTAAGAGTCCGTTAATAGACACTAAAGTCAAAATCAATGTGAAGTAATTGAAGGATGTGAGGCCCTCTTTATTACCTGCAATAACATATAACATTGATAACGTGAGAATAGAGTGAATTAAGCTCATCAATCCACATAAGACGATACAAAGCGCCAATCTAATCTTTGGCTTCTTAATAAACTTGGACAAGTCAAAGAATAAACCTGACAAGAAGCCGAATACCATACGCGGGAATACAGATATTAAAGGATTAGAGAAATATGTATCCACGATTGTTTGAGGCATGGTAATTGCTCTGATCATGGAGAAGACACCAAATGATAAACCAGCAATTAAACCTTGCTTCCAACCAAATAACCAGGCAAGCACTAAAACTGCAATGTGAATTGTGGTAATAGAGATGCTGGTTCCAGGTATTGCGATATATCCTACATGAGGCACGAATGACATAATAGCGATAATCGCCACAGTCATCGCGCTAATGGCTACCTGGATAACCGCTTTATTTCTTAAAGATTTCTTTTCAACAACTTTATTCATAACTACTTGACCTCATTTCTTCTGAGAATGTTATTAAGTCCTTCTAGACAGAGATTCTTTTCATAATGGAAATCATCTGTTAAAAGGTCTTTGAGATGTACTGCACTACCACCGGTAATGATGTGTTTGCATTCATATCCCAGTTCTTTTTCATATCTCTTCACCGCGCCAGCGATCATGTCGTAGTGGCCAAAGATAACGCCTGCACTCATAGCATCAACTGTGTTTCTGGCCATGATTGTTTTAGGGGTTTTTAAAGCCACTTCTGGAAGAAGCGCTGCGTTATTAGTTAAAGAATTTAAGCTTAAGGCTAAGCCTGGCATAATCACACAGCTGGTGAAAGTTCCAGTTTTATCAATAAGCAATACTTTACTTGCGGTACCTAAGTCTACGATTAAACATGGATATCCAAATTTCTCTTTCGCTCCTACCATGTCAGCAATTAAGTCATTACCAATCTCGCTAGGATTATCAACATGGATACTTAATCCAGTTTTAATACCAGGACCGATAAGTAATGGTTCCACATCAAACACTTCTTTTAAAGCAATAAGCATTTGATCACTGATGCTAGGAACGACACTAGAAAGGATGATGCCAGTTACTTTCTTAGCATCTAAATCATTTTCCTTAAGTGTTCTTCTAATGACGGATTCGTACTCGTCACTGGTCTTTTTAAGTTCGACCGTAAAGGTCAATCGTTTGAGCAGTTTTTCTTCTTCGAAGAAACCCACTCCAATCGTGGTGTTACCCACATCAATACATAAGTTCATTTTTACCTCCGCTACAATCCCAATTGGGTATCGTGCTAATAAAATTAAGCTACTACTATATTTACTATTTTGTTTTTAACAACAATAATCTTCCTGATTTCGTGTCCTTCAACAAACTTAATAACGTTTTCTTGTTTAAGAGCTACTTCTTTAACTGATTCATCATCAGCGTCTTTTTCGACTTCAATTGTGGCTCTTAACTTGCCATTCACACTCACAGCGATTTTCACTGTGTTAGCCTCAAGCTTGGTGGGGTCACATGTGGGCCAGCTCTCATAAGCAATTGTCTTACTATGTCCGAGTCTCTCCCACATCTCTTCGCCCAAGTGAGGTGTGATACAAGAGATGAGTTTCACAAATCCTTCTGCATATTTTCTTGGGAGTTTGCCCACTCTATATACTTCATTTGTGAATATCATCATTTGACTGATCGCTGTATTGAAGGCGAGATTTTCATAATCATCGCTGACTTTCTTAACGGTTTGGTTATAGACCATATCGAGTTCAGGAACGTCTTCATCAACAATAAAGTCACTTTCAAGAATCATGCGGTGCACTCTTTGCAAGTATCTATAGGCACCTTCAACACCTTGATCTGACCAAGGTTTACTAGCTTCAAGTGGTCCCATAAACATCTCGTAGAGACGTAATGTATCCGCACCATATTGTTTTACAATATCACTTGGATTAACAACATATTCTGGATAACGTTTACCCATCTTAATGCCATTAGCACCAAGAATCATTCCTTGGTGGACTAATTTCTTAAATGGCTCATCAAAGGAGATATAGCCTTTCTTATACAAGTATTTGGTCCAAATACGGGAATAGATAAGGTGACCAACTGCGTGTTCTGGTCCACCGATGTATAAGTCAACTGGTAACCAGTGATCAGCGAGTTTCTTATCGCAGAACGCGTTGTCGTTATTTGGATCGACATATCTTAAGAAATACCAGCTTGATCCTGCACTACCAGGCATCGTGCTTGTTTCTCTTACACCATGTAATCCGTTATGTTCATATTTCTTCCACTCAGTGGCGTTCTCTAATGGGGCTTTTCCATTATGGCCTTTATAGTCATCGAGAACTGGGAGCACCAATGGGAGTTCTTTATCGTCTAACGCGTGGATAGAGCCATCTTCCATATGAACGACTGGAACTGGTTCACCCCAATATCTTTGACGGGCAAATATCCACTCTCTAAATTTATAATTTATCTTTTGTTCACCAATGCCTTTTTCCTTAAGGAATTCAAGCATCTTACTAATCGCGTCAGCTTTATTTAATCCGTTTAAGAAACCAGAGTTAATGTGAAGACCATCATCTTCATAGGCTTCTTTTTCAATATCTCCACCTTCTAAGACTGGGATGATATCTAAGCCAAACTTCTTCGCGAACGCATAATCCCTGCTATCGTGTGCAGGCACCGCCATAATGGCACCCGTGCCATAACTCGAAAGCACGTAGTCGGATATGAAGATTGGAATCTCTTTTCCGTTTGCGGGATTAACTGCATACGCACCAGTGAAGACACCAGTCTTTTCTTTATTCAAAGAAGTTCTTTCTAATTCACTCTTTTTGGCGGCGTCAGCGATGTATTGTTCCACTAGTGGAAGTTGCTCTTTACTAGCAATCTTCTTTACGAGTGCATGTTCAGGAGCAAGCACGCAATATGTCGCACCAAATAAGGTGTCACATCTTGTGGTAAAGACGGTGAATTTTTCATCACTGTTAGCGACTTTAAAGTCCACTAACGCACCAACGGATTTACCAATCCAGTTTCTTTGAATCTCTTTTGTGGATTCAGGCCAATCAATACGATCAAGTCCTTCTAAGAGTTCTTCACCAAATTGTGGTTGATCAATGACCCATTGTTTGAGATTCTTACGAATGACAGGATATCCACCTCTTTCACTCTTACCATCAATGACTTCATCATTTGATAAAACGGTGCCGAGTTCTTCACACCAGTTTACTGGCATATCGATGTATTTGGCGTAGCCATCAAGGAACAATCCTTTAAATATCCATTGGGTCCATTTGTAGTATTTTGGATCGCTTGTGGATATCACTTTATTCCAGTCATAATCAAATCCCAACTCTTTGAGTTGTTTGGAAAAAGTTTCAATGTTTTTCTTTGTGAAACCTTCTGGGTGATTACCGGTTTGAATTGCATATTGTTCTGCAGGTAAACCAAAGGAATCATATCCCATTGGGTGAAGGACGTTATATCCTTGCATTCTTTTCATACGGCTGACGATATCAGTCGCAGTATATCCTTCTGGGTGTCCAGCGTGAAGGCCAACACCTGATGGATATGGGAACATGTCTAAAGCATAAAA
>CAJOPR010000042.1 GCA_905236395.1 uncultured Bacilli bacterium
AAAGGCATTAACTAGTTCTAAGACGCTTGTGCCTTTACCTGTACCTAAGTTATAGATGACAAGTCCTGGCTTTTCTTCTAACTTTCTTAATGCACATAAGTGTCCATATGCTAGGTCCACAACGTGGATGTAGTCTCTGACACCTGTGCCATCAACTGTCTTATAGTCATTACCATAGACGTTTAGTTGTTCTCTCTTACCTACGGCAACTTGTGTGATGTATGGCATTAAGTTATTTGGAATACCATTTGGATCTTCACCGATTAATCCTGTTGGATGTGCTCCGATAGGATTGAAATATCTTAAGATAGCGATGTTTGCGTCTTTATTTTCTTTCGCGTAATCGATGAGCATGTATTCAATGTCTAATTTGGTTTGTCCATATGGGTTTGTGCATCCACCTACTTTATCTTCTTCCTTGAGAGGAACATGATCTGGGACACCATAGACTGTCGCGGATGAGGAGAAGACAATGTTATGAACTTTGAATTCTTTCATGAGTCTTAATAAGACTCTGGAACTACCGACATTATTCGCGACATATAAGTCTGGCTTTGCCACTGATTCGGCAACTGATTTCAGACCAGCGAAGTGAATGACATCTGTGATGTTTTCTTTTTCAAAGACCTTACGCATGTTCTCTTCATCTTGAACACTTACTTCGTAAAATCTTGGTCTTTTCCCAGTGATTTTATAAATTCTATTTAAGACTTCTGGTTTGCTGTTGCAGTAATTGTCCACAATTACAACATCATACCCACGGTCTAGTAATAGAACTACTGTGTGGCTACCGATATAGCCAGTTCCACCTGTAACTAGAATTGACATCTTATCTCTCCTTTAGTTCTTTCACTATTAATTGGTTTGTAAGAGCGGGGTTTGCTTTGCCTTGGGTGAGTTTCATCACTTGACCCACTAAGAAGCCTACGGCTCTATCTTTACCATTCTTATAATCAACAATCGATTGAGGATTGTTATCTAACACTTGTTTGATGATTTCTAATAATGCACCTTCATCACTTAATAAAGTGGTACCCATTTCTTTCACCAATGTTGCTGGGTCAGTATCATCTTTTCTCATCTTCATAAATAACTCACGAGCCTGCTTGTTGCTAACAGTGCCTTTTTCAATGAGTTTGATTAAGTCCGCTAAATGCTTTGGAGATACGCCAAGTTCTTTAATAGAGATATCTTCTTTATTAAGAATCGCTTGGATATCCACGAGCACCCAGTTAGCAGCAAGTTTCGCATTCGCGCCACCACTTACAACTGCGTCAAAGTATTCGCAGTTTTCTTTGCTAGAAATGAGTAAGTTGCTATCGTAATCGTTGAGTCCTAATGATTTATATCTCTCTAATTTCACTTCCGCGAGTTCAGGAGAAGAAGCAATCGCATCTTCGATGAATTTCTTAGAAAGTTTAATTGGAGCGATGTTAGGTTCAGTGAAGTATTTATAATCAACTGCGTCTGTCTTAACACGCATTAACACAGTCTCTTTTGTGGCTTCATCAAAACGTCTGGTTTCCTGTTGGACGCTACCACCAGAAAGTAAGATAGCTTCCTGGCGTCTGATTTCAAAATCAATAGCCTTTTGGATATTCACCAAAGTATTTAAGTTTTTAATCTCAACCTTAGTGCCAAATTTCTTACTGCCTACAGGCATAATGGAAATATTGACGTCACATCTAAGGGAACCTTCTTCCATCTTTCCATCGCTGACATCTAAGAAGGAAACAATACTACGTATCTTTTCTACATACTTCATGGCTTCTTCACCAGTTTTCATTTCTGGTTTAGAAACGATTTCCACAAGTGGAATACCAGCGCGGTTATAGTCTAATAACGTGCAGTCCCATGAGTGGAGCTGCTTGCATGTATCTTCCTCCATGTGGAGTCTTTCAATACCAATTTTTCTTAAACCTCTAGAAGTTTGAATCTCTAAATAGCCCTCAGAACCGATTGGTCTTCTTTGTTGAGTAATCTGATATCCCTTTGGAAGATCACTATAGAAGTAGTTCTTACGATCAAACCAGAGTTCATCGTCAATGGTCATGTGCAAAGCATGACACACACGGATTGCGTTAATGACGGCTTGCTTATTAGGCACAGGCATCGTGCCTGGGAAAGCCATATCTAAAGGAGCGACATTTGTGTTGGGATCATCACCAAAGGTGACTGGAGATGTTGAAAACATCTTGGATTTTGTTTTCATCTCAACATGGATTTCTAAACCAATAACAGCTTCAAAATTCATATTATTTGCCCTCCTTACACATTAATTTTTTTAATCCGGTGATTTCTTCAATTGCGAGAGAGACATTGAAAACAGTTTGTTCATCAAACGCTCTACCGGTGACGTTACCACCGAATGGTAATCCATCAATCATTCCTAAAGGAAGTGTGAGGGATGGTAAACCAGCAAAGTTACCAATCGCTAAATAGTTATCAGCGATTAAATATTCATCTGATAATTTATCAGCATCCGCATTAAATAATGGAGCGGTTCTTGGGGAAGCTGGTAAATATATAACATCGTTATCTTTTAAGATATCGTTAACTGCGTTAACAATTAAACGACGGCATTTCTGCGCTCTTAAGAAGATGTCGTGTTGATTTTCACTTAAAAGTGAATAGGAACCAATAATGAATCTTCTCTTAATTAATTCAGAGAAACCGTTGGTTCTAGCTTCACTCATCACTTGTTCATAGTTCTCGCCTTCATAACGTGGACCGAATTTAATACCATCTAAGTTCGCATTATTACTTGTGGCTTCTGCACAAGAGATGATGAAGTATGTTGGGAAAATAGCCTTACAGAGTTGAGAATCCATTGAAACGTAGTTAATAATGGCGCCTTTATCTTCTAAAGCCTTCAATGATTCATCAAATTTACCTCTGATATCTTTATCAGTAATTGAATCATAAATTTCTTTAATGACCGCAACCTTTAAACCTTTGACTGATGGATTTAACTTTTCGGCGTATTTCTCCACTGGTTTTTCACTGCTGGTAGCATCTTTAAAATCTCTACCCGCTAAGAACTCTAAGGTAATCGCACTATCTTCAACACTTCTGGTGAAGTAAGCAACATGGTCTAAGGATGTAGCAAACGGGAACAAACCAAAACGGGAGATTCTTCCCCATGATGGCTTAAAGCCAACTAATCCGGAATGGCTAGCTGGTTTACGCACACTATCACCTGTGTCTGAGCCAATGCCTAAGGGTGCAATACCCACACATGTCGCAGCAGCAGATCCACATGAGCTACCGCCTATCATGTGCTTGTGTGAAGGATCGTATGGGTTATATGTAAGACCTTTATGACCAGTCATACCACTACCACCCATAGCAAGTTCATCAAGTGTGGTCTTTCCAATTGGAATTCCACCCGCTTTAATTAAGCGAGCGTAAACTTCACTATCAAAGATAGGGGTATAT
>CAJOPR010000043.1 GCA_905236395.1 uncultured Bacilli bacterium
AGTAGGAGAGACTCGAACTCTCGCACCAGTTACCCGATCTACTTCCTTAGCAGGGAAGCCCCTTCACCAACTTGGGTACTACTCCAGTGAACGCCCACTATATTAACATAATGGGCTTTAAATATTAAATAGTTTTTAATATGCTTTCGCAAATAAGACAACTTTCTTAGCTTTCTTGCCACAGACAGGGCAGACATCATCGAAAGCAATCTGATTGAATGGGATGCATCTTGCAGTTGCGGTAGTAAGTTCTTTAATCTTATCTTCGCAAGCTTCATCGCCACACCACATCATCTTGGCATAGCCACCTTTTTCTAAAGCGGCGTTGAGTTCTTCTAAGTTATGAACTTCAGTGACGTGGTCTAATAAGTAACGGTATGCCTTCTCGTACATTTCCTTATGAATAATATTTAATAAGGATTTAATAGTGGCCACCATTTCTTCCTTCTTAACAGTGATCTTTTCACCAGTATTTCTCTTCACTAATGTGACTTTGCCAGCTTCCATATCACGTGGACCGATTTCCACACGGATTGGTACACCTTTCATCTCATATTCGGAGAATTTCCAACCAGCGGTCTTATCGCTTTCATCTAAGAACACTCTAACACCTTCATCTTTAATAAGTTTTTCAAGTTCTCTAGCGGCAGGAATGACACCAGGTTTTTGTTGTGCAACAGGGATAACCACCACTTGGATAGGAGCAACAAATGGAGGCAAAACTAAACCGTTATCATCACCATGAACCATGATGATTGCGCCGAGAAGTCTCGTAGAGACACCCCAAGATGTTTGATGAGGATTTTGAAGTTTTCCGTCTCTACCTTGGAATTGAATACCAAATGCTTTGGCAAAGCCTTGTCCAAAGTAATGGGTTGTACCACTTTGGAGAGCTTTTCCATCAGGCATTAAAGCTTCGATCGAATATGTTTCTAAAGCGCCGGCAAATTTCTCTTTTTCGGTCTTTCTTCCTTTCATGAAAGGAATCGCTAAGACATCTCTACCTAAATCATCATAGACTTCAAGCATCTTTAATGTTTCGGTTCTGGCTTCTTCTTCGGTTTCATGCATTGTGTGGCCTTCTTGCCATAAGAATTCCGCACCTCTTAAGAATGGACGTGTGGTCTTTTCCCATCTCACAACACTTCTCCATTGGTTATAGAGTTTTGGTAAGTCTCTATAACTATTGATAATCTTGGCGTAGTGTTCACAGAACAAAGTTTCACTTGTAGGAGTGATGATAAGTGGATCGTCAATCTTTTGTCCACCACCGATATTGGCCACTAAGCATTCAGGGGCAAATCCTTCAATGTGATCCTTTTCTCTTTGTAACAAAGAGGTAGGGATAACTGTGGGCATATAGACGTTTTGATGTCCGGTTTCTTTAAATCTCTTGTTTAAGTAGTTTTGAATTTCTTCCCAGATGGCATAGCCATAAGGACGATAAATGATAAAACCTTTAACGGATGAATAATCCATTAATTCGGCTTTCTTACAGACGTCAGTGTACCACTGAGCAAAATCGTCTTCTTGTCTGGTGATTGAATCGTTTTTAATTTGTTTGTTTTCCATATATAAATCTCCTATCGGAAGTTTTCATACATATCATGTAACTTCATCGCTTTCTTTCTTTCCACTGGTAGTAACATATCATTAGATGGTGATATAGCTTCGCTAGAGACGATGGAGATACCACTCTTAATGATAAGTTCTACAGCTTGCCAACCTTCTAAGTCGGTAGCGATAATTGGTTGATTGTATTTAAGCAAAGCTTCAATAAGTGTGTGAATTGATAATCTCACACGGTTATTTTGCTTAATTTCACCCATCATTGCCGCACCAGCAACGAAGTAATCGAAGTTTGTGTAAACGGATGGGTCTAATAATAAGTTCTTGTCTTGTAACAACAAGGCAATTTCATATCCTAAATCTCTGAACTTCTTTAATGAGGCATTGAGTAAGTCTAAGGATGCACTATTCTCATTAACTTCATGTTCATCAAAAACCAAGACTAAACGGATGTCATGAGATTGAGGAATCTGAGGCAAAATCTCTGTCATGTGATCGATATCCATCATAGAGACGGATAAGAATAAACGACAGTTCTGATTAGGTCGTTCGCTAGCAAACTTGGGGATGACAGTTCGTGCAATATTTGCAAATAATTCCTTATTTCGTCCAACTTTTGCAGCATATTTGCTCATTTCTGTGAAAGATGAGAATGGAGATGAATACGCTCTCACATACTCAAAATAGCCAAACACAGAACCGGTTCTCGCGGTATCCACGATTGGACGATAGAGATAACGCAAATTGGTATTGTCTAACAAACGAGAAACCTCATTATTGAACTTGTTGAGTTCTTGGGTAATTGGGCCTCTGGATTTCTGGTAAATAAAGATATCCTGTCCATTTTGTTGAGCGGTAATACATGCTTCTTGTGATTTTTGGACGATCATATCGAAGTCTTGATAGAACTGAGCATTCTCCACGACGCCAATAGCAAAATCAACGGAATCGTTATAACCATTAACACCGATACATTTCTTTAAGGAATGAGAGATGGATGCAGCGAGCTGCATAGCTTCATCTCTGGATTGCATATGGATATCGAACAATAAGACTTCGTTACCACTATCATCAATGATTTGACGCGGTTGTCTCTTTAACGATGCATATGGATAAATCTCATTCTTCAAAGTCATCATCATATATCTTTCAATTTTTTCATTACTGAGAGCTTTTTGACGGATGTAGAAGAATCTAATTGCAAAGGTAAAACCTCTTAGTGATTTGCCTTTGGTAATGATGCCTTGCATCACGCTTCTTTTAACAACACCAGTAAGAGCGTCTTTCTTCTTTGAAGAAAAGTTCGTTGGTGTGATGTATTTTAAGATGTGACTTTCAATATGGATAACACCGACTTTTGGATCGTATTTAATTAATTTGAGAAGTGAGAAATATGTCGCTCTACCACGATTGACTAAGACATCAGCTTCTAAGTATTGGTCGCAACCTTTTGGATTAGTAACGATTGAGTAAATCCAAGACTGAACCTTTTCAGTATCGTTTTGATGGAAATGGAAATAGAAAGACGACAAATCCATTTCTTTCTTATTTTTCATATCGCTTCTGTTGAAGAAAACGACTTTGTTGTTCTTCACATCCACTGCAAAGATACGTGTGGAAATACTCTCTTGAGCAATCTTCTTTTCATATGCTAGAAATGAGTAGTGAACGATAATAAATGTCACCACCACAAACACTAAAAGTGAACCAATCATCGCTAGAATAACAATGAATGGGATATTGATAGACTCAAGCACGTTAAGGTATTGCATACTTTGATATTATAATTAATGAAATTAAATTTGACTATTAAAAGTCGAAATTTATCCGTTTGAATTGCAAAACAAAAGCCGAGTTTTCACCCGGCTTGATTTGTTTTATAAGTTAACTTATAGATCCAAGCCATCTAATAGGGAAGTGTAGTATTCATCATAAACATTTCCACCATTAGCGATGTGATAATCAGCATCGGCTTTTTCGTTTAATGAGATTTTATCGTTAGCTTTAATGGAAATTTCCACTGCGGTTAATTCATTACCGCCATCGATATCACCTTTGGTGTAGCTGGAGTAGGTATCATAAGCTTCTGACTTATAAGAATTATCAACATACACTTTTTGGGAATATGTTGTTTCACCATAGACGAATTGGCTGACCACAGAGATATTTCTAATGCTGCTATAGACTAATTCATCGCTTTCGTTTTTGGTCTCGGTTGTGAGTTTGCCTTTTTGGACACAAGTTAACACGTTGTCATCAACGTAGAACTTGAATGTTTGTCTCTCTTCAGTGGTATATGAAGCCCATGCCACTACGCTTGGTCTATATTTATCACTGATTGATGATGTTGAAATTTCAACAACACCAACTTTGAGATTCGAAGCGCTTGCGCCTGTATTGAAAGCAATTGATGTTTTGTTGTTATAGAGATATGCAACTGGATCGCTATCTTCAACTTCGTGCATTTGCATTTGGAAGTCTCTACTATCGTAGCCAACAGCTTCAGTAATCTTTTTTCCATTGTTTGAAGAAACGATGACGGTTGCGTCTCTACTTGCAGAATAAGTAGCAATTGTCTTTGCGGCGTCAAATTTCACTTTTCCGGAAATATGAGCTTGCACAGAGTTATCTGATAAAGACTTCTTTTCTCCTGTGGCGATTGTGCTCTTCACATCTTTGGTTTTGGATGTTCTAGAGAATGATGCTTCGAATGAAGGAACATCATTTGGATTTAAAGAAACACTTAAGATAGAATTTCTAGCAACTAAGCTTGCTTCCGCGGACATAAAATCATCATAGGAAACTTCGTTTGAATATCTTTTGAAAGATGGTTTTTTAACTTCTTTTTCCTTGCATCCAGAGACGGATAAGATAAGAGGTAGCAATGTGATAATTAATACTTTTTTCATAATCATTCCTCCTATTAAAGTGTCTCAACGTAACTTGATAAATCAATTTTCTTCAAGCTCACGTCTTTTTGTTGAATCTTAAATGTCACAGACATAACCCTCTCTTCAATGTTGACTTCATCTTTAAGATGCTGTTTTGTTTCACCACTTTTAGTGATTGTACAATTTTCAGCGTATGTGGTGGTCTTCTTCTGAGAGTAACTAATAAGGAAAGTTGCTCCTTTATTATCCTTTGAGACAACAATCTGACCAACTAAGTTGGTTTCTTCTACTGTTGTGTATTGAACATGTTCGTCATCACCAGTACCGGTCTTTGTTTCTTTTGTTTCTGAACCATCATAAGTTGCTGTGAAGACACTTTCGTTATCGATATAAAATTTGTAAAAAGCCTTTTCATCCTCGTCAACGTATTCATAGCCTTCAACACCAAGCGCGAAAATAATTAAGCCCGCAGCTGCGTAGTTAGAATTTACATCTAATAACGAATCCGCAACAGTTTTGCCTTCTACAAGCTCTTTTTCATACTTGAAAGTCTTTAATTCTTTATTAATTCTGGTGACATACTGCTTATCACCAACTGTTTCTGCCTGGAGTTGTTCTTGAACCTTGTTGGAATCAGCGTACTGATACGAAGTATTAACTCCTGTCTGTGTTCCTGTTGTTTCGGTCTTGCCATCAATCGTAGCAACTTGTCTCTCTTTATCATATTTGTATGAAAAATCAGAGTTCATTGTAGCTTCGGTGTGGCTTAAACGTCTGTTTTCCAAAGCAACGGTTTCTTTATTCTGGACACCACAATAAGTGGTAATAACCATTGATTCTTCTCCATCAGGGAAGAGTTTGATACCATCCAATTTCTCATTAAATTCAGAGAATTCAACTTGATTGGTGTATTTGTTAAATTTTGGGGATTTAATTCCAGTGCAAGCACTTAGTATAAATGCGGCGGCTAGGAATCCGACTAAATATTTCTTCATAATCTCCCTCCTTTTTTCACAATAAAAAAGATTATTTCAAAAATGGCATAAAATCAAGATTTTACTCCTAACGCATATTCAAAAGACAAAAATATGCTATAATTACGAGCACTGGAGAAGTACCCAAGTGGTTGAAGGGGGCAGTTTCGAAAACTGCTAGGAGATGCAAGTCTCGCATGGGTTCGAATCCCATCCTCTCCGCCAAACGAAATTAAAAAGGACCATCAATGGCCCTTTATTTTTTATTCAACTGGTTTAATGAAGAAGTTTCCGTACACCTGGATAAGCGATGTCACCGTAATGAATGAGTGATGATCAACCTTGCGGGCTAATTCTACAACGCTTTTAACCTGCGATGATGAAACAACCATATAGATAATCTTTCTGGCTTGATGGGAGTAAGCACCCTCACCATTAACCACTGTAGCACCATGTGGAAAATTGGCGATTAACACAGGGGCGAGATACTCGCTTGTGGTAATGATTTGTACCTGAATCTTCTTGTTTCTTAAGTTGATTGCATCCACTATCAAGTTGGCGACAAATAAATATAAGAATGAGAAGAAGAAAGATATGATGGAAACTTCCCATGGTTGGCTCTTATCAAATAGCAAAACCACTGCATAACTTGAAATAATTATGCCATTTGTGAGAATTCCGTATTTTCCAATTGAGGTGGATTTTCTTAATGCAAAGTAGTAATTGAAGACATCCATACCACCACAAGAAACATCACCACGATAAGCAATCGCACTACTTAAGCCAACACATATCGCGCCGAATAAAACACGGACGAGTAAATGATCGGCCAATAAGGTGTTTGCAGCGATGGTTTGAGTGAATCCAATCTCTGGATGAGAGAAGATATAAATGAATAAAGATGATAAACCTACATTAATTGCGCTATGAATTGCGAATCTCTTACCAATTTTAAAGAATGCAAATGTAAGAATTGGGATGTTAATAACGAAGTAACCAACAGATTGAATCGTGTTATTACCTGTTATACTTTCAGGTGCGCCACACAAACGCATAATGAGGGCGATAGTTTGCGAAACGCCTGACACACCACCTGTAGCGATGTGTAATCCATCCGCGGTAGCAGGTGTAATGAAGGCACAGAAACCAAACGCGAACACAGCGGCCGCGAGGACTGAGTGTAAGAATGCATTACCATGATCGAGCGCACCCCTGAGGATACGGTGATCAAATAAATAATCATTTATTTTCTTTCTGATTCGTTCGCTCTTTTTCATACTTGAACGCTTGATATTGTATAGAGTTAGTTTGTAAAAAACAATATGCGATTTTTGCGTGTTTTTTCCTATGGACATAGCGCCTGCATATGTGTAAAATACAAAATAGTTTGTTGAAATTAACAAATCACAGTGATAAGATTATCACGCTATATGTAAATATAGGAGGCAATCATATGAAAGTATTAAAAGCAATATTTGGTGCGATTGGTAGATTCTTCGCCCGTATCGGACGTTGGATCAAAGAGACAGCGTGGGTCCAACCACTATTAATCGTTGGTGGCATTTTTGCCATTATCTTCTCTATCCCTTACTTAACCAAATGGGTCAAATCTTGGTTTAATGATGAATCCGCCTCTGAAAAATATTACTCCAGCAAGAAAGTTAAATTAGATAACGCCGAAGATCACAATAGTGATGTCGACAAACTCTTCGACTTCCTTGAATCATATAGCGAAGGTAAAGCTGATGAAATCTCCAAAGGTAAAGCTAAATGGGGTGACAAGTTCTTCTTAACATTAGTTCAAGAAAGCTGCTCCTCTTGTGAAGACCGTTATGGTGGTTTCAAAACCTTGGAAGAAAACTGGAACAGCGGCAGCTTAGATGGCTTAGATGGAAAATTCAAATTCTACACCATCTATGTCGACACAAAGAACGATGATGGTGACAACCTCTTTGAAAAAGTTTATGAAAGAGACACCGTTAACGCGATGTTTGAAGAAACCATCTCCTATATGTCTGGCGAATTCGCTGATCACCCATATAAAGATAATTCTGGCGAATCATCTTATACAACCAGCTTAGAGAGTCTCACAAACCGCGAAGAAATCTCCACTCCTACAACATTCCTTATCGACTTAACCGATAGCGCACCAGACTGGACAAGCCCACACGGTGTTAGAGAAGTCTTATTCAGCTTCGATGGTATCGGCGGAAGTGATAACATTGCTAAAGCAAGAACATTGCATCACGCTTGGATCAATGACGCAGAAGGTAGTGGAAGTTACAACATCTTCTCACCTGAATACAAAAAATAAGAAACCCCACAAGGTTTCTTTTTTTATAAAAAAGAAAAGCATCTCGCGATGCTTTTTATTTTAATCTCTTTAAGACACTCTCTGGAACAAGGCTAGAAACGTCTGTGCCTTTTTCGTGCATTTCCATAATCATGGAAGAGGTAATGAATGACTTATCGCTTTTGGACATTAAGAATACAGTATCAATTGAGCTATCAACATAGTCATTTGCGGTCGCTAATTGAAATTCATATTCGAAGTCTGTCACAGCACGTAAACCACGAATTAAGTGCGTAGCACCATGTTCTTTAGCGTATTTCACGGTTAATCCATCAAAGAAGTCCACACTGACACGAGAATCGTTAATAGCTTCTAGTATCATGGCCTTTCTATCCTCTAAGGAGAAACGGCTTTTTTTCTCAGGATTAATGGCGATAAGCACTATAACTTTATCAAAAATATTTAGCGCGCGCCTAAGGACATCAAGATGACCATATGTAATGGGATCAAAGCTTCCAGGATAAACTGCCACTTTCATATTTACTTCCTCCAGAGAATAGCGACTTTAATTTCACCATATTTATAATCTCTTCTTTTGGCAAAGAAATCATTTTCTAAGGTGACGTCGCGGTCACTTTCGATAACGATTATAGCATTTTCGCTTAATAAATCATTTTTAATAAATAAATCTATTATCATTTCATATTGTCCCATCTTATAAGGTGGGTCCAAGAAGACGATATCAAATTGTCTCTTTTCTATGATGAATTTATCAATGGCATCAGTGTCCTTCATGAAGAGCACTTCTGCGTTATTGATATTCAAAGAATATAAGTTCTTTTTTGTGGTCTCAATTGCTAACTTATTGACGTCCACAAAAACCATGGATGAGCAGCCTCTAGAAAGGCCTTCAATGCCCATCGCTCCACTACCGGAATATAAATCTAATCCTTTATATCCATCTAAATCTCCAACCGCGGAAAAAATAGCTTCTCTAATACGATCCTTTGTGGGCCTGATATGAGAGGCATCATCTGGATAGGTGATTAATCTTCTTTTATAAATACCACCGACAATACGCATCACTATTTCTCCTTGGGACATAAGTCAGAATTGAAGTTAGCAAACAAGATTTTGTTAATCTCTTCATATAATTCTCTGACTTCTTTATAGGCTTTTAAATATTCTTGCACCAACGGATGTTTGTCTAAATTAAGCTTTGTTTCATGTAATTCTTTTAAAGCGGATTTAACTTCATCACTTTCTTCTGAGAAGTGATTTAAAGCATCGCTATATTTCACCGCTGCCATGTCTTTTTTATAAGCTAAAGAGATAACTTCATTATCATTATCCATCTTCTTTTCAAGTTCATTTAAACGAATTACTCTTTCATCTTTTTTGAGCAATTCTTTCAAACATTCAGCTTTGGAATAGATATTTTCATTCATAGCATGGTTATTATAGCAAATGTGTATTCTTAACACATTTATCTTTTTTTGATAATATAACAAAGGTATGAAACTAAAGATCGTCAAAGACAACAATCCAATCATGAGGAAGAAATCTCTTCCTGTGGAACTACCTTTATCTAGTAAAGATAAAGAATTATTAGATTCCATGAGCGAATATCTCAAACTCAGCCAAGATGATGAATACGCAGAAAAACATCACATTACCGCTGGTGTTGGAATGGCGGCAATTCAAGTTGGTGTTCTTAAGAGAATGTTTGTTATCTATTACGAAAGAGATAATGAAGTTATTCAGTATCAATTAGTGAATCCGAGAATCATCGAATCAAGCGTTAAGAAATGCGCATTGGAAAATGGTGAAGGTTGTCTATCAGTTCCTAATCATCATGAAGGGTTGGTGCACCGCTACTACAAGATTAAGATGTCAGCATATGACGCCTTAACCGATGAAGATATCATCATCAGTGCGATGGGATACGACGCAATCGTATTACAACACGAATATGATCATTTGGATGGCATTCTTTATTACGATAGAATCAATCCAAATAGACCTAACGAAAAACTACCAGGGGAAGAGCTTGTATAGCCTTCCTTTTTTCTTGTTTTACATTTTTACAAATGTTGGTATATAATGTTGTCGCCAAAATTTCATATTTATAATGTGAGGTGGATTTATGGAAAAAGTGGTTTCGTTGCCCGTCTCTATATATGCTTTAGGCGGGTTAGGCGAAGTCGGAAAGAACATGTATTGTATTGAGAATGATCAATCGATCATTATCATCGATGCAGGTGTTAAATTCCCGGGTGTTGATTTCCCAGGAGTTAACTACATCGTTCCTGACTTCACGCATTTAAAAAACAATCGTAATAAGATTAAAGCTTTATTTATCACTCATGGTCATGAAGACCATATCGGTGGCATTCCTTTCCTATTACAGTCAATCCATATCCCCACTATTTACGCACCAAGATTAGCCTCTGCATTAATTAAAAATAGATTAGAAGAATATAGAATGAGCGAGCACGGTCATATCGTTGAATATGATAGCGATTCAGTCATCAACGTTGATAAATTTAAAGTATCATTCTTCCGTGTGACCCACAGTATTCCTGATTCCTTTGGCGTGGTCATTGATACCACAGAAGGAAGAATCGTCTCCACAGGTGACTTTAAAATTGATCTCACCCCAATCGGTAAAGATATCGAGCTCACCCGTATGGCGGAAATCGGAAAAGAAGGTGTCTCACTCTTATTGAGTGAATCCACCAATGCAGAACAAGAAGGATACACTCCAAGTGAAAAGAATGTTTTTGATTCTATCGATGACATTATCAAGAACGCACATGGTAGATTAATCGTCTCCACATTCTCGTCTAATATCTCCAGAATTCAACAAGTCTGTGAATCCGCGGTTAGTCACAATCGTAAGATCGCTATCGTGGGAAGAAGTATGGAAAAAGCCGTTGAGATTTCGCGTAGTTTTGGCTATATCCGTGTTCCAGATTTAGCAATTATCGATACACAAGATATTAAGAGATATCCAAATAATGAAATCTTAATCTTGTGTACAGGTAGCCAAGGTGAATCTATGGCCGCTTTAAGTAGAATCGCTAACGGTGCGCATAAAGATGTTCATATTATTCCCGGTGATACAATCGTATTCTCCAGTTCCGCAATTCCCGGTAATGGCGTCATGATAGATAACATCATTAATTCATTAGCCCGTGCTGGCGCAGACATTATTACTAACTCAGTATTAAACGATATTCACTCATCTGGACACGCCTCCAGACAAGAATTAAGAATCATGCTTAAACTCATGAATCCTAAATACTTCATGCCAATCCATGGCGAATATAGAATGCTTAGATGTCATAGAGATATAGCAAAATCTTTAGGCGTTCCAGAGAACAATATCTTTATCTTAGATAACGGTGATACTCTAACTCTTTCCAAAGGAAAGATTACCAAAGGATATGCTGTTGAACATGGTGTTACATACATCGATGGTAAAGACATCAATTCCTTAGCGGAAGCTGTTATTGAAGACAGAAGACAATTAATGGATGATGGTATGATGGCGGTTACCGTTAGTATCGATACCAAGAAAAATGTCATTATAAATAAACCAGAATTGTACGCTAAAGGCGTTATCGATCAAGGCGATACAAAGAAACATAATGAGGTTTTAGCTTTAGTGGAAAAAGCCATTAACGAAAAACTTCAAACCAAGACTACTTTCGCTGAATTGAAATTGGTCATCAAAGAAGTTGTGGGATTATATGTTTATAGGAGTATTAAGAGAACCCCAATTATCATCCCAGTTATCATGAGTAAAAACTAATGATTATTTTAGCTAGCGCTTCTCCGAGAAGAAGAAAATTACTTAAAACAGTGGTTGATGATTTTCAAATAATCACCGCTGATATAGACGAAGAAAAAAGTTATAAACTTCCACCGCTCGAGGCCGTTTTAGATATCGCTAAAAGAAAAGGAGAGAAAATAAAAGCCTCTCATCCTAATGATGTCATCATATCTGCAGACACAATTGTGGTTTTCAATAATGAGATAATCGGTAAACCAACTGACGAGGAAAACGCCAAAGAAATCTTGCACAAATTATCTGGAAAAAAGCATGAAGTTATTACCGCTTATTGTATCTTCAAAAATGAACAAATATTAGAAAAATACGTCATTTCTGCGGTGTTTTTCCACAAATTAGACGAAAAAATGATAGATTCTTATGTTGCTTCAGGATCTCCGCTAGATAAAGCTGGAGCCTATGGAGTTCAGGATAACAAAAAGTTCCCAATTGTGGAGAAAGTTATAGGAAGCATTACAAACGTTATCGGTTTCCCAATCGAAGAAATCAAAAAAGATTTAAAGAACATATTAAAAGCGTAACCGCTGTGGCTACGCTTTTTACTTATCTAATTCTGCTTTAACTAGTTCCGCTTTATCTTCTAGGAGGAGCGTGACTTTATCGCTCATCTCAATGAAGTTGGTTACACCTAATGCCTTAAGGGCTTCTTTATCCATTTTGGACTTATCCACTAGAGTAACAACTAGTCTGGAACCGAAGGCTTCTGAAGAGGCGATATTTTCACTACCGCCTAGGGCCTCAACCCATTTACTTTTCTCAGCGATTTGAGGTGCGGCTTTCTTTGCTTTTCTTCCAAATATGAGAATCAAAGCAACCGTAATTGCGATAATACCCACTAGGACTAACGCTATCCATAAAGCATTAGCTTTAAGAAATGCATTAAAATCATCTTTTAATTCATCAAGAATAATAATCATAAGTCAAAACTCTTTCTTATCTTTTGTACATAAGTGTGATTTTCGCTATAGATAATTTTCACTTTCTTATCAGAATAGGAAATCTCCACTTTTTCTAAATTACTAATGTCGGAACAATTGAGACTATCATAACCAACAACTGCATTGCCTAATTTACCAGAGAACACTACTTTCTTATCGCCTTTGATAATTAAGGAACTACCTAAGGAATGGTAAACTCTATTTTCGATACCAGCGACTTCAGTTAATTCTAAGGCTTCAATCTCATTATCGATTAAAGCGCCACCTAAGGATTTATTATATGCAGAACTTCCAACAGAGGAAGAAACCACAAGGCCATTGCCTCTGAAGGTTTCTAACATTTCATTATTGATGAAAACCTCACTAATTAAGGTGTGGAATGGGTTCTCAATACGAATCTCATTTAAGGCATAAATAATATCTTGTTTATCATTATGGTCTATAAGACCTTTTAATAATCTATGTTCTCTAATTGAGTATTTTTTTTCACTGATTCTTTTCATTGTGGAAGCAATTTCTTCTTTAGAGAATTCGTAGAAGAAACCAAGGGATCCACTATTGATGCCGATGAAGGTAATTTTATCGAGCTTATCAATGTATTTATGAACAGCTTTTAAGAAGGTACCATCTCCACCAACAGAAAAAACGATATCTGGATTAATGTCATCTAATTCAAAACCGTATTTATTAGCTTCTTTCTTTACTAATTCAGCGATATCAATATTTTTTTCTTTAAAGAAAATACCTATTTTCATAGTTTGTCCTTAATGGTGTTATAATCATATCACAAATATGGAACATATTGAATATGAAGAGAGAGTGTTAATATCAAAAGACGATTATCAAAGAATAATCGAATATGTGAAAGGTCTAAATAAACCTTATTCATCTTTTTCTATCGAAAATATCTATTTAGATAATGACGAAGGATATATCCAAAACACCAAGAAGATGTTTCGTATCAGAAAGATTGATAATCACATTAGTGAGCTCACACTTAAGGTGAAGAATCCTGATGGTAGTTGTAACGAAATCAATGAAACTCTAGAAGAACATCCACTTATAAATAAGGCGCTAGGTGATCTATCTAAATATAAAGAAATTGCTAGATTATTCACTTCTAGAATAGAACTCCAAGAAAAAGACCACTTACTAGTTGTGGATGAAAACATCTATCACGGCATTAAGGACTACGATTTAGAAGTCGAAGCGGATTCACAAGAAAAAGCCAAAGAGATAATTCTCAAGTATTGTGAACAATTCAATTTGATATATAAAGATGACTATCATTCCAAAAGTCATCGCGCAATAATCCAAGCAAAAAAGAAATGAGGCTAATCAACCTCATTTTGTTTATGGTCACAACTATCTAATTCAGGACAGCTTTCACACGCCCATTTTGCGATACGTTTTGCCTGTGGAATGAACACGGTGATGTCATCTGGGTTATAGCCCACTTGAATCTTGTTATCATCCACCATGATAGGACGCTTTAATGCGGAAGGATTATTTCTAATGAACTCTATGAGTTCCTTGATAGTCATCTTATCAAGATCCACACCACTTTCTTTGACAACTTTACTCTTCGTGGAAATGATATCTTCGGTACCATTTTCACTCTTAATAAGCATCTCTTTTAAGTCGTTCTCATTTAGTGTTGCAGCAAAAATATTCTTCTCCACATAAGGGATCTCTTGTTCTTTGAACCATTTCTTAACTTTTCTACAACTGGAACAACTTGGTGAAGTGTAAATCTTGATCATAAGTGGAACTATTATAGCAAAAATTTTGTAAGTCATATATTCAATATTTGAAAATATAGACTTAAACTAATAAACTATATTGGTAATAGAGGTAACGTTATGTCTGAAAGAATTTTAACTGGCATTAAGCCAACTGGCCAATTAACACTCGGTAATTATATCGGTGTTCTTAGAAACCTTCCCAAGATGACTGATCGTGGGGAATGTATTTTCTTTATCGCTGATTTACACGCTTTAACATTACCAATCGAACCAGAAACCCTAAGACAAAACTCTATTGATTTAGCGAGCTTCTATTTAGCCGCAGGCCTTGACCCAAAGAAAGTCACACTATTCCTTCAGTCAAGCGTTAGTGAACATGCGGAATTAAACGCTATCATGCAGAACTACCTCTATATGGGTGAATTATCGAGAATGACACAATTCAAAGATAAAGCATCTAAGATGAATGAATCTGCTATCGGCTTAGGATTATTCGCATATCCTGTCTTAATGGCCTGCGATATCATCCTCTATGACAGTGATGTTATCCCAGTGGGTGAAGATCAAATTCAGCACGTCGAAATCACTCGTGATTTAGTTAATAGATTTAACAATAGATATGGCAAGGTTCTCAATATGCCTAAGTACGAAATCCGTAAAGTCGGCGCCAGAATCATGTCCTTATCTGATCCTACAGTGAAAATGTCTAAGTCTGATCCTAAAGGTGATATCTTCCTTAAGGATGATATGAAAACCGTTAGAAAAAAAATCATGTCCGCGGTTACAGACTTAGGATGTGAAGTTAAATACGATCCAGAAAATAAACCAGGCATCTCTAACTTATTAACAATCTACGCAGCAATGAAAGATATCTCCATTGAAGAAGCGGAAAAGGAATTTGTTGGTAAGAGATATGGTGAGTTCAAAACTGCAGTGGCAGATGCTGTTATCGCAGAGCTTGAACCATTCCAAGAAAGATATAAACAAATTGTTGCTAACAAAGAATATGAGGCCGTCTTAAAAGAAGGCGCTATCAAAGCCAAAGAGATGGCACATAAAACACTTGTTAGAGTGCAAGAAGCCGTAGGCTTATTAAAGATTTAAAAAACTCGGTTTCCCGAGTTTTCTTTTTAGATTTTTAGAGCTTTCTTAATTTGCTCATAGAGCTTATCAGCTGCGATCTTATCGAGTTTTTCTTTACTCTTCAAGCCAATGTAGAACTTAACTTTTGGTTCAGTACCACTTGGTCTCACTGTAATGGTGTTACCATTCTCGAAGAATAATTTCACGACGTTACTCTTTGGAAGTTCAATCTTTTCTTCTTTGCCATTTTCAGTGGCGACTTGCTTGAGATAATCTTCTACACGCACCACTTTCACACCGTCAAGTTCTTTTAATGGAGCTTTGTGGAGCTCATCCATTAAGTTATCCATAGCTTGTTGACCTGTGGAACCTTTGAATTCAATGGAGTAAGCGATATCAAGATGATATCCGAATCTCTTTTGTAATTCATCCAACACGATATCGAGTGGTTTTCCGAGCTTATCATAGTACAAAGCCATTTCACAATATAGTAGGATAGCCTGACAACCATCTTTATCACGTGCGAATGGGGCCACTAAACAGCCATAGCTTTCTTCATATCCAAACTCGAATGTTGGGCCATTGCCGAGTTTCTCATAATAGTCAATTCTGTTGCCAATAAACTTGAAACCAGTGAGGAATTGCTCGGTTTTTACACCATAACTCTCTGCGACTTCTTTTCCTAATGATGATGTCACGATTGTGTTATACATGACACCATTTTTGGATAATAATCCTTTTTTCTTTCTCTCAGAGAGAATGTAATCAAGTAGGATAGCGGCGCTTTGGTTTCCAGTGAAGGTTTGATAGCTACCATCGCTAGCTAAATAACCCAAACCAACACGGTCACCATCTGGGTCTGTCATCACTAATAATTTGGCACCCACTTCTTTAGCGAGTTTTAATCCTTCAATATAGCTTCTTGGATCTTCTGGGTTTGGTGATAAGGTACCGGAGAAGTCTGGGTCAGGTGTGCATTGACTCAAAACTGGAACAATATCATATCCTAAATCTTTAAAGATTCTCATTGATGGGACATAAGATGTACCGTGGTTTGGAGTGAAGACAATCTTGAAATTAGATTTATCCAAATCCTTATTAATCGCGATGCTTTCGCAGAGTCTCACGTATTCATCATCGACTTTATTGTCTAAGACAATAGTCTCGCCTCTCTTAGAAGCCTTTTCATATTCCACTTCTAATTCATTGGGAAGCTCAGCGAGGATTTCTAATAATCTCTTAATTTTATCAGGCACTAATTGGCAGCCTGTTTCATCATATACTTTGTACCCGTTATATTCTTTGGGGTTATGTGAAGCGGTAATCATGACACCACCACAAGCCTTAAGATATCTCACTGCGAATGATAATTCTGGTGTTGGTCTTAAAGCATCAAAGATATAAGCCTTAATGCCGAAGTCATTTAATACCTTTGCTGTTAGTAATGTGAACTCTCTAGATTGATGTCTATTATCATGGCTGATTGCGACACCCATTTCTTTAGCGTTAGGGAATAATTCTAATAAGTATTTAGCGAAAGCTACTGTCGCTTTGGTGACTGTGAATTCATTAAGTCTATTTGTGCCAGGACCTAAGACACCACGCATACCTGCGGTACCGAATTCCACATCCTTAAAAAATGCGTCATCGATTTGGGCTTGATTCATGGCTTTAAGTTCTTTCTTAACTTCTTCGCTCACCTTTGGTGAATCTAGCCATCTTTGATAATTTTGTTCAGTAAGAGTCATAATTAGTCCTTCTTTCTGTTTCTTAATTTATCTAACAATTCATTATATTCTTCCGGCATGGGTGCTTTAAATGATTTTCTTGATAGATCATTTAATGGTTTCTTCAGTTCTCCGAAGTGCACTTCACTTGCGTGTAAGAATTGATTCTTAAAACCATATTCTCTATCAATCATATTATTCACTTTGAAGTCACCGTATTTACCATCGCCCACGACGTGATGTCTGATGTATGACATATGGACACGAATTTGATGTGTTCTTCCAGTCACTAGAGTGATATCTAATAATGTGAAATCACCAAATCTTTCAATGGGGTGATAAATAGTCTTCGCGGGTTTCGCTCCACTAGATAAAGGAGCCACCACTACTTTCTTAGTATCGAAGTTCTTTCTAAGTGGAACCTCCACCGTTCCTTCGCTTTCAATATCTCCTGTCACTAAACATAAGTAATGTTTACCAATTAATTCATGTTTTTGGAACAATTCAAAGAGATACGCTAGAGCGTCGTGATTTTTACCGAATATAACAATTCCGCTTGTGTTACGGTCTATTCTATGTGCTGGACCGGGTTTAAAGGCCAAATCATTCTGTGGATCATATTCACCTTTATACATTAAGTATTCAATAACCATTTGATCTAATGGTTTATCGTTATAGTTGTCATCCTTTTGGACTAATACGCCACGTGGTTTATTAATTAAGATAACGTTTTTATCTTCATATAATATCCACTTCTTCACATCATCATTCGCAGAATACACAAACTTCTTATTGAATTCCTCAAGTTGAGCGTCAGTGACATAGATAGATATCTCTTCTCCTTCGGAGATGACATATTTCTCTTTCTCCCAGTGACCATTCACCTTAATATCCTTTTTTCTAAATAATTTATATATAAAAGACAGAGGTGCGGTATTGAGTACCTTTTTGATATATTTCTCTAGCGTCTGACCAGACTCATGAGCATTTACTATGTATTTCTGCATACACAATAATTTTACCATTTTACTCTTTTAATAAAGAGAACTTTTTAATATAATAAACAACGCACATTACCAATAAGACTTTAGCTTGAGCCTAATACGGAGGAATACCCAAGAGGCTGAAGGGGCGGGCTTGGAAAGCTCGTAGACTGGTAACTCGGTGCCAGGGTTCAAATCCCTGTTC
>CAJOPR010000044.1 GCA_905236395.1 uncultured Bacilli bacterium
ATAAATACTATCATTATTAATGATATGTGTCAACAATTAAAAAAGAGGAAGATTTCTCTTCCCCTTTGATGTTATTTCATGAGCTTTATTTCTTCGTTAATGAGAGCGATAAAGTCTTTGACTTTCACAGTGATTTGTTCCTTCTCACCATACTTACGATAAGTGACCGTTTCATTATCTCTTTCATTATCACCGAGAACGATTGTGTATGGGATTTTTCTCATTTGAGCATTTCTCATACGATAACCGAGCTTATCATTTCCATCATCCAATTCAACACGTAAGCCCGCTTCACGCATTTCGTTATATAAGCGCTGAGCGTATTCGAGATGGAAGTTATTATTAACCGGTAATAGTGTGACTTGGATAGGAGCTAACCAGCTTGGGAAAGCGCCTCCGTAGTTTTCAATAATGATACCAAAGAATCTTTCGATAGATCCGAAGCAAGCGCGGTGGATCATGACTGGACGTTTCTTTTCACCATCAGAATCGATGTAGAAGCAATCGAATCTTTCTGGTAAGTTCATATCTAATTGAACTGTGCCACATTGCCAGATACGGTTCATAGAGTCTCGGACTTTGAAGTCTAACTTAGGACCATAGAACGCTCCATCGCCTGGATTGATCTTGAATTCATGTCCAGAATCTTCACAAACTCTCTTTAAGATTGCTTCTGATTTATTCCAGATTTCAATATCGCCGATATAGTCTTCTTCTGGTCTGGTTGATAATTCAATCTTGTAGTCTAAACCAAAGATGGAATAAATTTCGTCATAAAGCTTTAAGATAGAAATGATTTCTTCTTCAATTTGATCCGCTCTGACGAAGGTGTGGGCATCGTCTTGTGTGAAGCTTCTGACACGGAATAAACCGTTAAGAGCGCCACTTGCTTCATATCTATGGACGTGACCGAGTTCTGCGTAACGTAATGGTAAGTCCTTATAGGAGTGTAAGGAATTCTTGTAAACAAGAATTGCACCAGGACAGTTCATTGGCTTAATTGCGAACTCATTCTTATCGATTTCTGTGGTGTACATATTGTCCTTATAATGTTCCCAGTGACCGGAGGTAATCCATAGTTCTTTGGATAACATAATAGGGGTATCAATAAGTAAGTAATTGTATTTTTGATGAACCCTTTTCCACATATCCTCAATCTGGGTTCTAACAATCATTCCGTTAGGGAGCCAGAATGGGAAACCTGGTCCGTATTCACTTAACATAAATAGGTTAAGTTGTTTGCCTAATAATCTGTGGTCTCTTTTCTTTCTTTCCTCGATTAAATTGAGGTAGCTTTGGAGTTCTTCAGCGGAGAACCAAGAAGTACCATAAATACGGACTAATTGTTTATTATCACTGTTTCCTCTCCAATAGGCACCGGCAAGGGATAATAACTTAAAGTGTTTAATTTGACCTGTGGACATGATGTGTGGACCACGGCAGAGGTCAACGAATTTGCCTTGTGTGAATGTAGTGATATCTTCATCAATACCTTCAATAAGTTCAATCTTATAAGGATTGTTCTTAAAGACTTCTAAGGCTTCTTTCTTCGAAAGGACTTGTCTAACAATTCTTTCGTCCTTGCTAGCAAGTTCGTGCATTTTCTTTTCGATTTTTGTGAGATCTTCTTCAACGATTGGTTCTTTGAAGTCAATGTCGTAATAGAAACCATTTTCAATAGCAGGTCCAAATCCAAATAATGCATCTGGATATAATTCTTGGATCGCTTCAGCGAGCAAGTGAGAAGTGGAATGGTTTAAAACTTCTAACGCTTCTGGGGATGACTTATCCATTTCAATAATGGAGCCATCATGTTGTTGTACTTTCATAAATAATCTCTTTCTCCACAATACAGTAGTGGGCTTCTTTTGTGTTTTTAAATTTATTTAAACGATAGACTATTGGAGCATATCGATTAAATCTCTTAAACCGTGTGTGTGTTCGTGAACCATTTCAACGGCTTCTTCAATTGGCAAATCAATGATTTGACCACTTCTGATACCGACGATTCTGCTTCCAACATTTTCATCGAGGACGAGTTGGACGCTTCTGGCACCCATTCTAGCCGCTAAAACACGGTCTTCTGCGGATGGGGAACCACCTCTTTGTAATCTACCAAGAACTTCAGTTCTAGAATCGAAACCAGTTTCTTTTTCAATCTTCTTGGCTAATTCATTAATATCTAATAGGTTTTCACTGACTAAGATGATTGCGTGGCTCTTGTTTTGAGCTTTCATTTTTCTTAATTTACGGAACAATACTTCTTCCTTAAGTGGGTGTTCGACACAGATAACGCCTTCGGCGCCTTCTGCTAATGCGGCATACATAGCTAAGTCACCACAGTGTCTGCCCATAACTTCAATTAAGGAGCAACGTTGATGTGAACCAGATGTATCTTTGAGTTTGTCGACACATTCGCAGATGGTATTTAAAGCAGTGGAGAATCCGATGGTTTGTTCTGTAGAACCGACATCGTTATCAATTGTGCCTGGAATGCCAATGACTTTAATGCCGTGTTTTGCTAAGCCAGCAAGACCTCTAAATGTTCCATCTCCACCGATACCGATTAAAGCATCGATTTCAAAGTCTTGTAAGTTGTTCGCGGCTTTTTGTTGTACTTCTTCGTTTTTGAATTCTGGAAGTCTAGCACTTCTAATGATTGTGCCGCCTCTATTAATAATGTCTTGTGTGAAGTCCTTATTAACTTGTTTGATTTGGCCTTCCACTAAACCTCTTAAGCCATCGTAGACGACATACATGTCTTTACCGGCATATAAT
>CAJOPR010000045.1 GCA_905236395.1 uncultured Bacilli bacterium
GCCTACTATTTAGCGGTTATGGGTTTCACACCCACAGTCTTTGAAAAGAATGAAAAATTAGGCGGTATGATGATGTATGGTATCCCCGCTTATAAATTAGAAAAAGACGTTATTGAAAGTGAAATTGACGTTTTAAGAGAATTAGGCGTTGAATTCAAAACCGGTGTGGAAGTCGGTAAAGATATCACCATTGAACAATTAAAGAAACAAGGCTACAAAGCCTTCTATATCGCCATTGGCTGCCAAGGTGGCAGAAGACCTGGCATTGAAAACGATACTGCCAAAGGTACCGATATCGCCGTTTCTTACTTAAAAGAAGCTTTAGATAAACAAGTCCCATTCAAGGGTGATGTTGTCGTTGTCGGTGGTGGTAACGTCGCTGTCGACTGTGCGAGAACCGCTCATCGTTTAGGTGCTAATTCAGTGAAGATGTTCTCCCTTGAACAAAGAGATCAAATGCCTGCTAGTAACGAAGAGATTAAAGAAACTCTTGAAGAAGGTATTTATATCGAAAATGGTTGGGGCCCAAAAGAAGTCAAAGTGGATGCCAAAGGACAAGTTAAAGCTATTGTCTTTAAGAAATGTGTTTCCGTCTTTGATGAAAACGGTAAATTCGCTCCATCATATGATGAAAACGAAGTTACGGAAGTCGCTGCTGATAAAATTATCTTCGCCATTGGCCAAGCCATTGAATGGGGTAAGTTACTTGAAGGTAGCAAAGTCACATTCTGGCATGGTAATTATCCATTAGCCGATAAAGAAACATATCAAACCGCGGATGATGATATCTTCGTTGGTGGTGATGTCTTCACCGGTCCATCATTTGTCATTAACGCGATTGCCGCTGGCCATAAAGTTGCGGAAGCTTTGGCTAGACACGTTAGACCAAACGCTCACCCAACTATTGGCTTCTATAAACGTCACTTCACACCTTTAAATAAAGAAGATATTTCTTTACCTGGATATGATGACGCTGGTAGACAAGAAGCGGGTATGGATGAAAAGATCGATTATAAGAACTCCTTCAAAGATGCTCATAAGACCTTAACTGAAGAACAAGTGAAGATTGAAACTTCTAGATGCTTAAGTTGTGGTGCTGCTTATGTTGATCCTAATAAGTGTATTGGATGTGGTATTTGTACCACCAAGTGTTCATTTGATGCGATCCACTTATTAAGAGACCATCCAAAACACTCCAATATGCGTAAAGCGGAAAAGAAGGTCACTGGTTTATTAGGCTATGCCTTACCAAGACAAATTAAGATTTTATTCCATTCCGGAAGTAAAGAAGCGCGTATGATGGCTAAGAAGAGAAAAGAGTGGAATAAATACTATAAGACCGCGAAAAAGACCGCTCCACATACCGGCAATGCCGTGAAAGATCCTAGCGAAAATGCATGAGTTAGGAATCGTTGTAGAAGTCGTTAAACAAGTTGAAGAACTTGCTAAACAAAACAACGTCGAAAAAGTCACTGAACTGACCATTGAAGTTGGCGAAGTCAGTGGAGTAGTCAAGAAGTATTTCGAGGATGCATTCGCCTGGTTCATCAAAAAAAGCGAATACATGAAAGAATGCAAACTCAATTACGTCTCTATTCAGGGGATAAGTTATTGTGAGGATTGTAAGACTACATATCCGACATCAAAGTATGGGAAAGAATGTCCGAATTGTCATTCTCCCCATACATACTTAGTCTCAGGAAATGAGGTCAAAATCAAAGATATAAAAGTGCAAAGTAAACAAAAGGAGAATTAATTATGGCGTGCTTTACAGTTACAACAGTTGCCGCGATCGGTGTGGGAGTGGCAAGACACATTGTTAAACATCACGAAAAGAAAAATGAAATAGTGAGAGTGGAAAACACATACGCTGATCCAATGAAAATGTCTAAAAAATTAGGCATCTTAGAACTCGCTTTATTCGGTGGTTCCTTCATTTTAGCGGGTGAACACATCATCCATGGTGAAGTGACATTTACATTCCCATTCTTAACCGCGATCACTGAGGGTAGTGATGCGGTGAGAACCATGTTCATGGAAATGGGCACAGTCGGTGTCGGCATGGCCGTCATCATCGCTAGTGTCTGGGGCATTGGATTATTAATCCGTAAGATGCTTCTCAAACGCAAAACAAAAGCATTGGAGATTAAATAATGTATTTCCTTGTGGCTTTAGGCATGACGCTTATTTCCTTATGCCTATTCCTATTTGTTAAGCCAAAGAAAGTAAAATTACATTTTGATATCCTCGCTATCATCTTTGGCGCAGCTACGTTGATGTGGTTAATCGATTGCATCGCCTCTACGATTGAAGAAGGTGCGTTCTTAAGCTTTGAAATTCCAACAGACATATGGATATCCGTATGGACTATCGGAGGAGGATTGCTCCTTTGGGGAATTATCGTTCTTGTCTTATTCTTAATGGAAAGACACAAAGCGAAAAAAGCACAATAAATAAAATGGTTATCCGGTTGGATAACCTTTTTTCTTTTTTTACTAACGGTTTTTCACCATCTCCGCAAAGCCGAGAAGATGATTTAATTTGAATTCTTTGCCGCCATCGCAACATGATTACTACACTGGGATTGTCACGTTTTTTTGCAGCAGGTAATACTACAAAGTATTAAGTAATTAAACATATTCCCTGTTACGGCACAC
>CAJOPR010000046.1 GCA_905236395.1 uncultured Bacilli bacterium
CTAGTATTAAGTAATACATAATCCCTTTTGGACTTCTCATATCATAGCAAAGAAGATTTGTTTATGCAAACGCACGAAGGGGTGCGAAGTGTGCGAGACACACAAAAACCCGCAATTTAGCGGGCTTTTGCAGCATTTTTTTAATTTTTATTCGCTTTTAAATAAACTGTGTAAATTGCAATATGCATAAGCGGCAATAACTTTTTCGCCTTCTAATAAAGCAAATTCCGCTCTTGGAGCATCACCTGGTTTTAATTGCTTTCTTTGATTGCCTTTATCGGTTTCTAAAGCGATCCATTCGATGTAGTGAACATCGAGCATTGGGTGGGCAACACTACCAACTTCCACTACCACGTGTCTGCCATCAACTTTGACAACTGGGACGTGTTTTTCGTGAGCACCATCACTGGTGTTTGGAACGATTTCTTTCATTGGTTCTCCACAACATTTTGTGGGGCAGCTTGAACAATCGTTGACCATCGCCACTATTTTTCCACATACTTCGCATCTGAGAAATTTCATATTATTTATATCCTTTTTGAGTTCTGCTCACTTTTAGAAAATCACATCTATTTACTTTATTCAAGTCAATTGCTCTATTATTTTATATTTTTAATATGGTTTAATATTATTAAGTGGAGGTTTTTATAACTTATGGCAAATAAACATTTTCTACGTTTTGGAGTGTTAACTTCTATTATCGTCGGCATGGCCGCGGTTGGTATAGGACATGAGCACTTTAAACGCTTCAATATAAAACCTGCAGAAGCAGTAAATCTGCCATCCACCATCGACTTAACAGATTGTACAGATGAGGAGATTAAGGCTTATTATTCATCTTTATCCAGCAAAGAAGATAGCGAACTAAGTGGCACAAATCTATTAAAGAACTTAAAAGGTATTATTAATAACGGTTCAACCGTCTATTATTCATACGGTCAGACTCAAAGTGCATTTGTTATCACAGAAAGAGATTGGGTTAACAGTCCAGCTAGTGAGATGTCGGGTTATAATTCCGCTACAAATACAATCACTGGTTTCTCACATAGTACTGAGGTATCCAACAACCCATATATTAAAATGCTCTACTGTGACTACTCAGTCAAAGATAAAACAAAATACAAAGGTGATGGAGACGTTAGCACTACAACCGTGTCATTTGACCAAGAACACGTTTGGTCTCAATCACATGGTTTTGATAATGGCACATCTTCCGGATCTAACTTAACTGGTGCAGGAAGTGACCTCCACCACTTAAAAGCCGGAACACAATATGGAAATAGAACACTCCACAGTAACTATTCATATGGATTTGTAGGACAAGCGGACTCGATTGATTCTAGCAAAGTTTATGAACAGTTAAATAAAAGAGGAAAACCATTAATCGCTCACAGTGAAGACCAAGAGCAAAAAGTATTTGAACCACAAGATTCTGATAAGGGTGATGTCGCAAGAGCTTTGCTCTACATGGTTGCTTGTTACAACAACTATGATGGAAGTACTCCTACTCCAGCAAACCCCGCTTTAAAACTTGTTAACTACGTCATTGGCGATAGCTCTAATGGTTATTCAAGCGATAATATTCAATCTGGTTATTATGGCATTTTGCAGGATATTTTAGCCTGGCACCATATGGACCCAGTTGATGACTATGAAATCCATAGAAATAACCTTATCTATAAGAACTATCAACATAACAGAAACCCATTTATCGATTATCCAGAATGGGTTGATTATATTTGGGGAACATCTGAATATGATTCCGCAAATCACACTATCGATTACAGTCCAGAAAGTACTGGTTCTATTGATTTAGATAGCGATATCATTAATGGCTATCGCGCTGATGATGGCAAAACAGTAACAAGTATCGAAATTACCCATTTACCAAATAAGACTGAATATAAAGTCGGTGAACAATTCGATAGGACCGGTATGGTTGTTATCGCTACATATGATGATGCTTCCACCACCGATGTTTCAAAGAAATGTTCAGTAAGTGTCGACTTATCATCTGTTGGTGAAAAGACTGTTACCGTTAGCTATAAAGGACAATCCGCCACATTCACTATCAATGTAAAAGAAGCCGATAAACAAGGCGCCTCTATACCACTTTGGGTATGGTTTGTTGTCGGAGGTGTCGTACTAGTAGTACTAATTATTGGCATTTCTGTCGGTGCAGTTAAAGTTACCAAAAAAGGTAAAGTAAAAGTTAAAATTCCTAAGACTTCATCAAAGAAATCTTCTTCAAAAAAGAAAAAATAGTATTTAAATGAATTTAAGATAAAAAAAATTCGATTTAACAAATCTCTTTTAAATGTGCTTTAATATATTTGCGCACTTCTTAAGAAGAGGGATAACTATATGAAACGTAAAAATATTCTCCATTTTGCACTAGCGGGTACCGCTGTGTCTTTTATGGTGTTGGCTGGAATCAGCTGCTCAATTGCTTTAAAAAACGATTTAAAGGTTGCTGAAGCCATCGACAAGCCAAACAACATTGATTTGAATGATTGTACGGACGAAGAGATTAGAGATTATTATTCATATTTAAACGATTTGCCTGATACCGAAAGAAGGGGTCAGAATTTATTAAAAAATCTTAAATATATTCTTGTCAATAATCCATCAAACCCATCAAAACCAGCGCAATACTTTAGTTATTCCCAAGTGCGAGAAATATATCGCATTACTGATAGGAACTGGTATTCTTCACCAGCGACTGGTATTTCTGGCTATAATGCAAGCAATAACACAATTACAAATTTTGACTATAGTGAAGATCCATACCTCTACTATTATTACAGAGATGATAACTTCACAAATCCTCATACTGCTACTGCAAAAATCACAAGCAAGGAAGGCACGCAGCAAACACTCCTTAACCAAGAACACATCTGGTCAAAATCTCATGGATTCGGCGAGGGAAGTGGCGTAGTAAATGCCGGAACTGATTTGCACCACTTAGTCGCTGCTGATGTTGCAGTTAACAAATGGGCACATTCAAATGCTTCTTATGGATATGTTGCATCAGAAGATAGTTGGGCAAACACTAAAGTCAATTGGGACAATGGCGCAAATGCAATCTTAAACAATAAAAGGGGAACACCAGCAAATTCATCTTCTCAAGATGAAGAATCTGTTGTTTTTGAACCAAGAGATCAAGATAAAGGCGATTTTGCTAGAGCTCTTTTATTTATGGTAGCCAGATATAATTACGTTGGTGACTCAACTAGCACACACAGTGTAAAAGAACCAAATCTTGAATTGGTTGACTATGTTATTGCTGAGGGTACAACTATCAACTGTTCAACAAAAACTGATGTTGCCAAATATGGGAAATTAAGTGATTTATTGGAGTGGCATAAGTTGGATCCAGTTATTACTAACAATAATCAAGATTTTGAAATGCATAGGAACAATCTCATTTACAGAAATTATCAATACACGAGGAATCCATTCATTGATTTTCCAGAATGGGTAGACTTAATATGGGGTGACCAAAAAGAAACAGGTGTTGCAAGACCTCAAAGCGATATGATAAATGGCTATGGAAGTACAACGAGCCCAACATCCATCACGCTTAATGCATCAACCACTACATTAGGTCTAGGCAATACCTTTAACGCATCTGTTGTTAGTGTCAGTCCATCTGATGCATATAAAGGCGTTAAGTGGACATCAAGTAACGATTCAGTAGCGACCGTAACAAGCGCCGGATTAATCTCCGGTATTTCATCTGGAAACGCAACAATTACTGCCACGTCAATTCTTGATTCTTCTGTCACTGCGACAATAAGTGTTTCTGTTTCCGATATAGCTGTGACAAGCATTTCATTAAATAAATCAGAAACAACAGTTCAATGCGGCGGAAGAGAGACTCTTAATGTTACTTTTACACCAGCAAACGCTACTATTCCAACAATAAGTTGGACATCTAGCGATGATTCCGTCATTACAGTAAGCAACGGAAAAATTAATGGGAAATCCGAAGGTACTGCAACTATTACAGCGGATGACGGCAATGGACACACAGCATCATGCGTTGTTACTGTATCCGGAGTCGCAATCGAGTATTCAGAAACAACATATGAAAAAGTCACAAGTGAAGACCAAATTGATATAAACAGAAAAATGGCAATCGTCGCTAATACATATGATTATGCCTTAGGAACAAATCAAAAATCGAACAACAGAGAAGCTGTTCAAGTTATAAAAGACACAAATGCCAACACAATTACAATGACAGATTCAATTGCGGCCTTTAGTGTTGAGGAAGGATCAATTGAAAATACTTATTCCTTCAAAGACTCTTCTGGTTACATTTATGCCGCTGGAACAGGAACCAACTATTATTTGCGTTCAAAGAGCGCTAAAGATGATTCCGCATCATTTACATTGACTGTTAATACCACCGGTTCTACCGCAATTGTTTCACATAGTACTGGAAATAATTATTTAAGGTTCAACAACGGTGCAAGCAAACTGTTTTCATGCTATGCGAATTCATCACAGCAAAATGAAGTCAGTTTATACCAACAAATGGCTATTCCATTATCAGGTGACATACCAGTGACAAGTATTGCTTTTACAAAAACATCCATGATGCTGGGTACAAGTATGGAAAAACAGTTAGAAGCTGTTATTTCACCAGCAGAAGCAACAAATCAAGATGTCACATGGTCTTCAGATGCTCCATCCGTCGCTACTGTAAATGGAGAGGGATTGGTACACGGCGTATCCGCTGGCACAGCAACTATATCGGTTGTTACTGATGATGGTGGTTATACCGCCAGTTGCACAGTTACCGTCATAGATTCTGGCATCGGAAATAAATATTACCAGAAAATTACATCACTTGAAGAAATAGTTGATGGCAAATATGTTGTATTAGCTGTTTGCAATGACGAATATATGGCTTTGCCATCCGACATACCAACTTCTTCTGGTACCGTAAACGGAACATCTGTATTATCAACAAATAACAAAATTTCATATGAGAATGGACATGCATTTGAATTCACATTAGATGCTACCATAAGTTCCGGAACTGTGACTGACGTTACTCTCCAAGATTCTAATGGAAATTATTTAATTTATGGCGGTAGCTCAACCGGTATAAAAGGTTCTACGACATCGTCAAATAAATGGCTACCATCATTATCAGAAAGAGAAAATAAAGGTACGTTTATTTTTACATCCAATTCTGAATCAACAAGAATGCTTAAATACTCATCAACATATAACTCATTTGGAGCTTATACATCATCATCAGACTCCTATTTCGAATTAGAATTATACAAGTACGTTGAAGAAACTTATGTTTTAAGTAATTTTATATCCGATTTCATGAACGCTTTCACATGCGATTCAACCGGAAATACTGGACCAGTATTTAATGGGGATTGGACTTGGGCGAATCTAAAGGCAAAATATAACTCTCTAAGCACTTCGGAAAAGAATAGTCTTAAAACATGTGTAGCAGATGAAAATGGAAGCGATGAAGCAAAATGCGTGGCAAGATATGACTATCTTTTAAGGAAATATGGTGTAACTGTGTATGAAAACTTTATGAACAGAACAATAACACAGCACTCAAATGTTATTAGATTAGCGGAACGTAATGACGTCATTGTTATGGTCGTTGCGGTTGTAACAGTCGCTCTATCCGCAGGTGCATTCTTCCTCTTCCGTAAAAAGAAGGAAAGATAATCCAAACATAGTAAAAGACCGGTGATTTGCCGGTCTTTTTAACTGTTTTTTAATTATTCCGCTAAGGAACCCATTGGATCCCAAGGTTTTAATTCTATTGGTTTTTCGTTATAAGCTTTGAGTTCGGATTCAGACAAGTATTTCTTGTTCACGACTGCTTGATAAACGAAGTGATCAAACCATGATGATGACATGTAGTAATAGCCATTATTTCCATTAGCGGTGCCCCAAGAGTTTTCAATCTTCCACTTGTGTGGTTTTCCATCCTTGAAGGCCACGCCCGTAATACACATCGCATGGTTCATCGCACTGGCTCTATAATCAAGGGCTTCACCTTTATCCATTTTGTAATCTAAACCAATCGCAGATTCGTAATCGAAGATACGATCATCCCAGATACCAACTTCTCTATCTCCGTAGAAGCCGACATCGCTACCAAACCAGACGATTTGTTCGTCTTTAAGTTGAGAGATGATTAATTCCTTTAAGCGGCTCATTTCGAGGTTTAAATGGTTCACTATCTTACCTCCCACGACATTTCCTAAGTATTTAACTGTATAAGATTTGTTAAATGCTTTGTCTTTTGTTGGAGCGTTGATGATAGATACGTAGTTATCTAACTCATCACCAATGTATTTTTCTTTAAATGATAATGGTGATAAGCCTTCTTCTTTGTGGTAGTTACCATCTTTATCGGTGTATTCAAAAGTGAATGATTGAGGTGGTACACCATAAGCATTAATAAGTAAGAAGTAGATCTTCTTCAAAACTTCTTCTTTTAACGCTCTAACTTTGTTAAGGTCCTTCAATGCCTTCGCATCACTTGCGAACTTTCTGATATTAAAGTTGATTAACAAGTTCGTATCTCTAGTCGCGGAGGATGTGCATGTTTCTGGATAGACGTGTTTTGGACATAAACCATATTTATTAACAACGTTAACAAACATATCCCATTGTCCACCATCACCGATACCGCTTTGGAGTAAGAATTGGAGTGTTCTATCATCATAATCTTTATCTAATTCGTTGATGACCGCTTCTAATAAGAAGTTACATTTTTCTAAACGGTCATAGAATGCGACATAAGATTGTGATAATTCAAACTCACCAATATTGAGTTTTTTAGCAATGATTTCTCTCGCTACATTAGTAGCAGCGAAGATCCAACATCTACCAGATTGTTTCTGGTTGGCTGCGCTTAGTGTCTTGAGATTGATGTCAAAATCGAAGTTGACGTTTTCAATCTCATCTTGAGAACGTACGACAGTGGATAATGGAGTCTTACTCATCGCATGTCTTAAGACAGTATTTTTATTATCCTTTTGATATTCTTTCAAATCTTTTTGAAGTGTTTCTAATTTAATTTCATTCATAAGTCATACTTCCTTTCTTAAATATGTCTTTTTCTCTTGTTGAGAATAATGAAGAATACACCGATAGATGCTATAAATGCAAATGAAACGATAACCATTATCAATAAAAGATTATTATTTCTTATATCTAATATCATACGAGGTGAATGTAATACAATCTTACCCGCTTCAATGCGGCCTAAGAAATCATTATATGGTGTGGTAGATGAGGTATTGTATTTGCCTAGTATGTAATCATATTTAGCTAAACCCTTTTGTAAGGATGAACCAGTAGTACTGCTATCAGTATTCTTTAATAACGCTTTAGCGTCACTATTTAAGAATGCATATGCGCTTTCAAATGATGACCAAGTGATACCAGACTTATATCCTGGCGCACTACTTCCAGAAGCATCACAAATAATATCAGTTGTGAATAACTCCGCTAAAGCAGTTGCGGAAGTATTGTCGTTAGAAATAAATTGAATTGGATATTCATTTGGATTTGTTGCCACAGAATATGAATCTAGATTAATATTCCCAATTGTTGTCTTACTCCCATATGTTCCGAAGCAATATCTATTACTCTCAATTGTGCACATTAATAATGCACCATCGTCTTCTGTGATTTCGTACGTCCATTTATAAGTTGGTGTACTTTCTGAAATCGTAAAGTTAACATAGCTATCTGGCTTTTCTAAAGAAATATATTTCTTTGTTGTTCCATCCATGAAGTATGTATATTGGCCACCATTAGCGTCTTCAAAATATACATTTACTCCAACGCTAGTTGTTGTGGTAGCTCCATAATAACCACTCATTGTTCCAAAGAAATAATAATCTTTTGAATCGTCGTTGCTATGGAAGAACATATTATATGGCACCCCATTGATGTATGGCGAACCAGAAGTTAAAGAATAACTACTTGTAGGTGCTTCAGAGACACTTATTGTGCTGGTCGCAGTAAATCCGCCATCTTGTGTTGTGACTGTTACGGTTGCGTTACCCACACTATTAGCGGTAACTTTGCCGCTACTATCAACTGAAGCAACACTTGTGTTATTGGATGAATAACTAACATTTTTATTTGTGGCGTTACTTGGCGAAACTGTCGCAGTTAATTGCACTGTTTGACCAACAGTAAGAGGAGCGTTAGATGGACTTAATGAAACTCCAGTAACCGCTACATCACCAGCAACGCTAAATGCATTAATGGTGTCGCTATTAGGATTTGCGGATCCAGTTGCTGTAGAACTATATGATGTAATTGTTCTATTATCGTTAGCTAATTCAACTTTACCCCAGATATATTCCGCCCATTCAGGATAATCAATAAATGGATTTCTATTATTTGTGTAATTTGTGTAGAGAAGATTGTTTCTATGAATCTCGTATTCATCAGGTGGATCTAATCGGTTCCAGGCTAATAAATCGCGCAAAATGCCCATATATCCTGCTTTGGTTGAATCACAATCATAGGATGATGAACCATTGGGATCGCTAGTTGCATCAAGGATGACAAGATTTGGGTTATTGGCATCAATATTGGTATCCCCATCAAGACTGTTGTATCTAGCAGCCATATAGAAGATAGCTCTTGCAATATCGCCTTTATCACAATCTTGTGGTTCAAATACAGTTGTACTTCCACCTTTATTTAGCGAATATCCCGTTAAATTGCCGGCGAATTGTGAATATGTTGAGCCCATATCAGTATATGAGCTGTTTTTATTAACAAAACCGTAGAAATAATTGCTATGCATTTCATTAACAGGTCCATTACCTGCTATAAGATGCATTGGATCACCTCTTGCTCCAGCAGATTCGCTAGTAGTATCTTTGGAGTTCATGCCGTGGGATTTGGCCCAAACATGTTCTCTATTTAAACCCCATTCGGCCTCAATCTCATGGCTGCCCCACGCTCTGGTTTCATTTGTAGCATCTCTATTGATATAAAGAGCATGAATATATGGATTATTTCTTCCGTAACTAGAACTCGTCCCATAAACATAATTAGTTATCTTATTTGTGCTTGGATTATAAGTACCATATGTGGTGCTTGATGCCGGGGATAAAGTCCAATCCCTATCACTGATTTCATAAATCTGCCAAATATAATTTGGAGAGGTGTAATAATCATAGGAATAATATTTCTGACCGTTCATCAGAATTGACTTTAAATTCTTCAATAAGTTGTTGCCACTTTTCTCGCTAGCACTCAAAGCGTTTAGTGATGAATAGTAGCTTCTGATATTAGCAGCACTAGTATCATTTAAATCAATTGTTGTAGGCAAAGATGATTCTGATGTATACGCATCAGCCTTGTCTAATTCTCTATTAATAGAGAAAAGCGCGGCTGCGGATAGACTAGCTGCCACCATTGATAATGTGATAACTAAAGTAATTTGTTTTTTCATAAATTACCTCCAAAAAAACAAAAGAGCACTTAGACTGTGCCCTTTTTATTAATTATTCTGCTTTTTCTTCTACGGGTTCTTCAGGTTTTTCTTCTTCCGCTTTTGGTTCCTCTTTAACAGGTTCCACTTCAGCGTCGATTACTTCGCTTTGTTCGGCTTCTTCCTTAGCCTCTTCCGCTTCTAATTGAGCGAGACGTTGGGCACGTCTTGTGGTCTTTTCGTATTCTCTATCAACCTTGTTAGAGAATAAGACTAACACTAATACTGCTGCAACTGCGGCAATTGCGAGGATGATTAATCCCCAACCAAAGAAGTCTAATTTGAATGTTTTAGCGAAGTCACCATTAACTTTGACTAAGCCTTTATCTTCATCGGTAATTGGTAAGTATCTTGCTACTAAACCAAGAACGATATAGGTAATACCCCAAATACCCACGAGGCCTGTTAATGTATACCAGACAAGTTCAAATGGGTGTAAAGGTAGTTTCTTTTTGTTTTGTTTTACACTTGGATCTTTAATTTTTCTCATGAGTATTTCTCCTTAATAGATTAAGCTGGTTGTCCCGCATCTTTTTGTTGGCTTAAAGCCACCATTTGTTTGAATAATTCTTCGTAAACTTTCTTCCATTCTGGTTCGAGTTTTGCGACGTGTTCGCTTAAGCGACGATTGATATCATTGAAGATATCTTGGAAAGACTTATTGTCTCTTCTATCTCTACGACCTTCGGTCATTTCGATAACTTTGTTAACATCATCGAGTAAGTCTAATGTCTCGTTATCTGTACAATGCGCGTGGGCTCTAGAGAATCTCATCATTTGAGCCATCTTGGAAATTTCATTTTGAACGATGAAGTTAGATTGAGGTGTTGGTTGACCATTAGATTCCGCCATAACCTTTTGGAATTCTCCAAAGCTCTTTTGGAAATCTCTCATGATGAGCATCGCTAAAATGGTTCTAGTCATCTTTTCATCTAAAGCGACTAATTTGACCATATCAGGATCTTCTTCATTCTTTCCTCTAGCGAAGTTCATATATCCATAGAGGATATCTCTGACAGATTCTTGTAAACCAACGACTTCGTCAAATAATTTGACGTGTTGGGTGTGGTCCACTCTAATCTTGCCATCTTCAGTCACTTTAATGACTGTGCTGGATTCGCTATACATATCAGAGATGAATTCATTTAATTTTTCTCTGATTTTGTCTCCTTGTTCTTTGTTGTTTTCAAGGAAGTTACCTAATGCACTACCGTGTTCGATACCTTTAACGAGAACTTGCTTTCTTTGTTCATAGAGCTCTTTGGTGTGTTCTCTATCGATCGCGTATTCAACGGTGTCTCTTAAGTTCAAGAGGTAGTGATAGATGTTGAAGATGTATTGATTTGTGCCGTTTAACATAGTTATTTTTCTCCTTTCAATACAAGCTTGTCTAATTTATAGACGCGTGAGACTGCATGTTTCGCATATTTCTTCACACTCGGATAGGCATGCGACATGCAATAGCTGTGTTCGTAATATTCTTGGAACATCGCGATATCGTTTCCGCTATCACCGATGACGTAGACATCATCATGGTTGATATTACACGCTTCGCAATATTCTTTTAATCCCTGTCCCTTATTACAACCTTTCGGTGTTAATTCATTAACAATAAGGCTCCATGAGGATTCGATTTCTGGGAAGTTTTCTCTTAGTGCTTTGTTGATCTCTTTACTAAGAGGTCCTTTCTTCTTTCCGAGACCGAAGAATGTCATTAACTTATAACATTTTCCGTTCTTCATCACATCCATGAAGATCTCGTTACTCTCCTCAACTGGTTCACGATACTTGAACTGGAAGAAGTAATAGAACTTATAGAGGATTTGGAAGAAGAGTCCTGCACGCTTTGTGTTGTACACAATGCATGGGTGGTTTTCCCCGGTTAATAGATATCCGATTGGCTTGTACTTTTCATCGATCTTCCAGAAGACCTTTTCAAGTTCTTCATTAGGCATCCATGCGTGCTTAATGAGCTCGCCGTCGTGATATATGTTTGCGCTTGTGCAAGTCATGACATCGAAGGGTCTTTTAATTTCCTTCTCAAGTCTTTTCACAAACTCTGTGCTTCTAGAGGTAATAAGAACAACCTTATTTCCAGCATCAATCCACTTCCTGAGAAACTTCACATTTCCTCGAGAAATGCATCTTGTGAGTGTCTTAGGATAGAACAATGTACCATCTAAATCGCATGCGAGTAACTTACACATATTACGTATTATACACACTTACACACACAAAGCAAAAGAAAAAGCGAACTCTTGTGAGCTCGCTTATCTAACTGATAGAAAGTTATTTAATTGGGTTCTCCGCTTGGATGACACCATAACCACCATCTCTTCTATTGTAAACAACAGAGATGCGGTCATCTTCTTTGTCTAGATAGAGGAAGAAATCATGACCTAACGCAGTCATACGTGTGATGGCTTCTTCAATATCCATCGCTTGTAAGTAGTAGGATTTTGCTCTAACGATAACGTCCTTTTCTTCTGGTTCTTTTTCTTCTTCTAACATTTCGAAGTTGATGGATTCGGCGATAGACATACGGCTATTGCTTCTATCCATACGGGTTTTAATCTTTCTCATTTGGCCTTCGAGTCTATCAACGGCGACATCAAGGGCATTATATAAATCAGCGTCTTTAACTTCTGCACGAAGTGGCATTTGAGGTAAGAAAATGGTCACTTCAATCTTTTGTTCAAGTTCATGCGCACTGCAAACAACACGGCAGTCAACTTCATCATTAATTAGGAAGTATTTGTCCATCTTTCCTAACTTCTTTTCGATCGCAGCCGAAATCCCTTCGGTGATCTTAATGTTTTTTCCGATAATTTGGTACTTCATATGTTATCCTCCCTTCCCAAACTTAGAGAGCTATATTATCACCTATATTATAAAACACCCTTAGTGAAATATCACTATGAGAGTAAAAAAGAAAAGACGCTTCCGCGCCTTATTTTAATAATGCTTTTATCGCATCAACTTTATCGAGTTTTTCCCACGGGAGATCTAAGTCTGGACGACCGAGATGACCATAGTTAACTAATTCTTGATATTTGAATGATGGGTGTGTGAGATTAAAGTTCTTAATTATCATTCCAGGACGGCAATCAAATAACCTATAAATGACATCAAGTATCTTCTCATCACTGTACTTAGCGGTGTGATATGTTTTGATACCAATTGAGATGGGCTCTGCGACCCCGATTGCATACGCTAATTGGACTTGTAATCTATCAGCAACACCTGCGGCTACTAAGTTCTTAGCGATGTATCTCGCCATATAGGCTGCACTTCTATCAACTTTGGATGGATCTTTGCCTGAGAAAGCGCCACCACCATGCTCTGCAGTACCACCGTATGTATCAACAATAATTTTCCTTCCGGTAAGGCCTGTATCACCAGCTGGACCGCCTATAACAAAGCGGCCGGTTGGGTTAATTAAATATCTGAAATCTGCATTCAATTTGAAGGATTTAACGACCTTTTGCATGATATTTTGATGAATATAGGCTTTAAATTCATCTAAATCAATTCCGTCATCATGTTGAATGGACATGAGCACTGTATCCACACGAATATTGTTAGGATCTGTATAATCAATAGTCACTTGAGACTTCATATCTGGACGAGCATGTTTGAACGCTCCAGATTTCCTTTGTGCTGTCGCTTCTCTCACTAATTTATGAGCAATTGAGATAGCTAAAGGCATATATCCTTTGGTTTCATTGGTCGCATAACCAAACATAATGCCTTGGTCACCAGCGCCTTGTTCTTCAGGTGTCTTTTTATCGACTCCTTGGTTGATATCTGGGCTTTGTTCTTTAACCTTCACTGTTACATTAACGTTATGATAATCAGTTCCGAGCTCTGGACGGTCATATCCGATGTTTTTTAGCACTGATTTAACGATACCAGCATAGTCTGGTTTGCACTTAGAGGTGATTTCACCAGCGATGATAATGTCATTGTTTGTAGCGAAGACTTCGCAAGCTACATGTGAGTGTTCATCTTCCGCTAAACAAGCATCTAAAATCGCATCGCTAATCTGGTCACAGACTTTGTCTGGATGTCCTTCAGAAACCGATTCACTTGTGAATAAGATTTTTCTTTTTTCCATATTTCATACTTCCTATAAAAAATGCCCTCCCATAATCATGGAAAGGCATTAATCATTCTTCCTTTACTTATCGTTCAAGGTTATGGGGCCTTGCTTGAGAAGAGCACTTACTCACTTCTGAGAGTTGCTACTGTGTTTTCTCATCTCTCTTACACAGTTCTTGATAAGCGTAGTTATTATAATAAAGTGGCATAAAAAAGAAAAGGGCTTTTAGCCCAATTCTATAAATTTGCTAATCCTTTCGCTAATTGATCAGGGCAAGAGGTTTCGCCAGTTCTACTTCCACGGCACTTAATACCTTGGAGTCTCTTTACTACTTCATCCGCTTTTAAGCCTTCAATTAGTTTGCAGATTCCTTGGAGATTGCCCATACATCCTCCTATGACTTTCGCACTAACAATGCGATTATCATCATCGATGTCTAAGATCATTTCTCTAGAGCAAACGTTTTCTGGTTTGATGGACATGGTCTTCATTATTTGACTAACTTTCCAAAGACTTTACCACCCGCACAAGCAGCATTGCTTTCATCAGTGTCGATGTGCGCGGCTAATGCGAAGTCATCTCTGACTCTAACAACCACATCACCAAAGGTGAGGGCTCTATCAGGTGTATTTAATTCTAATTTCACAATGTCACCATTTTTGACACCGAATTCTTCGGCATCAGCTGGTGTCATATGGATATGTCTCTTAGCAACGATAACGCCTTCTTCTAATTCGACTTCGCCAGCAGGACCCACTAATTTGCATGGGGCGCTACCTTTGATGTCACCACTCTCTCTAATTGGAGCGGAGATACCAATGCTTCTTGCATCAGTCGCGGACAATTCCACTTGGTTAGCTTTTCTGACTGGTCCTAAGATGGAGACGCCTTTGAGAACGCATTCCACTTTTTCACCGGTAACTTTATCGAGTTTGTAACCAACAACATTAATTCTTTGTTTGGAAACAAATTGTCCTGGTTGGCTGAGCATCGCTCTGACTTCAAGCTCTGCGCCTTTACCGAATAATACTTCTAATGTTTCTTGTGTGACATGAACATGTCTAGCACTTGTTTCAACTAAAATTTCTCTCATAGTTCATTTTTCCTTTTTGTGCGTTCACTATTTTACCATAGTAAAAAAGAAATATGTATAGAAACGCTTAATTATTTTAATTAGAAATAAATGCAACTTTTTTCAATTTAGTATTGAAATATGAACCTATTTTAAAGAAAATTATGGAGAGGAAAGAAAATGGGAGAGATTCAAGTTAAAGATCTTATTCTAAACGCGATTAAAAATAAGAAGGTCAACGTTTTAAAAGAACTCTTTGAAACAGTCCCGACAATTGATATCGCTGAAGCAATGGATGACATTGAAGACGTCTCTCTTTTAATTTACCCATTTAGAGTTATCTCCAGTGAGTACACTGGTGAGCTATTCGCAGAATTATCTAGCGAATCTCAAGAGAAGATTATCAATGCTTTCTCCGATAAAGACTTAATTAAGCTTCTTGAAGAAAGCTACGCTGACGATATCGTTGACTCCTTACAAGAGTTACCAGCAAACGTAGTCTCACGTGTTTTACGTGTTGCTCCAGGTGACCTAAGAAAAGATATCAACCAGTTATTGAACTATAAAGAGAATACCGCTGGTAGCATCATGACCACTGAGTTCTTGGAAATGAAGAATACAGTGACCGTCAAAGACGCTATTAGTTTTATTAGAGAAAAAGGTAAAGATGCTGAGACTGTTTACACCATCTTTGTGAGAGACGCGAAGAGAAACTTTGTCGGTACCGTTAACTTGGACGATTTAATCTTTGCTAAAGACGATGAAACATTAGAAGACATCATGGACAGAGACTTTGTCTCTTGCCACGTCAATGACGACCAAGAAGATGTTGCCAACATGTTTAAACGTTATGACTTAACCGCTATGGCGGTCTTAAATAAGGAAGACAAGATTGTCGGTATCATCACCATCGATGACGTCGTCGATATCATTGTTGAAGAAGCTAACGAAGACGTTGCTGCTTTAAGCCACGTCGCCCCATTAGAAGATTCCTACTTAGATACACCAGCATGGAGAATGGCACTAAAATGTATTCCTTGGATTATCGTTTTGATTATCTTAGGTACATTCACCACTATGGCATTAGATAAGATCGAAAAGACACAAGTCTTCTCTATCATCCCAGTGTTAATCTGCTTTGTCCCAACATTAATGGATACAGGTGGTAATACCGGTGGTCAGACCATCGCGATGATGATCCGTGGTTTAGGTACAAAGGAATTCACACCAAAAGACTTCTGGAAAATCTTAGGTAAAGAAGCTTTAACAGCCTTGATCGTTTCATCCGCAATCGCAGTGTTTGGTTTCGTTTGGTTCACCATAGAACAATACACCGGTATCGTTACAAACGATAAAGCGGAATTCTTAGCTCACTTTAACGATACAATTCCAACCATTTGGAATGGCTTAGTTTGGAAAGATGCGACTTATTTCGCACAACACACATTTACCGTTAGCGGTATCGTCGCTATCACATTATTCTGCGGTTCATTCTTATCCAAGTGCGTCGCTGTTATGCTCCCATTAGGAGTCGCGGCATGTAAGAAAGATCCCGCTATTATCGCCCAACCAATTTTGACCACAATTGTCGACGTGGTTAGCTTATGTGTTTACTTAGGCATTGCCGTTGGTGCACAATTCTTATTCTCAGGTCTATTTAGTTAATTATGGTTGATAAGAAAAAGAGCAAGGGCTTAGAGCTCGTCAGATTTTTAATTTGCGGTGTTGCAGCGGCATTAACCGATTATTTATTCTGCCAACTTATGGTTCTGTTAACACATAACCATATGTCTGAGATTTGGGTCACCATTTTGTCCACTGCTGTTGGCTTTGTTTTTGGTGTCATTGTTAACTATTTAATTTCCACTTTCTGGGTCTATCAGAATGTCGATAAAAACGTCAAAACTAAATCCAAATTATTCATCACATTATTCGTGGTTTTATCACTATGTGCCATGCTGCTTTCCATCGGTGCCATGCTCTTATGTAACTTAGTGGTTGTTTCCGCTTGGGGAGCTGAAAATAGCATTGTTGATTTATCAGTCATGGAACTAATTAAAGAAAATGGAATTGGCTTCTTAGCAACCTTTATTTTCTGGGCCTATTTCATCAGTTTCTGTATCAAAACTTTAGTGGGTTTAGTGTTCAACTATTTCACCAGAAAACACATCCTCTATAAGGAACCTAAACAAAAGGAAGAGGAAAAAGAAGAACAAAAAGAGTAAATACTCTTGTCTTTTATTTCTAATTTAACTAGAATTATCAAGCATACAAAATTGCGCGAGTGGCGGAATTGGTAGACGCGTACGTTTGAGGGGCGTATTGGTATCCCAGTGTGAGTTCGATTCTCATCTCGCGCACCATAAATGCGTAGAAAAGTCATCAAATGATGGCTTTTTTTCATAAAATACTTGCATTATATGCGTGTAATGACTTTAAATTATTAAGGTAAGAATTTAAAACGATCGGAGTCTTAAATTATGAAAAAGTATTTAAAATTTATCGCTGCTGCTCTTGCGCTTGTCGGTGTCATCATGATGTTCTTCAACCAAGTTACAGTTGAATGGGCAAGCAAGGTCAAAGAATACCTCAACATTCGTGCTTTAGTCGGTGGAACATATCCACATCTCGGCACTGAATTCAAAGGCGTTGGAACAGGCTTAGCTGGTTATATCTTATTAGGCGTCGCCGCAATCATCTTAATCGCAGTTGCCTTAATCCCTTATTTCAAAGAACACGACATCTTATCAGTCGTCGTTACAGGCGTTGCAGTTGTCTGCTTAATCATCGGTATCGTCTTCTTGTTCTTAATTAGAAAGAACTTTGCAGATGCTAATGGATTAGAAAGTGGTAAGGTCTACGTTGGTTGGGCCGCAATCGCCGGTGGTAGCTTAGGTGGTCTTGCCATTATCCCTTCTGGATTATCAATGGTCTTAGACTTAACCGGTAGCAACTAATTAATTTACAAAGTAAAAAGGTTCGCAATTAAGCGGACCTTTTCTTTTACTTAGAACTTAGAAGTATCAAATTCCTTTAATACTTTTTCTAATGGTTTAATAACCTTTGCAACATTACCATCTTCGAATGGATTTCTTAAGTGGTTATGTTCGAGCAAGCTAACGAATGGAGCTTGTCCACCAAACTTACAAAGTTTGATGTATTTCTTCCACGCCTTAGCATGATTCTTTCTCATCTCCACGAAGAATTGGAATGCACACACTTGCGCGAGCGTGTAATCAATATAATAGAATGGTGTCGCGAAGATGTGTGATTGTCTTAACCATAACGCGCCGTGCGCGTATGTTGGTTGATAATCATATTTCTTATGAGGAGTATATTTCTCTTCGAGACTCTTCCAATAGGCACATCTTTCTTGGTGAGATGCATTTGGATGTTCATAGACCCAGTGTTGGAATTCATCAACGGTAATACCATAAGGTAAGAATTCAATCGCGTCAGATAAATGTAAGTATCTATATTTATCAGCATCTTTACCGAAGAACTTCTCCATATATGGCCATGCAAAGAATTCCATACTCATTGAGTGAATTTCACAAGCCTCTAATGTTGGACTTTGATATTCTGGAATCTTAATTGGGAATGAGAGGTATGCTTGTAAAGCATGTCCACCTTCATGGCATAAGACATTAACATCGCCTTCTGTACCATTGAAGTTAGAGAAGATGAATGGAGCTTTATAAAGCGGGAAGGATGTGCAATAACCACCTGGGGCTTTACCTTTTCTGGCTTCTAAGTCCATGAGGTGATGCTTCATCATGAATTCAAAGAATTCTTTACTCTCTTTTCCAAGATCGCTATACATCTCGTGAGCGACATCCACTAAATACTTAGGATCACCCGCTGGAACTGGGTTACCTGATTTGAACTTTAAATTATAGTCAAATGATTGAGGATCTTTAATGCCTAATTCCTTCATTTGCTTCTTATAGAGTTTGCTACAGACAGGAACGACAGTTTCTGCGATTTGTGCGCGATATCCCTTAACCATTTTGGCGTTATAATCCATACGACCTAAGCGTAAATAGCCGAGTTCTACGAAGTTTTTGTAGCCTAACTTCTTCGCCATTGTGTCTCTTAAGTGAACTAATTGATCATAGATGCTGGCGAGTTTTTCTTCGTGTTCACCAATCCATTTATCCATGGCCATCGCTGCTTCTTTTCTGGTTTCTCTATCGACATCTTGTGTAAATTTACCAAGTTGAGAGAGATTATATTTTTCACCACGGAATTCAATTTCCGCACCACCGAGTAGGGCGTCATATTCACTGACTAATTTGTTTTCTTGAATTAATTCAGGAATGATTTTCTCATCGAATGATTTGAGTGCGGCATCCATCATTTGAAAATAATATTTACCAAACTTCTTTTCGAGATCTTTTCTATATCTCGCTTTTGTTAATATCTTTTCAAATTTATTTGAATAGTTAGAAACGATTGGGGACAATTCATCCACTCTGTCTTGTGCTCTCTTATAAACTGGATTCTTTGTGTCACAAGAATAGCGAACATAAATAATAGAACTATCAGTGGATAACTGGGTCATGTATTTATTCCAGTGTTTAATCGCTAAAGAAGCGGTAAGTGCACTACCACATTCTTCAAGCTCTTTGATTAATGCTTCTAGCTTATTGGTAATTCTTTTTTCACTAGGAACATTAAGAGGGAATTGTTCGAACGTCATGTCTAAATCTTTTTTCATATACTTTCCTCCGAAGTCTATTTAATGATATATAAATAAAAATCATCTCACAAGCAATATGCTAAGAGATGATTTCTTTTCTTTTCACTTTGAACATTTTGAAGACGAATCGACAAGGCAGGAAGTTGATCCAGTAGTTATAGCCTAATACGTCTGCGTTATACATTGTAACGTTATTCCTATACATCAAGTCTGATTCTTCAATGTTCTTCTTAACTTGAACGAATTCAAGGTCTTCTTGTAATTCTTTATTCTGATTACAAACGAACATAATTTCATCTTTCAAGTAGGCTAATGAATTCTTACTCTTCTCAAACTCAGGATTCTCTGGCTCGTTGAAGGTATTTACATCGATATCGCTTAATAGAGCGTTTAATCGATTATCATATTTGATACCATTCTGATTTATGACTGAGAAGAGACGATTCATGTTCTCATATTTGGTATAAAGAATCACTGTTAATGCCTTTCTGTGTTTCTTAAAGATTGCATTGAATGAAGAAACAAAGATGAGGTTAACAATCAATAATAAAACCCAAAGGGCTAATAAGCTAGCTAAGACTATTAATACAATGACTAATGGTTGTGGCATATTTTTCCTCCTTGGGAGCAATATAATATCATAGTCACTTAAAAACGAAAAACAAATATTTTGTTTCTCTATGTTAGATAAATTGCGAATAATATCGACTTGTGATATTATTTTTCACGAGGTAAAAATATGGCAAAACAACCTATTATTGGCATTATGTACGACTTCGATAAAACGTTGTCCACTACCGATATGCAAAATTATGACTTTATTCCTAATTTAGGAATGACACCTGCAGAATTCTGGGGCGCCACCACAGAATTTACCGAAAAGGAAGGCGTCGAAAGGATTTTATCATACATGTATATGATGATCCTCAAGGCTAAAGAAAAAGGAATCAAACTTACCAGAGAATATTTACGTGAATGTGGTAAAAACATTAAGTTCTATCCAGGCGTCAGCACTTGGTTTAAAAGAATTAATGAATATGGCGAGAGCAAAGGTGTCAAGGTAGAACACTACTTAGTCAGCTCTGGCACAATGGAAATCGTTGAAGGCTGTTCAATCTATGATTGCTTCACCAAAGCATGGGGATGTGAATACTACTACAATGAAGAAGGCGAACCAGTCTGGCCAAAACTCGCGATTAACTACACACAAAAGACACAGTTCTTCTTCCGTATCTCTAAAGGTGTTACCGACACAAAGAACGATAACTCTGTTAACGAGAAAACACCAGAAAGAAGAATCCCATACAAGAACATCATCTATATGGGTGATGGAATGACCGATGTCGCTTGTATGACATTAGTTAAACATAATGAAGGTACAAGCATTGCTATCTATCCTGAAAAGGAAAGTGACAAAGTCAGAGACCTCTATAAGGATGGCAGATGTAACTTCATGTGCAGAGCGGACTATTCCGCAGGAAGTGACCTCGAAAGAGTCATTAAATTAATCATTGATAAAGTGGCAACACTTAATGAAATGGAAAAGAGAGAGAAATCTCTCGCAAACAAATAAAGGTAGTCGAAATCAACTACCTTTTTTCTTTTTAGCGTGCTAATATAAGCGTTGGAAATAAGGCAATTTCATGAAGTACGAAGTTGGACAAATAATCTTAGGAACAGTGACTGGTGTAAAACCATATGCTTTGTTTATGGAATTCGAAGATGGCGTCACTGGATTACTTCACATTTCTGAGATCAGTGATTCCTTTATCCGTGACATTGAAAAGTTCGGAACTAAGGGTGATCAGATGAAAGTGAAAATCGTCAGTATTGATGAAAATAATGGCTTTTTGCGTGTTTCTTTCAAGCAAGTCCCCGCAGAAGAAGCATATTCATCTCACTCCAACACTTTAAGAAAAGCACCAGAAACTAGCGATGAAGATTTCGCTCCACTTGCGGAGAAACTACCTGAATGGATTGCCAATACTTTAGAAGAAGCTAAGGAGAAAAATGAAAATGATTAAATTAGCGCTTAACGATCAAATTAACGAAGAAGTTATTAACTCCTATAAAGATGATGTGGTTCGCATCAATAAAATGATTAATGAGAAATCAGGTCCCGGAAACGATTATCTCGGCTGGGCTGATTGGCCAATAAATTACGACAAAGAAGAAGTCGAAAGAATTAAAAGGGACGCTCAATACGTCAGAGATCACTTTAATATCTTAGTGGTCTGCGGTATTGGTGGTTCTTATCTCGGCGCCAGAGCGGCATTAGAAGCTCTCAATGGTTTAAAGAGTGATGACAAATTAGAAGTTATCTTCATGGGTCAAACATTCTCACCCAACTACGTTGCCCAAGTTCTTGAATACTTAAAAGGCAAGAAATTTGCAATTAATGTTATCTCCAAGAGTGGTACCACTACTGAAACTAGTATTTCCTTCAGACTCTTAAAAGAATTGTTAGAAAAGCAAATTGGCAAAGAAGCTAGTAAGAAAGCTATCTATGCCACAACAGATAAAGCTAGAGGCGCCTTAAAGACACTCTGCAATCAAGAAGGCTATGCCACATATGTCTTACCAGATGATATCGGCGGCCGTTACTCAGTCTTAACTGCAGTTGGTTTATTCCCACTTGCGGCAGCAGGTATCGATATCGACGCTATGCTTGAAGGTGCTAAGGAAGCTAGAGAAGCTTATAACTCCACAGACTTAAACAAAAACATCTGCTATAGATACGCTGTCATGAGAGACTACATGCTTAGACATGGAAAACCAGTTGAGATGTATGTCACCTATGAACCGCAAATGAGCCAAATCAGTGAATGGTTAAAACAACTATTTGGTGAATCAGAAGGCAAAGAGAAAAAAGGATTATTCCCAGCCTCCGCAACATTCTCCACTGACCTCCATTCATTAGGCCAATTCATTCAAGATGGTACACCAGTTCTATTTGAGACAATCATCAATGTCTTAGAACCAAGATATGATGTCAAAATCCCACATGATGATGAGGATTTAGATGGCCTTAACTATCTCGAAGGCAAAGATCTCGCATTCGTCAATCAAAAGGCTTTTGAAGGAACACTTAAAGCACACGTTGAAGATGGACATGTTCCATGTAATGTTATCTACCTAGATAAACTTGATGCAAAATCACTCGGACACCTCTTCTACTTCTTCATGAGAGCTTGTGCGATGTCCGCCTATTTATTAGACATCAATCCATTCAATCAACCAGGTGTGGAAATCTACAAGAAAAACATGTTCCATTTACTTGGCAAAAAAGGCTATTAAACTATTAAGTTTCCAGTAGAAAAAAGACGCTCAAAAAATGGGCGTTTTTTTCAATTGACTACATTTATTTATAAGTGATATATTATATAAGCGCATATTTCGTAAGCGCGAATTCCAGTTGGATGCTTAGCTCAGCTGGGAGAGCATCGCCTTTACACGGCGGAGGTCGGGGGTTCGAGCCCCTCAGCATCCACCATAATATACGCAAACTACCCACTCTGGGAGGGTAGCGAAGTGGCTAAACGCGGCAGACTGTAAATCTGTTACCTCCGGTTTCGGCAGTTCGAATCTGCCCCCTCCCACCAATCAAAATGGTTCGGTAATTGGGGTGTAGCCAAGCGGTAAGGCAACAGACTTTGACTCTGTCATCTCAGTGGTTCGATCCCACTCACCCCAGCCAATCACTCTCTAGCTCAGTCGGTAGAGCACTTGACTTTTAATCAAGGGGTCCGGAGTTCGAATCTCCGGAGAGTGACCATCTTTATGCCCAGGTGGCGGAACAGGTAGACGCACAGGACTTAAAATCCTGCGGTAGCGATACCATACCGGTTCGATTCCGGTCCCGGGCAC
>CAJOPR010000047.1 GCA_905236395.1 uncultured Bacilli bacterium
AGCACCATTCCACAAGGATGGGGTTCCATTGATATCGATGATGAAGGTAACTTAGGCACCAAACGTCTACTCATTAAAAACGGTAAATTAGTCAACTATATGATTGATGACTTTAACGGTAGAAGAATGAATAGAGAAGGCAATGGAGCCTGCCGTAGACAAAACTATAAGTATTGTCCTACATCACGTATGTCTAACACATACATCTGCAATGGTAAATCAACACCTGAAGAAATCATTAAAGCCACAAAGCTTGGTTTATACGCAGTTGGCTTTGCTGGTGGATCAGTCGATCCCACAACTGGTGAATTCAACTTCGGTTGTAGCGAAGCTTATATCATTAGAGATGGTAAAGTTTGCGAACCAGTTAAAGGTGCTACATTAATCGGTCATGGCGATGAAATCTTAAAACACATCGATATGGTCGGTAATGACTTAGCTTTAGGTCAAGGTATGTGCGGAGCATCAAGTGGTTCTATTAGAACTAACGTAGGTCAACCTACTTTAAGAATTAGCGAAATCACCGTTGGTGGTCGCGGAGGGGAGCTTAAATAATGAAGTACGATAAGTTTTTCGCTCTCGCTAAAGAAGCGGGAATTGAAGAGGCAGAATTATATGTCGGTGAAAGTTATTCATTAAGTTTCTCCTTATTCCATAGTGAAGTTGATAACTATTCTTCAAATAAATCAGTCACCATTTTAGCTAGAGGTATTGTGAATGGTAAATTCGGTACCGCGAATTGTGACTCATGGAGCAATGACCACGCTAAATTCCTCGTTGATGCTATCGTTGCTAACGCTAAGGTTATTGAAAATGAAGATCCTGCATTTATATTTGAAGGATCTCCAAAATATAAGAAAGTTAATACCTACAACAAGGAATTAGAAAAAGTCTCCATCGATGAAAAGATGAAGAAATTATATGAACTTGAAAAGGCTATTAAAGAAGGTGATAAACGCATCGTCGAAGTCGGTGGTGTTGAATATTCCGAATCCGCGGAAAGTGTCACCATTATGAACTCAAAAGGCTTAAAACTCGCGCAAAAGTCCAATTATTTCCTATATGTTGGCCAAGCTGTGGCTAGAGAAGGAAGTCAAACCAAATCGGGTTATGAATTATTCTTAGGTAATGATTTCTCAAAATTCAACGCTCAAGGATTAGCTAAAGAAGTTATTGAAAACACAGTCAGCCAATTAGGTGGAGAAGCTTGTGAATCTAATACATATAAAGCAGTTCTTTCACCAGATGTAGTGAAATCATTCTTAAGCTTCTATGTCGGTAACGCTGATGCGGAAGAAGTTCAAAAACGTTCTTCCTTATTCATTGGTAAATTAGGACAAAAGATTGCTTCAAATAAAATCACTGTGGAAGATAAGCCATTACAAAGAAATGTCTTTGCGAGATGGTTCGATGATGAAGGTGTTGCGACATATAACAAACCAATCATCAAAAATGGTGTCTTACAAACATACTTATATAACTTAACCACCGCCGCTAAAGAAGGTGTCCGATCTACAGGTAACGCATCTAGAGGTGGAAGTAAGATGGGTATCTCCACATTCTTCTTACAATTAAAACCAGGCAAAAAGAGCCAAGAAGAATTATTCAAAGAAGTTGGTGATGGCGTTTACATTACTGAAGTCCAAGGCTTACATGCCGGCCTTAATCCTCAATCAGGTAACTTCTCATTGCAATCTTCTGGTTTCTTAATCAAGAATGGTAAAAAAGAACGCGCATTAGACGTAGTCACCGTTTCCGGAAACCTCATGGATATCTTCAAAGATGTCCTAGAAGTTGGAAGTGATGAAAGGGTATTCCCAAGTGGAATTGCTTGTTCATCAGTCTTGATTAAAAAGATTATTGTTTCAGGCAAATAATTAATAAGGTTCGATTACATCGGACCTTTTATTTTGCACACTTACATATATATACGCGTAAGCATATAATAATTTATCGGGCTTTTTTCTCGAGAGTCATTAACGGAGTCATTATATGAAAACTCAAACAAGAATTCTATTATCAGTAGGATTGTTAGGACTTGCCACTACCGCATTAGCTGGTACATTCCTACATCCACACGTAGTTCACGAAACAAAAGCTTCTGAAACATCCGCGGATTGGAATAATCCAGCATCTGCAACCAGTTCTGACTATGGAACTTACTATAACGGCATAACCGGAACATCCGGAATGACCCTTAAAGATCAATTAACAGACTTAATCGACGGACACACCGTTGTTTCTTACGACGGTTTGTATGACTTATACAAGACTAGTGACAACAGACCAGAAGACAATACTGTTTTCGACATGTATGGTGACTTCCACTTTTCTCATAGTAAGACATGCGGCAATTACAAGAATGAAGGCGACTGTTTTAACAGAGAGCATTCTGTTCCAAAATCATGGTTCAATGAAAAATCACCAATGTATTCAGATGCCTTCCACTTATATCCAACAGATGGAAAAGTTAATGGTATGAGAAGCAACTACGCTTTCGGCGAAGTATCTTCTGCATCATACTCATATACATTTAAAAACGACATTACAGGTGTTTCTAAAAAAGGAAACAGCAAACGTTCTGGTTATTCAGGTGTTGTTTTTGAACCAGCAGATTGTTACAAAGGCGATTTTGCTAGAACATATTTCTATTTTGCAACCAGATACAAAGATATTATGGGGACTATGTCTGGTGATGGACAAGTTCACTTCACTTCTTCCACTACTTACTGCAATTTAACTGAATATTCTAAAGACTTGTTCCTTGATTGGCATAGAGCAGATCCTGTCAGCAAAAAGGAAATTGTTAGAAATAATGCTGTTTATGCAAAACAAAAAAACAGAAACCCATTTATTGATCACCCAGAATATGTTGAAGCTATTTGGGGCGATACACCAATCGGTGCTGGCTCTGTCAGTCTTTCACAATCAACATTATCCATGGAATATGGATCAGATGGTGCGCAATTAACAGCATCATCCAGTGATAACAGCCAAATCACATGGACAACAAGTAGTTCTACAGTTGCTACAATTAATCCAACAACATCGAACTCAGGTGCAGCTGTCACAATCGTTCCACATGCAGTTGGTTCTGCAACCATTACTGCTACAGCTACAATCAAAGGAACAAATTACAGCGCTTCTTGTGCAGTTAACGTTACCAAAGTACTTAGTTCATTGGTCTGCACAGGCACACTTAAAAAAACTGAATACATAGATGGTGATACTTTTGATTCTACTGGATTAACTGTTACCGCCACTTATACTGATAACACAAATGAAGATGTTACAAACAAAGTTACATGGACACCAAATCCTTTAACTGAAGGCACAACATCTGTCACAGGAACATACAGTACAGAAACCGTGACTGTTAATGGTATTACTGTTGCTCATAATGATAATCCGACTTCTGGAACATATGTGATTGATGCTTCTTCATCAACACAAATCACATCTTCCTCCGATGAAACCGTTGTTTTTACTGAATCAATTGTTTCAGTGACCATGGGAAGAAATGGTTCCAGCAACACTAAAGTCAGCAACTATTTAGCAAAAAGCGGTCACACAAGAATTTATAGTGGTAACACTTTCACAGTATCTGCTGGCGGAGCGGCAATATCATCAATAACTATTGGTTACCATAGTGAAAAATCATTAAATGGTTTCAAAAATGGAAACTGGACAAACAAAAAATCATTAACCGAAGAAGATGACTCGGACATTGTTGTCATTCCAACAACAGTAACCTCAAATGTTGTGTGTACTATTGCAACAACTAGTTCTTTTTCTGGGGTAACGGTTGTTGTTGGTTCAGGAGGAGATCCAACTCCAACAAAAACATTAGAATCAATATATTCAACAGGCCAAACCACAGAATTTACAGTTGGTTCGGTATTTGCTTATGATGGTGTTTGCAAAGCGGTCTATAGTGATGAATCAGAATCAGTTATAACTCCTGTCGTGGATTCAAGCGATGTTAATATGTCCATTCCTGATACATACACTGTGAGTCTTTCATACGCAGAGGGCGGGGTTACTGTAGAAGATTGTTATGACATCACAGTAGTTCCAAAGGAAGATAGCGGAACCACTGTTGTTAATTCGATTAAAGCAATTTACGAAGATATTTCTATTTCTGCTGCAGAAGCAACTAATAAACCATCAGTTTCAAATGTTTACGGTCTCTATGTTGGCTCTTATAAGAGTGGCAGCAATAGCACAAATAACGCCATCATCATGAATGGTGAGTATGGTATTGACCTATATGGTTATGCAGCTACAGGATGGGTTGAAAATGAGACATATGTGAAAATCACATCCGCTAAAGTCACTGCTTATAACAAGTTATACGAATTAACAAATGTTACCGCAACAACGATAACTGATGTCACCACTATCAATGAAAACGTTGAGCCCGTTGTCACATATGCGGTTACCGGAGCTGAAGGACAAAGCGATTACTACTTAGAAAACCGCTTGAGTCTTATGAGTGGCACAATCACTGGGTATAAAAACGATACATTTACTCAGGGTTCAGATAACACCGTTTATTTAGATGTTGGCGGTAAATCAATTACTCTATTCGTTAAGAGTGCTGAAGCAACTTCTGATGTTAAAACGGCGTTTGATACTGCAAAATCTGCTAGTAAAGAAATAACAGTTCAAGGCTATTCTTGTTACTACCAAACAACGTTTGAAATTCAATTCAAACAAATTATCGAACCAGATACCTCATATACCGCCGAAGACTTTGCTCAAGATCTAATTAATCTCACCAACGGTGCATGTACATATTCATTCAACCATGGATATTCAAATGTGTATTCCACACTCGCTCCAATTTGGGTCACACTAGAAGGTGCTGATTACTATGCCAAATTACCAGCAGATCAAAAATTGATCTTAAAGAATTATGTTGCTGTTGAAGGTGGAACAACACTTCAAGATGCTATGGCAAGATATGATTATATCTGTGCTAAATATACAAGTTTGACCAACTTCATCAATAGAGATGTTCCGTATAGTTCCAACAGATTTACTGTGATAAACAACAGCACTCTGTTAGTAGCTACAGTCGTGGCGACAATCACCGTTGTTTCTGCATTGGGCTTTGCTCTATTTCTCAAAAAGAAAAAGCATCAATAATTAAACTTATCATTTAAATATTAAGACTGGTTTTCCAGTCTTTTTATTTTATTATTCGACTATATCACACAAATATTTTTTTTCTCTTACATAGAGTAAAAATTAATTGATATTATATAATCTGGGATTCGTTCCCATACCCTGGGGGTATCAATATGTTAAAAACATCTAAATTGTTAAAAATTGTAGGCGCTTCGTTTTTAAGTGTAGGCGCCTTTTCTGTTGTTGGAATTTCTATAAGCCACAGCGTAAATGCTCCAGCAGAGCAAACCAAAGCTGAAGATTATTATGCATCAATCTCTAATAGCTTAACCGGTAGTTCCTTACTAAATGCTTTACATGAATTAAATTCGTCAAAACGTTCAAAAACTATAGGTTATTCAAGTCTTAGGAATTATTTCAAATATACTGAGGTTTATGACGGTATTCAATCCGGAAAGATGGTTGGTTTTTATAACAATGATTTGATAACAAATGAATGGGACGACCAAGAAACATGGAATCATGAACATATCTGGCCAAATTCTCGTGGAGGAGGGAGCAACAATAAAGGAGGGTTAACATCGCCTTTCATTGATGCTGACATCCATATGACTAGACCAGCCGCCCAGTCTGTCAATTCAACAAGAGGTAACTTGATGTATGCTGCAAGCGGTGCATATGACCCAGGACAATATGTTGAAGAATATAGAGGCGTGGCTGCTAGAATTATTTTTTACAGCGCCATAGCTGATACAAGATTGTCGTTAACAGACAATATTAACGACGCAACATCGAATAGCACTATGGGGAAATTAAGTGATTTACTTAAATGGAATCTTCAATATGCCCCATCAACAAGTTCAACTGCAAATATAGCACTAAGAGTTGAACAAAATAGAAATGAAACAATTTACTCGAGAAGTGATTTACAAGGAAATAGAAATCCATTCATCGATCACCCAGAATACGCGTGCAGGATTTGGGGTGACACAAATGACGCAACTAAGGCTGTTTGCGGTTCTTCTGGAGGTGGAGAATCCGGAGGAGATAGCGAAGACTCATCATACGAACAATTAACTAGTATATCCAATATTGATGGAACGGCTAAATATGTTTTAGGCATCGATAACACTGGATTCCATTATTCAGGGACATCAAGTTGGGGTTTGGTTGCTCTTCCTTCGTCTCAAACACCTTTGTATTACACATTAACAAAAGCATCTAACGGCAATTCTTTTACAGCTAAAACAACTATAAATTCTACCGATTATTATTTACAGGTTCCTACTTCAAATACATTCAGTATGGCTACGAGCACAGGTACCAATACCGATTTGATTATTGGAACAACACAAGTATCAGAAACAAACTATGCTGTTGCAAACAAAAACAGTACAGCAAGACATTTGAGAATTAACGGGACAAACGGATTAAGATCATATGCCGGGACAACTGGAAGTATGGCTTATTTTTATAAAGTTGTTGAGGAAAGCGGTGGAGGCACTACCGATCCTGTATTAACAAGCATTTCATTAAATACTGATAGCGTGACAAAAACATTTACAGTTGGTGATACATTCTCTTACTCAGGTTTAGTTGTTACCGCTCACTATGATGGCGCATCAGATGCAACAGTCACACCAACTAGCGTTTCATCTCCTGATATGACTACATCCGGAGAAAAAACAATCACCGTTTCTTATACCGAAGGCGATGTTACAAAAAGTGCTACTTATAAAATTACTGTTAATGAATCATCAGGAGGAGGCGAAACCACCACATCTACATATACAGCTAATGGTGATTATGTGAAGGTAACATCCTCGAGTGATTTAACCGATGGTGAATATTTAATTGTGTATGAAGATGGTGGCGTCGCTTTTAATGGCGGTTTGACAACATTAGATGCGGTATCAAATACAATCAATGTTACGATTAGTAACTCAACAATTGCCGCAAGTTCAAGTGTAGATGCTGCCACATTTACTTACAATGATTCGGAAGGCACCTTAAAATCAAAGAGTGGTTATTATATTGGCCAAACAGCAAATGATAATGGATTAAAATCCAATACTTCCACTACTTATTCAAATTCAATAACTATTTCAAGTGGCGACGCGAACATTGTGTCTAGCAATGCTTATATGCGATACAACAATAATTCTGGACAATACAGATTCAGATATTTCAAATCGTCCTCTTACACAAATCAAAAAGCAATTCAGCTCTATAAGAAAACGATTTCTTGGGGTTCTACATTCTTAACCACCGTTACTTGTAACGGAGGAACTACTGCCCCTAACACAACCAAATGGTCAGATATGCAAACAGCATATAATTCAATGGTTACAACTGAGAAAAATAAAGTTAAAGCTGCATCTGCAAATGAATCTGGAACAGACTTACAAAAAGCAATCGCAAGATATGTGTTCATTGTTAATAAGTATACAAATAGAACAAACTATCCAGATTACTTAAGTAAGGCTTCTAGTTCTAATAGAATTAATCCTCTTAGCATGAATGATTCATCCACTCTATTGGTGGTCATCGCTACAACGACATGCTTAATTGGTATGACATTCATTGCTCTCTCAATTAAAAAGAGAAAAGAAAAATAAGGCTCTGTAACATTTGATGGGGTTTTATGGGGTTTCAAAGGAAAATCACATGATAAAACTGTCACATCTTATGGGGTCAAAATAACAAAACAAATAAGGCTAGAGGAGCCAAAATCCTCTAGTCTTTTTGGTTTCTGTTGATATAAAGAACACTTTTCTCATCCTTTCGAATTTAGGTAGTCTATAACATAGATTGATTAGTGTCTGTATTTTATTATTAGTAGCTTCAGCTATAGCGTTACTATTCTAAATAGAATAGTGTCAAACGATTTAATTATTGTACCTGGTATCCCAAGTAATGATAAAATGTCTTTGACTTCAAACATAAAAATCCTCCCTTCTGAATTTGTTTCGACAACGTAATTCTTAGGGATTTTCTTTTTACTATTTATCACATATTAAAACTGTAACATTTGGTGGGGACCTTAAAAAAGTTACTCCCCATAGGAAGTTACAGTACCAAAAATAATATATTATCTTAATCAATAACATAGGCGCACTTGTGTGCGTCTTTGTTTATCTATTAAAATAAAATAAAGACAGAGTTTATCTATCAAAATAAAGACAGGCGAGGTGGTTTTATATGTTATCTATTAAAAATCTTACCAAGATATACAAATTAAAAGGTGGATCAGAAACAAGAGCCTTAGATGGTGTCTCTTTAGACTTCCCAGAAAAAGGAATGATCTTCTTACTTGGTAAATCAGGAAGTGGTAAATCCACATTATTAAATCTTATCGGTGGTTTAGATTTCCCCACATCTGGTGAAATCATCCTTAAGGGAAGAAGTAGTAAAGACTTCTCCCAAGCTGACTTTGATAGTTATAGAAATACCTATATTGGTTTCGTGTTCCAAGAATATAACATTCTCAACGAATTTAACGTGGAACAAAACCTCGCTCTCGCTATTGAATTACAAAATAAGAAAGTTAACAAAGATGATGTTAATAGTCTATTAGAACAAGTTGATTTAAAAGACTTTGCAAAAAGAAAACCCAACACCTTATCAGGTGGTCAAAAACAAAGAATCGCTATCGCTAGAGCACTTATTAAATCCCCATATATCATTATGGCGGATGAACCTACCGGTGCTTTAGATAGTAAGACTGGCGAACAAGTCTTTGAAACATTAAAGAAATTATCCGCGGATAAACTCGTTATTGTTGTTAGCCATGATAGAGATTTTGCAGAGAGATTTGGTGATCGTATCATTGAACTCAAAGATGGCAAAGTCATCTCTGATGAAACAAAAATATATAAAGAATCTAAAAAGGTTTCTGATAATGTATCAATTATTAATGAACACGCGATCAGTATCAAAGACGCAAAGAAACTAACTAAAGCGGACTTTGATAAATTATATGAAGCCATTAAAGCTAATGAAGGAACAGTGTTCATTTCCTCTGGTCAAAACGCTACTAAGTCTATGAAGGTAGCCCGTATTTCTGAATCCGGTCAAAGTGATGAATTCATAGATACTAAACCAGTGGAATTACAGCAATACGATCCAAAACAAACTAAGTTTATTAAATCGAGAATGCCACTAGGTAAATCTATTAAGATGGGTCTATCTGGATTAAAGACCAAACCAATTAGATTAGCCTTTACGATGTTTTTATCCATCGCCTCCTTCTCTATGTTTGGGATAGTTTCTTCCTTAATGCTATATAACTCCTCGCATACATATTCTGAAGCATTAAGAAAAACAGACTACACTGCGGAGATGATTAAGAAAGAAGCCTCTGGTCAATATTCTAATTATCGTATGGATTTCAACGGCAATATCGCTGATGAGAACTCCTATTCCTATAGCACCACTCAAGAAGTAGAGTTTGGTGTAGAAGAAATTGAAGGATTAAATGGTAACCATCTTAATTTAAATTTCATCGGTGTGATGTCAATGGGCTATGAATCAAGATTCCCATTCTCCTCAATAGCAATGACAAAAAACTCTGAATATTATCGAAATGTCTATCGCTTAAGAGCGTTGTCAGATGTATCTAAAGAAGAATTCCAAAAGCTTGGATATACATTATCGGGTGAATACCCCGTTAATGATAATGAAATATTATTATCCAAAAACTTTGGGAATATGCTCATCGATTCTGGCGCGGTGTCATACACAAATATCAATCAGATTATTGGAAAAGAATTTAGTTTCTCCACTCAAAAAGGGAGCTCTTCTTTGAAGATTTCTGGATTCTTTGATTGTGGTGATTTGCCAGATACATATGACAAATTAACAGACGAAACCGCTACTATCAGTGATGATGAAAAAAGAACATTGATAAATAGCGCGCAAGACTGTTGGGAACAAAGCTTCAACAGCGTCGCTTTCGTAACCACCAGTTTAATGGATAGCTTAATCTTTAAGAACTCCACCTATATCCCATCATTCAATAGAAAAGGTGCACAGTTTGATTTAAATAAGGATGTCTGGAGTTGGGGCGTTGATGATAACACCTGGACATCATTAAGAACGGAAGTTCTCGTGGAGAAATTCCCAAACTCCTTCAAGTTTTATGATATGGGTGGTAATCCAGTATCAACATTCTCATTACAAGATAACGAGACATATATCACCACTTCACAGATTGAATCTTATAAACAGAGTCGAGCACAAAATATCTTAAATACAGTCTTATGGGATATGAGCGAAAACACATTAATTCGTGTTATGCCCACATTTAAGGCTTATATGTCTAACGAAGAAAACAGAAACGCTTTCCAAAACATTAAAGATAATATATGGCAAGATTCAGATTACGCAATGAGGTTCTTCAATCAATATAAAGATGAATATAAAGTCGCGATAAAGGTGAAGGAATTAGCGAATAATTTCTCTAATGAAGGGTTCAATCCTAACTTCAACACTAGTAAATATACAGATTCACAAAGAGAACTATTTAATCACTTCTATCAAGAAGATTATGATTTCTCAATGGAAGAATTCAACCAACTAAAAGCGATTTTAGAAGAGAGCTTTGATGTTGATATGCCTAACTGGTTCTATCGCACGTATTTAGAAAGAGTGGGTAGCAATGAAGATGCGAGAGCGGATTCCACTATTTCATCATATTTAGATCGAGTTAATGACAGAGGCTATTGGGCAAATTGGTCACCTTCACAAATTGAAACAATTCAAACTTGGCTCGAAGCCCATTATGAAGAATATATGGGTTCTTGGGGTTTCAAAGAGAAAAAACTAAGAGGTTATACTTACGCAACATATGAAGTCATTAATGATTCTGATACAGAAATGACTATTCCTGAATATCTCTATTACAAAACAAGTTCAGATAATAAAGGCAAATTAAAAATTAAAGGTTATATCGAAGATAGTAATTCCATGACTCCATTAGTGACTAAAGCATTTGCTTTAGCGAATACATATCCTGGTGATGAAGAATATGCTTGGATTAACACATTCACCACCGATTATGTCGCACCATCAGATGCAAAATATTCTGCGGTCTTTGTGAAAACAGAATATACATTTGAACAAATCAACTACATGAACAAGAAATTCTCTTCTTATCAGTACAAGTTAACCAGTCCAAAATATACGGAAGTTAACACGATTGTTTCATTAATTGATTTATTGAAGACTATCTTCTTATGGACAGGTGTGGGATCTGGTGTCTTCGCCGCATTGATGTTATTGAACTTCATATCTGTATCTATCTCTTCTAAGAAGAAAGATATCGGAATCTTACGCGCGATTGGCGCTAGAAAGATTGATGTCTTTAAGATCTTCTTCTCTGAATCATTATTCGTCGCTGCAATATGTGCGATAGTCAGTATTGGCTTAGCCATTATGGCGGAAATTCTAATAAACAATTACATCTATACAGAGATTGGATTATCTCTATTAACATTTGGTATCGTGAATATCGCGCTAGTTATTGGTGTGGCATTAGTCATCAGCTTTATCGCGACAATATTCCCAGTTATCCACTCCTCAAGAAAACCTCCAGTGGAGGCCATCAGAGCGTTATAAGAAAAAGGGACGGGGCAACCGTTCCTTATTTCTTTTTCTTTTCTGGTTTTTCTTCGTAAACCACACTGTATTGAGATAGTTCCCATTTAGGATGAACTTCATCAACAAGTTTAAGTGATTCGTTAAATAATGTAGCTTCTGTTTTCCTTCTTTGTTTAGGAGTGTTGTTGAAACACTTTCTTACATTATTAATAGCGATTAAACATTCTGATTTGGATCCATCAAATAAACCTGACATTAATAAGTAAGTTCTAACAGACACCATAGACATATCTGTGGATAACTCTCTACGTTCCGCCATAGAGACTTCTTTTTCGTAATATTCTTTAGCTTCTTCTAAAGACTTAGTCACGATGTTGATATATATCTTTTGCGCTCTTGCGCGAATATATACTTTTTCTGATATTGTGGCTTTGCCCGCAATAATGATATCGATTAATTCTTCTGCTTCTTTAAATTGTTTCTTGTCTAATAAGACATAGACTTTATTCAAGTTAAGTTCAGCGGTGAAATTAGTAATATCTTTAAAAGTAGCGATTTCCACATCTGTTTCACCTTGGCTAATCGCGTATTCCACACGTAATAATTCATTAAATGCTTTCTTATTAGCAGCGTTTGTGGTCATTCTCATACGATAACCATCGGTCATCGCATCTAATCTAAATGGGAGGATGTTATAAATA
>CAJOPR010000048.1 GCA_905236395.1 uncultured Bacilli bacterium
GTTCATAGATTAGATGAAGATACATCTGGCGTTTTAATGTTTGCTAAAAACGTTAAGATGGCTAACGCCTTAACCGATGGAGATAACTGGAATAACCTCGTCAAGAAAAGAGGCTACTACGCAATAGTGGAAGGCATCCTTGACAAGAAAGAAGGAACTATATCCTCTTGGCTAAAAAAGAATAGTCAAAACATGATGTATTCTTCTAAGAAGAAAGGCGATGGCCAACTAGCTATTACAAAATACAAAATCATCCAAGAGAATAAATTCTATTCTTTAGCGGATGTAGATATTAAAACAGGACGCAAAAATCAAATCCGTGTTCACTTTGGTGATATGGGTCATTTCATCATTGGTGATGATAAGTATGGTGAGCCATCCAACCCAATCAAAAGACTAGGCTTACATGCTTATGAATTAGACATCGTAAATCCATTAAATGGAAAGCTTATGAAATTCAAAGCACCAATGCCGAAAGAATTTTCATCGTTAATGAATGAAAATTGTGTAAAATATAGCAAGGGCAAAAAATAAAGTATGAACCTTTGGCTGGCTATCTCATTAATACTCGCTGTTGTATCACTTTATATGTTTGTGATCGAAACCTATTTCGTCGCTTTTAAACTTACTGGTTTAGCTACCAAAAAAATCAAATTCCAAGTTGCTTCTTTATTTACTGGATCTGGTTTCACAACAAGCGAAAGTGAATTGATCGCCAACGATGATAGAAGAAGAAAAATTGCGGTTGCCTGTATGTATACAGGACACATCTTCTCTGTCGTTATTATGGGTTTGATTATTAATATGTTTTTCTCCATCGGTACATCCATTTCTGTTGGTTCATTTACTGATGTGAATTTTACTGACTGGTATTTCATTGTTTTCTATGTTGCTCTAGGTATATTCCTCTTTGTGTTATTCCTAAAGATTCCACCAATCAATAAGAGGTTCCAAAGACTCCTTGAAAAGATTGCCATTAACGCAACTAAAAATAGAAGAAACACAAACATTATTACCGTTATTGATTTCTATGGTAAAAATGCAATCGCAGAAGTAGTTCTTAATAGAATTCCTTCTTTTGCTGAAGATGTTTCTTTATCTCAAATGAATTTGACTTCAAAGTTTGTTATTAACATTCTTTCTATTAGAAGAGGCAAGAGAACCGTTGAAGTTACTAGAGATACAATGTTCCGCAAGGGTGATATTTTGGTCATCTACGGGCTTGTTAATGATATTAAAACGGCATTCATAGATAGTTTGGATGATAGTTCAAAGGCAATTATCGTTAATCAAGACAATGAATTGACACTTCTCAATAACTATGGCGCGAATGCATTAATGGAAGTTGATGTTGATGAAGTTCCAGCAGAACTTGAAAATGTCGCAATGAAAGACAGCCACTTAGTTGATCGCTACAGCATTAACATTGTGGTTATCAAAAGAAAAGATCAATACGTCTTCGCGGATAAAGATACAATCATCCAAAAAGGTGACAAGATTACATTGTTTGGTCCTTACAAAAGCATCAGTCATTTATTCAAAAATAATGATAAATAAAAATGGGGAAATCCCCATTTTATTTTTCTTTCTCTTCCGCTCTCTTGTGGGCGTCGTATTTTTTACGATCAACAGTGTTAAGAATCCTCTTTCTCATTCTGTATGCTGTTGGTGTGATTTCCACAAGCTCATCGGAATTGATATAGTCGAGACAAGCTTCCAAAGACATTCTTCTTGGTGATTTTAAAACCACAGTAGTGTCTTTATTGGCGCTTCTCATATTTGTGAGTTCTTTCTTGAGAACACAGTTAACTGCTAAGTCGATATCATAACGGTTTTCACCGATAATCATACCTTCATAAACTTCAGTGCCTGGTTCGATGAACATCGTTCCTCTTTCTTCAACGTGTTCAATCGCATATGGTGTAGCCATGCCTGCTTCAGTAGCAACAAGAACGCCTAATGGTCTTTCACCTAAGTTCATAGCCACCATCGGACGATATTCTTTAAAGACGTGAGATAAGATGCCGTAACCTTTTGTTAAAGTCATAAAGTTTGTGACATAACCAAGCAATCCTCTTGATGGAATAACATATGTTAATTTAGTAGTGGTTTCTTTGACATCCATGTTGATCATTTCAGCATCTCTGCTTCCTAAGGAAGTCATAATGTCACCAACGAAATCGTTTGGAACATCGATTTCTAAATCTTCATACGGTTCATATTTTTGACCATCAATTTCTTTGATGATGACTTTTGGTTTTGAAACTTCTAATTCAAACCCTTCTCTTCTCATATTCTCGATGAGAATACCTAAGTGAAGTTCACCTCTACCCGCGACAATCCAAGATTCAGAATTATTCACTCTGTGCACTCTTAAGGCAACGTCCTTTTGAGTTTCTCTGAATAATCTCTCTTCAATCTTTCTAGCAGTTAAGAGTTTTCCATCTCTTCCTGCGAAAGGAGAAGTGTTTGTGCCGAAGGTCATTTGAAGTGTGGGTTCATCAAGATGAATTAGTGGTAGTGGTTCGATATGATTTGGATTACAAATTGTCTCACCAACATTAATATCAGGTAAGCCTGCGACTGCGCATATTTCGCCCGCTTTCGCTTCCTCTATTTCTAATCTCTTGTTAGCTTGATAACCAAAGAGTTTCATGACTTTGAATGTCTTTGTGGTTCCATCTAAACGAGAGACCGCAACGGTATCATTAACTTTGATGCTACCGTTTTTAACGGTACCAATACCAATTCTTCCCACGAAATCGTTATAGTCTAATAATGAAACTTGTAATTGAAGCGGTTTTTCGACATCTGCTTTAGGGGCAGGAATTTCATCAATGATTGTTTGAAGCACAGCATCCATGCCTGGTTTCTGTGTGGAAACATCAGCATCATAAGATGAAGTACCTTGAAGCGCAGATGTAAAAACGGTTTTGAAATCTAGGAATTCATCTGGAGCACCTAACTCCATAAATAGAGTTAAGACTTCATCAATTGTTTGAGCAATATCAATGTTTGCTCTATCAACTTTGTTTACAACAACGATTGGTTTTACATGAGCTTCTAATGCTTTCTTTAAAACGAATCTTGTTTGAGGCATAGTTCCTTCGAATGCGTCTACTAATAGTAGACAACCATCCACCATATTCATGATTCTTTCAACTTCACCGCCGAAGTCAGCGTGCCCTGGAGTATCTAAAATATTAATTTTAGTGTCCTTGTACATTAAGGAAGTTGTTTTAGCTAAAATAGTGATGCCTCTTTCTCTTTCGATATCGTTGCTATCCATAACTCTGTTAGCAACTTCTTCGTTTTCTCTAAATGCACCGGATGATTTTAATAATTGGTCGACTAAAGTAGTCTTGCCGTGGTCGACATGAGCGATGATTGCAATGTTACGAATTTCCATGAGACTACCTCCAAAAATCTTTTCTATCATAGAAAAGCAAAGAGGCAATTGCAAGAAAAACCAATAATATATGCGTATATATGTGTATAATGAATAATCATGGGTAACGAAATAGTAATCAAAGAGAAGAAACGATTCGTAGAATATTTACCCTCTTGGCTCAAGAACATTAATTCGATGTTTTATTACTTTTTGTTCTTGGTTTTATTGGGCGTTGTTTTCTTTGCGACATCTTTATTTATTAACTATTTCACCACACCATTCACAGGTGACTATTCATCACAACAATTTGCTTTCTACACAAATGGATATGATGACTGGTGGCATTTCTTTAAAACTGGTGAATTTGTTTTATATGACACGAACACCTTCTTAGGTGTGGATAATATCGGATCCAACTCTTTCTATTATTTATTCGATCCGTTCTTCATGCCTATCTTATTAGTTCCTAGACAACTAGTACCACAAGGCATGGCGGTTTTAACAATCTTTAAGATTGCCGCTAGTGGAATGGTGTTCTTTTTATACATGCGCTACTTAGGTGCATCACGTACGGCGTCCAAGATTACAGGTATAGCGTATGCATTCTCAGGATGGATGACTTGGTATTTATGGTTTAATCATTTTACTGAAATCGCTATCGTTCTTCCTTTGATTTTGTTAGGCATTGAAATGACACTTAAGGAAAAGAAACCTTGGGTGCTTGCTGGAGCCATTTGCATGATGGGATTTACCAACTATTTCTTCTGCATTTGCTTCGTTATGTGTGCATTCCTATATGCGATGTTTAGATACTTCCAAAGAATCAAACTTAATAACTGGAAGGATAATTTAATTATCCTTGGATTAGGATTTGCCGGCTTTGCAGTGGGCTTAATTATGCCTGCAATGGTGGTGTTCCCATCAGCGATGCACGCATTAACTTCACCAAGAGCATCATCCAGCTATTTTGATTTATTGAAGGAGTCATTTAAGGCTCATAATTTGAAAAAGATTTTTGAATTATTAACATCATGGACCGCAATGAGTAGTAGAGATCAAGACAAGGCCAGAGCGTTGTACCCATTCATTGATTTCATCTACCCAGTTACAAGTTGTAGAGGTACTCCTTTAACTGTTTTAGGCAGCGAAACATATGATAATGTTGCCGGTTCGTCTTATTGTTTCATTCCGATGATGATGCTTTTAGGCCCGGCGTTCTTTGATTCTTTGAAAAAGAAACATTTCTCAGTGCTAGTTCCATTAGTGTTCTTTGTTTTTGCATTATTCACACCGTGTTTCTACTACTTGTTCCATGGTTTCACCCAAGCTTATAGCCGTTGGACTCTGTTTGTGACCACATCAATCCTCGCCTATACAGGCTTATATCTCGATAAGTTAAGAGAAAAATCATTCATACCACTAGTTGCTGGTGGTTGTTCGATGATTGTTATGGCATTAGTTGGTGGAATGTGCGCAATCATCATCACTCAGAAGTATCCAAATAGTTTCACTGAGCGTGTTCCAATATGGTTAGCAATGCTCCTCGAATGTCTATATATTGTCATTGTTACAGTAGTGCTTTGTATCATCAAAACTAAGCCAAAACTTAAATTTTATGCCTTTTTTGCAGGGTTTATCTCTGTTGAAGTGGCATTAATGGGTGCTTTTGTTATCCAAGGTCATGGTGTAGAAGACTACTATTACACGAACAAAGGATTTATCAAAAATGATGTCCTCCATTCATTAGTGGAAAAGACCAGAAAACAAGACAACAGTTACTATAGAAGTTTCTCATCTTTAGCATCTTCAAGCGCTTCCAATGATGAAATGAGAAACAACTATAATGGCGCAAACTTCTTCCACTCTATTTTCAATTACAACACAGCAGATATTGATAACTGGGCCGCTATTGCAAATGGCACATCTCCAGGTAGTTGGAGTGGAACGTATATTCAAAAGAGACCATATATGGATACATTACTTGGCATTAAGTACTATTACATCGAAGATGACTATTATAGATATCAACATAGAAGCGATGCTTCTAGCGAAGACTTTAGATATAACGCTCCTTTGAATTATTTGGATGTTACTGATCAATATCCAAACAGCGAATTTCGTGTCTACAAGAATATGGACTACATTGATTTTGCTTTGACTTATGATTCTGTATTTGAAACCTATGGCAATCCACTTGAAGAAGACTCATATGAAGGTTTATACGAAACTTCATCTGAAAGAAGTGTTTTAGGTTTAGAAGAAGCCTATTTGAAACACGCAATCATTAACTCCTATCGCGAGAAAGCCGTTCTTGATGATATTAAAGAAAATCATCCAGATATCACTGTTGAACCTGCGAGCATTAATCCACTTAGCTATTATTACAAAGTAATGACCATTGAAAGATATGCTTCTACAACATCCCCATACTATGATTCAATGCTTACTTACTATGATATGCATAGCGCTGGTAAGAAGGCTTTAGACTTATCCGCTAAGGACTATTTAACTCTATGTAATAGAGACAACAATACTTTTGAAAAAACTCAATACCCAGAAATAGCAGTGGAAGATTCTGAAAGCCGTAGATGGGTTGCAGTTATAGAAGCTAATGGAGAATGTTTCCCGTCTTATGATGTTAATGGAAATATCTTCTATGTGAATGCTAGATTCTCAACTGGTTATGACTTTGATATCTACCTTGTAGATACAAATAATGAAATTGTTACTTATGATAACCACAATGATGGTTTCTATAATAGTGCTCGTGTTGGAAAAGAAATGCGTACTTTCTATATCACTCCACAATATGGTGTTGATGAAAGCGGTAATTTAACAATCGAGAAAGTTGCACCAAAGATTAAGAAGATCATCATTGTTTCAAGAGGTCTTAAGATGCAATCAACATTCAGTGTCTATATTGATACCGCTCTTAAACACAATGTTAAGATGACTAAAGCAAAAGAATATGTTTTAACTGATGTTCAATCATCTGGTCAAGTGTTCAAATTTAAGACTAATTTCGATAAAGAACGTGTTGTTGTCACTAGACTTGCCTATGAAGACGGTTTTAGGATCAAAATGGTGGACCAAAATGGTCAAAAACATGATGTTAATGTCTTCAATGGGCAAGGCGGATTTGCCTCATTCATCTCAGGAACTGGAAATTGTTCCTATACAATGGATTTTTATACCCCATATTTATCAATTTCATCTTACTTCTCAATGATTGGGACGTTTGTATATTTGAGTTCGTTTGCAGCCTACTTATATTACGAAATGAGGCGGCAAGATAAAGAAACCTTGTATCTGTTTAAACATTAAAAAAACGCGAGATTTGTCGCGTTTTTTTACATGTTTTGCGCTATTTTGTACACTTGGTTCTTCCCTACACCCAGTTCAGTGGATACAATCTCAATCGCGATTTTTTTGGAAATTCCAAGCCCTAAAAAATAGGCCAATTTTTGTTTTATTTGATTTTCAGAGATTTGATTTTCTAAATTGTGGTTTCCTTCCACTAAAATGACCATTTCACCCTTCAAAGTTTCGAAGTTTAAGGCCATTAATTCATCTAAATTACCTCTGATATACTCTTCGTTAAGCTTTGTGAGCTCTCTAGCTATGACTGCATAGCGTTTTTTGAACACTTCTTGGAGTAATTTTATTGTTTCTTTAATGTGATGTGGTGACTCATAGAAGATTAATGTTTCTTCTCTATCAGTAAGTTTTTCTAATTCTCTTTTTGCTTCATTACCTTTCTTAGGCAAGAATCCATAGAAGTAGAAGTGATCTGTTGGAAGCCCAGAGGCAACAAGTGCATTTATAAATGCACAGCTACCAGAAATAGTGGAAACGGCAACGCCTTGTTCAATTGCGTTTTTTACTAACAAATAACCTGGATCAGAAATACCTGGATAACCAGCATCACTAACGTAAGCAATTTTCTTTCCTTGTTTTAATAAAGAAATCAAGTGTTCACTTGCTTCATTTTCATTATGTTCACGAAGTGAAAACAGTTCCTTTTTGATTCCATATTGGCTTAATAATGAATATGTGTTTCTTGTGTCTTCCGCTGCAATTATGTCCATGTCAGAAAGTACATCTAAAGCACGCTTAGACATTTCACCCAAATTGCCTATAGGTGTAGCAACCAAATATAGAAGTGGAGATGAGTTATCAAAGCTCTTATTTCTCTTCATCAAACTTTCTTCTCCAACGAGCTTGTTTATTTAAATCATCAAGAGGCATGAATTTGACATCTTCTTCGTTTTCAATTTTTACCACTTTAGAAATGATATTAACGCTTGTAACTGTATATTCGACTTTGTCGATCCAGAGTTTACTTCCTAATTCTGGGAAGTTCTTTCTCTCTTCGCTATAAACATCATCTTCATACTTTAAGCAACAGATTAATTTGCCACAGTGACCGGATAACTTTGGAATGTTAATCGCGAGCATTTGGTTCTTGGCTCTATTAATAGAGATACCATCGAATTCATTTAAGAATGTGGAACAGCAAAGTGGTAAACCACAGATACCGACACCGCCAATCATTTTGGCTTTATCACGAGAACCGATTTGTCTTAATTCAATTCTTGTATGTAAACGAGACGCTAAAACTTTTAAGAGTTCTCTGAAGTCAATTCTTTCATCGGCGATATAGGAAAGAATAACTTTGGTTTTATCTAAAGTATATTCACCAGATATGAAATTCATATCTAATCCCATTCTTTCTGATTCGGCTCTACTGATTTCTAAGGCGTTCTTTGCGTCTTTTTGATTTGCCTCATATATTTTTACATCGATGTCAGTAGCGCGTCTTAAAACTGGCTTTAAGCCTAATTCACTTTCATATTTATCCATAGAGATAGGTTCGATTGCGACTTCACCGAGTTCTAAACCTCTCATTGTCTCCACGACAACCTTATCCCCGAGGTGATAATCTTCCTCTTCTTTTAAACCAAAGAAGTAGGCTCTAGGTGTATTAAAAAACTTCACTCCTAAGAATGATTTGTATACGGAATTATCGATTGATTCCAATTCAGGATTATTTATTCCCATCGTTTCCCTCCTTAATGATGCTGAGCACCAAGTGATCCATCAATAGGGATGTATTCACATTTAAATTTATAAAATTTCTGTCTTTCAAGATTTCAATTAAACTTTCATCAATATTAGAAAGTTTGCTAGAAAGGTCTTGGAGAATTGTAGCATAACTTTTTAAAATTGGCGATTTTCCTTGTTGGATGTTAAGCATATCTTCGAATGCTTCCACGAGCATATCGAGGAAGAATCTCGCGCTCTCTTTAGTTTTAACTAAAGGAATGATATGTTTCTGTGAGAAGTAGATAGCCTCTCTTTTATCCTCTTGACCTAATGCATCTAAGAAATCTTTGAATGCATTTTTGGCATCTTCATAATTATCTTTTTCTTCTTTGTCGTCTAAGACGTCATAGATTAATTCGCCATCGTTATAGAAGTATGAAAGTAATTCTGCGTCTTCCTCTGGAACATTAAGATTAACTGCGTCTTCAATAACTTCTTGTCTGTTAACTAATTTTAATCTCAATAGTTGGCATCTAGAAATAATGGTGGGCAATACGTTGTTTTCATTATTTGTGGTCAAGAAAGCATAAATCTCACTGCCAGGTTCTTCTAAGAATTTCAGAATGCTATTGATAGCTTCTGGACCCATGTTTTCAACTAGATGGATGATATAAATCATCTTGCCTTTAGATTCAAAAGCGGTTTTTTCAAACTGTGTTTCAATACTACCAACTTCATCCTTTTTGATAGTCTTTTTAGAACCATCTAAAACGATAAAGTCTGGGTAGTTGTTGTCATCAATACGTAAGCATGTGATGCAGTTGTTGCATGCGAGTGGTTCTGGATTATCACAAAGAATTGATTTAGCTAAATATTTAGCAACTTCAAGTAGTGGTGTGCCGGGATTCCCGCTTATTAAATAAGCATGGGAAAGATGGCCATTTTGTAAAGAACGCACAAAAGTGCGGTAGATGATTGGTTGCTTATTTTCTAAATACTTGCCTACTTGCATAGACGAGAGAGAATGGCCTCCATTGTGTCTTTTGCCACTGACTCTCTATCTTGGCTAGCGTCGATAATGACAAATCTATCTGGGAATCTCTTGGCTAAGGCTAAGAATGATTCTCTAACTTTGTTATGGAATTCTAATTTTTCTAAATCTAAACGGTTAACTTCTCTATCTGCATTAGCAGAGATTCTCGCTAAACCGATTTCTGGTTTGATATCAAATAAAAGTGTTAAATCTGGCCATGTATTTTCTGTGGCAAATAAGTTAACATTGAGGACTTCATCAATACCTAGACCTCTAGCGCCACCTTGGTACGCTAAAGAACTATCAACATACCTATCGCAGATAACAATCTTGCCTTCTTTTAACGCGGGCCAAACTTTCTCTACGAGATGTTGGCGTCTGCTGGCAGCATAAAGCAAAGCTTCAGTTCTGCTATCCATTGCGGTATTAGCTTTATCTAAGATAACATTTCTGATTTGTTCCGAAATTGGTGTACCGCCTGGCTCACGTGTGCGAACAATTTCGTAACCCAATTCTTGTAATCTTTTAACTGCTGCTTCAACAGCGGTAGTTTTTCCAGATCCTTCTGGTCCTTCTAAAGTAATAAACATAAAATGTCCCCCTAGATTTTGCGACGTCCTTCAATTGCCTTCGCTAATGTGAGCGCATCTGCGTAGTCGAGATTTCCGCCCATTGGTAAGCCATAAGCAAGACGTGTGATATTGACACCTTTATTTTCCAATAACTTCGCTAAGTATAATGCGGTTGTTTCACCATCTATTGTGGGGTTGGTGGCTAAGATGATTTCTTTGATTTCACCCTCGCTAACTCTCTTTAATAGTGAATCAATATTGAGGTCTTCAATTCCTTTTCCTTTGGAAATAGAAATTGTTCCACCTAATACATGATATAAACCGTTATATCCTTCTGCGTTTTCAAATGCGATGACATCTTTAGGATTAGAGACCACCATTAAGGTAGTTCTATCTCTTGATTCATCCTTGCAGATTTCACATTCTTCATCCTCTGTGATATTTCCACAGATAGGACAGAAGTGGATCTTTTCTTTTAACTCTTTGATCGCTTCTGAGAATTCATTTAAATCATCATCGCTCATTTCAAGCATGGCAAAAGCCATTCTCTCAGCGGATTTCTTTCCAACACTTGGGAGTTTAGCTAAAGATTCTTGAAGCCTGATTAATGATTTAATCTTTTCCATTAGAAACCACCAAATCCAGAACGTGATCCTGTAATCTTTTCATTCAAAGCGGCTTTTGCTTCTTCAATTTGTTCAGATAATTCATTGATACCCATGACGATGAGTTCTTCAACCATATCTTTGTTATCTTTATCAAAAGCATCTTCGTCTATGACGACTGACTTTAATGAGCCATCACCCATCATTGTGATTGTGACGGCGCCGCTTTTATTAACTGAGAATTCTTTTTTGGCAAGCTCATCCATTGCTTTCTTAAGTTCTCTTTGCATCTTTTGAGCTTGGATCATCATTTGTTGCATGTTCATAAAATTAATCTCCAATAAATTCAATTTCTACTGTATCAGCCTTAGGCAATCTGCCTAATTGTAATAAGTTCATGTATTTTTGTTGTAAGTCGATGGAACCTTTTCTATTCACAGAATAGACAAACATCTTTTTGTTAAAGACGGTTCTCATGACATTTTGAATATCCTTTTGGTTAGAGATGAGATTCATCTTCTCAACTATGTTGTCAGATTGATATTCAAGAACCATAACTTTGTTAGAGACAACGAGTGGGTGTCCATCTACAAGCATTGTGGCTATGCGTCCGAGCCTTGGGTGCGCTGCTAAGCGTTTGAGGTTCTTCCAGTTTTCTAATAAGGAGTTCTTAATATCCTTCTTACTGGTAACCATGATATTGACCATTGTTTTTTCATCGATTTCGTAGTGGTCTTCAACTTCGGTGCCGTTGATATAGATAATACTTTCATCAGATGCCGCTGAATCATCTTCGAATAATGATGGTTGTTCTGGTTCTTCAACTACTGGCTCTGGTTTAATTTCAACCTTTGGTTGTTCAACAGGTTTTGGCTCCTCTTTCTTTTCTTCCATGGCCTTAATCATTTCTGGTGTTGGGCCTTTAGGGAATGGAGTCTCATATCTAAGAGGTCTTGTCTCTGGTTTTTCTTCTCTCGCAACTTGTTGGTGAGGTTTGCTATTCATGGAAGCAAGTTTGAGTAATGTAACTTCGAATAGTGGATTGATTGCGGTGACATTCTTGTAATCTTTAAGTGTTGTCATCAATGCGGTAATCATTTCCATAGCAACCTCACTGGATAATGAGTTGGATAAATCCATCGCATCATCTTCTTTGAGGATTTGCAAGTACCTATCGCTGCTAGATGTTTCATAAATCAAAACATCTTTGAGCATCATTAATAAATCATTTGTGAGACGCTTAATATCTGTTCCTCTTTCTATGTAATTAGAAAGTCTATTCAATATATCAGCGACATCGCCAGCGAGAATTGATTTTATTAAATTGATTTTTTCTTCTGTTGATTCAAGGGCAAAGATATCCAAAACATCTTGGACTTTTAATTGATCTCCAGAGTACGCGAGAACTTGATCGAGGATTGATAAAGCATCTCTCATTCCTCCATCAGCAAGAGAAATAATCAAGTTGATAGCGTCCTCGTTATAACTGATTCCCTCTTTTTCTAAAACAACCTTTATTCTTTCTCTGATATCGTCATCACTGACTTTGGAGAAATCATATCTTTGGCATCTTGAAAGAATAGTGGGGAGAATCTTGTGTGGTTCTGTGGTCGCTAAAATGAAGATAACGTGTTCTGGTGGCTCCTCTAATGTTTTTAATAAAGCATTAAATGCACCAGGAGTCATCATATGGACTTCGTCGATAATGTATACTTTGTATCTTCCTAAGATAGTGCCGTATTTAACTTTATCAATTAAGTCTCTGATTTCATCAACACCATTATTGCTAGCAGCGTCGATTTCTAAAACATCAGGATGTGTTCCCTCATTAATCGCTAAACAGTTTTTGCATTCATTGCATTGGCAACCGATTCCATGTTCACAGTTAAGAGCTTTCGCTAATAACTTAGCCATTGTGGTTTTACCTGTTCCACGAGGGCCTGCAAATAGGTATGCGTGGGCAATTTTTCCAGTCGCTAAAGCGTTTTTGATAGTTTTAACAATGTGTTGTTGACCGGCAACTTCTTCAAATGTTGTTGGTCGATACGTACGATAAAGAGCCTTATATGCCATTTTATTTTCACCTGATTTTGATTATACACAAAGAAGGGCCTTCATTAAAGATTAATATGAATATTAACGGAAAGTACATTCTATCTATTTATGATTTGCCACATTGTGATACAATAATTTGCGCTGTAAATGAGGATCACTTATGGAAGAAAGCATGAGACAAAGATTAGAAATCGCTGTTAAACGATTAGCAGAGATTGATGAAGAATTATCAAGTGAAAACGTCATGAAAGACATGGCGCATTTTCGTGATATTTCTAAAGAACGTGCTAATTTAGATCCTCAAGTTGAAGCTTATAATCAATATAAAAAGAACGAAGAAGAAATTATAGGCGCCAAAGAAATGGCTAATGACTCTGATCCTGAATTATCTGAAATGGGTAAGGAAGAAGTGAAGAGATTAAATGCTGAACAAGAAGCCTTGGAAGAAAAACTTAAAGAGTTATTACTACCAAAGGATCCTAATGATGACAAAAACATCATCGTAGAAATCAGAGGCGCTGTCGGTGGAGATGAAGCCAATATTTTTGCTGGCGACTTATTCAGAATGTATACACGTTATGCAGAAGCACAAGGATGGAAGATTCAAATGCTTGATGAAAACCCATCTGAAAGTGGTGGCTTCGCATCAGTATCTTTCAAGATAAATGGACAAAACGTTTTCTCCAAACTAAAGTTTGAATCTGGCGCGCATCGTGTTCAACGTGTACCTAAGACAGAAGCGAGCGGACGTATCCACACATCCACAGCCACAGTGCTCGTTATGCCTGAAGCAGAAGAAATCGATATTCAAATCAATCCAAGCGATTTACAAATTGATACCTATCACTCACAGGGTGCTGGTGGCCAAAACGTTAACAAGACTGAGTCCGCAGTCAGAATTACTCATATTCCAACAGGTACAGTTGTGGCATGTCAAACCGCTAAATCACAAATTCAAAACCGTGAACTCGCCATGCAGATGTTAAGAACCAAAATGTATACCGATATGTTAACAAAACAACAAGAAGAAATTGGTAATGAGAGAAGGTTAAAAATCGGCACTGGTGAAAGAAGCGAAAAAGTTAGAACCTATAACTACCCACAGAATCGTGTAACTGATCATAGAATTGGTTTTACTATTCAAAAATTAGATCGTGTTATGGAAGGTGAACTTGATGAGATCATCGAAGCTCTCGTTCACTATGACCAAACATCAAAGATGGCAGGTGAATAATCGTGCCAACTAATCGAGAAGTATATTTCAGTTTATTAAAACAAAATAATAAATATTTAAATAAAAGTGTGATTGTATCTTTGCTAGCTGACGCTAGTGGTTTTGAAGATAGAATGGATCTTTATTCTAACTTCGATAAAGAGGTTAAAGATACAGAGCATTTATTTACTTGTGTTGAGGAAGTAAAACAAGGGAAACCGTACCAATATGTTTTGGGTTATTCCTACTTTTTAGGACATAAGCTTTTAGTAGACAAAAATGTTTTAATTCCTAGACAAGAAACTGAGCAACTTACAGTGGATGTTTTAGTCTTTTTGAAGAAGGCATTCAAGGAAGATGATGAAGTTGTTTTGGCAGATGTTTGTACTGGTAGTGGTGCAATTGCTTGCGCTATCGAAAATCAAATTCAAAAAATCAAAATTTATGGTACTGACATATCTCCTGAAGCATTAGCGGTTGCGGCCAAAAACACCAGAAAAACTGAACTTTTACAAGGAAATTTGATAGATCCATTAATAGAAAAGGGTATAAAACTCGATGTTTTGGTGTGTAATCCACCTTATATCGAAAATGAGAAAAACATTGATGAACAAGTCTACAAATACGAGCCTCATCTCGCTTTGTTAGCTAACCCAGGCACTAAATGTTATGAAGAAATCTTTTCCAAGTGTCAAATGGTCATGAAAGAGCATTTCTTGATGGCATTTGAGATTGAGGAAGACATGGAAAAGCCATTAATTGAACTTATGAACAAGTATCTTGATGGTGTTACCTACCGTTTTCATAAAGATATATATGAAAAAACTCGTTTTCTTTATATAATCAAATAGTTGGAGGTCTTCTTATGTTACGAATTGCAATTGGAAGCGACCATGGTGGAGTCGATCAAAAAGACGAAGTCATTAAACATTTAAAAGAAAAAGGATATGAAGTTGTGGATGTGGGTACTAACTCCCATGACTCTTGTCACTATCCTGTTTATGGAGCGGAAGTTGGAAAACTAGTGTCCTCTAAGAAATGTGATTTTGGTATTGTCATCTGCACATCAGGTGAAGGTATTGCCATCGCGGCAAATAAAATTAAAGGCGTGCGTTGTGGTATTGGATACAACGATGAAGTATCTAGACTCATGAGGCAACATAACAACGCTAACGTAATCTCATTTGGCGCCAAGTTCATGGAAACCAAAGATGTTATTAGAAGAGTAGACATCTTCTTATCAACAGAGTTCGAAGGTGGCCGCCATGAGACTAGAGTAAATTTAATTTCTAATTTAGAAAATTAGAACAAAATTTCCCTGAGAAAAATTCGTCATTAACCCCCTATTAAATAATAGAAGGGGTTTTCTTTTGCTTGAATTCATCCTTCTAGAAAGGAGTTTTAATGAGCAATAAAAATTTCAAGAGACATTTCAGAATCTATTTTAAAAACAATCACCCAGCTTACATCGTAGATGAAGAAGGCAACTTATATGTATTTCACAGAATTACTCACTCTCGCTCATCTGGTAGACGAGCCAACCAAGAAATTATTAATCCACTTCTTTACAGCAGCGATAAAAAGCCAAGCTACATGGTTAAAAAGAGCGAGAAAGATAAGAAAGGACGATTCAGTTTATTTGAGCTGGATCTTAAACCAGGCATTGATATTAATCATCTGGAAATAAAAAAAGCTGGCGGATCACAGACTAGCCAGAACGATTCCGGGGTCGTGAATAATATTTCAACCAGCGTTAGGAACGATAAGCGACTCAACCATAAAGGGAATCAAGCTTTTTACCATAAAGGTTTCGTTCCGCCAAATATTAAAACAAACATGAGGAGAAAACGCAAGAGAAATCATGGTAAACACAAATTATTATAAATGCCCAATATGTGGAAATGATAATCCAAGATTTATTGGTGTTAGAAATAATCATCCTTATTGTCGCAAATGTATAACATTTAGAGGACAAGAAGCAGCTGATGATTATATTCAATACGATTATGCTGAATACACTTTGTCTTATAAGTTATCAGATGATCAGAAAAGATTATCGAATCAATTGGTTGATAATTTCAAAAATGGAATTGATTCATTAGTCCATGCTGTTTGTGGATCTGGTAAAACCGAAATTGTATTAGAGAGTATCAAATATGCTATTGAACACAACTTAAGAGTGGGCTTTGCAGTTCCAAGGCGTGATGTAGCCAGAGAATTATTCTTAAGATTCAAATATATTTTCAAAGAAAATAAAGTTGTCGCAGTATATGGTGGGTGTACATCAGTCTTAGAAGCTGATTTGGTGTGTATAACCACGCATCAACTATTCAGATATGAGCACTATTTTGACTTGTTGATTATTGATGAGATAGATGCGTTCCCATATAACGGTAATGATGTATTAGAAGCATTCTTCAAAAGGTCGTTGAGGGGGCGCTACATTTTGCTTTCTGCTACCCCTCCACAATCGGTAATTGAGGAATTCAAAAATGAGAACAAAATGATACTCAGATTAGACACAAGATTCCACAACCATCCGTTGCCAGTGCCTCAGATAGAAATACACCGTGGATTGATGAAATATTACCAATTAAGTAGGGTTTTGCGGCGTTTTTATGCTGAAAATAAGCCTGTTTTCGTATTTACACCAACAATAGATGAGTGCGAACAACTGTATCAAATTTTGAAATTTTTGTTTAAAGAAGTTGATTATGTTCATTCCAAAAAATCAGATAGAAATGAGACTATTGAGCGGTTCAGAAAAGGCCAATCAAAAATATTAATCACAACAGCGGTATTAGAAAGGGGTGTCACCATCAAGAATCTACAAGTTGTAATCTTCAATGCCCATCATGTTTTGTATACGAGTGCTGCGCTCATACAGATATCCGGTCGTGTAGGAAGAAAAATTGATTGTCCAACAGGGGAGGTGATATTCATTGCAAGCAAGCAAACAAAGGAAATGGAATCTGCAGTTAGAGAGATTGAAAGGGCCGACAAGAGTTTGCATGTTATGCTTCAAGGACGTAAAGCAAAATGATTTATATCACTTAAGTGATATGACTTTAGACATTTGCAAGAATTGCCTTGAAGATATCAGACCTAAGTTTGAAAGATTTGATGTACTTGGATATAAGGCCTTATCGATTTACGAATATGACGAAAGGATCAAAGCTCTTATCTATCAACTGAAGGGTTGTTTTGATGTTGAGATTGCTCACATATTTCTTTTGAGATACAAAACTGAACTATCTCTTTGGTTTAGAAGATACACAATTGTGCCCATTCCTTCCTTTGCAGAGGATGATGAACTAAGAGAATTCAATCACGTGGAAGAAATGTTTAAACTTTTGAACCTTCCGATGAAGAAATTAATAGTGAAAACCAAAAAGATTAAACAAGCCAATAGCACTGCAAACCAAAGAAAAGAAATTGGCAAACATCTTTCGCTCACAAGCAACAACAAATTATATGGTGAAAAGATACTGTTAGTGGATGATGTCTATACCACTGGATCCACAATGAAAGCAGCGGTCTCTCTGATACAAAAACTGCAACCAAAAACTATAAAGATTTTGGTTATTTCGAAAACAACTTTGAAATAAAAACGGTAATAGTAATATTTACTATTTGACATAAAAAGACGATTAAAGATAGTATATAAAAGCGAACGTTAACGTTCTAAGGTATATAAAGAAAGGCGTAACCAAGTGTTACGTTGGTGAATTATTATGGGATTCTTTGATAGAAGAGCGATTAGAAAATACGCTAAAGAAGCTGACAAAGTTTTAGCTTATGAAAATACAATGGCAGCTTTGAGTGATGAAGAACTAAGAGCTAAGACAGATTACTTTAAAAATTTACTCGCTAATGGCAAAACACTAGACGATATCAAATATGAAGCTTTTGCGGTTGCCCGTGAAGCAGCGAAAAGAACAATTAAAGAATTTCCATTTAAAGTCCAAGTCATGGGTTCACTCGTTATGCACAATGGCGATGTCGCTGAAATGAAAACTGGTGAAGGTAAAACCTTAACCGCTACCATGGCGACATACTTAAATGCCTTATCTGGAAAAGGTGTTCACGTAGTGACTGTTAACGAATATTTATCAGGCCGTGACGCTGAATGGATGGGACAAATCTATAGATTCCTTGGTTTAACCGTTGGTGTTAATGCCCGAGCTAAAACAACAAGAGAAAAGAAAGAAGCCTATTTGTGTGATATTACATATACCACAAACTCTGAGTTAGGTTTTGACTACTTAAGAGATAACATGGCTACCGATATGGATCACAGAGTCTTAAGAGGACTCAACTTCTGTATCGTTGACGAAGCCGACTCCATCTTAATTGATGAATCCCGTACACCTTTGATTATTTCTGGTGGTGTGAAAACATCCTCCAGCCAATATACAGTTGCGGATAGATTCTGTAAGGCATTAAAGAAAGATGTCGATTTCACCGTTGATGTGAAAGAAAAAACCGTTGCCTTAACAGATGATGGAAATACAAAAGCTGAAAGAATGTTTGGTATTAGAAACTTATACGATCCTGAATACTTTGATTTAGTCCATAGAATTCACAATGCCTTAAAGGCAAACTACATCATGCAACGTGATGTCGACTATTTAGTCGATGGTGAAGGACAAGTGCAAATCATTGACCAGTTCACTGGTCGTGTTCTTCCAGGTCGTGAATGGTCTGATGGATTGCATCAAGCTGTTCAAGCAAAAGAAAATGTCACCATTAAACAAGAAACAGTTACCATGGCGACAATTACATATCAGAACTTCTTCCGTCTTTACAAGAAGATGGCCGGTATGACCGGTACCGCGAAGACCGAGGAAGAAGAATTCCGTAAAATCTACAACATGCGTGTTGTTTGTGTGCCTACAAATAGACCTGTTATCCGTGAGGATGCGACCGATTTTATCTACGCACGCAAAGGACCAAAACTTGCTGCATTAATTGAAGAAGTTAAGAGAAGACATGAGAAAGGTCAACCAATCTTGATTGGTACTGTCTCAGTTGAATCATCTGAAGAAATCTCTAATTTATTAAATGCCGCTGGCTTACCACACGAGATGCTAAACGCGAAGAACCACGCACGTGAAGCGGAAATTATCGCACTCGCAGGTAGAAAAGGCGCGATTACACTCGCCACAAACATGGCAGGTCGTGGTACCGACATTAAGATTGATGACGAAGTCAGAGCCTTAGGTGGCCTCTGTGTCTTAGGTACTGAAAGACATGAATCACGTCGTATTGATAATCAGTTACGTGGTCGTAGTGGTCGTCAAGGTGATCCTGGTTTCTCCAGATTCTATGTCTCATTTGATGACACACTTTTAGTGAGATTCGCTGCTGATGCGATGAGAAACTACATTGAAAAGAACTTCGGTGATGAAGCTCTTGAAAGCAAGGTTGTTTCTAACGCAGTTACAAGCGCGCAAAAGAAGATTGAAGGCATGAACTTTGATACTCGTAAGAGCTTATTAGATTACGATGATGTCTTAGCAAAGCAAAGACAAAACGTTTATGACAAACGTGACAGAATTATCGAAGGTAGTGATATCAAAGATATCGTTGATGAAATGTTTGCTACCGCTGGTATGTTCTTAGCAAAGAAATCAGTTCCTCAAGGAAGTAATGATCAACTCATTTCCGCTGAATTATTAGTGAAACAAGTTGAACCAAGATTCTTACCTGAAGGTACTATCAATAAAACAGCCTATGAAGATGACTTAGTGGATAACTGTGGTCAAGACTTAGGTGAATTAATTTTGCGTAGATATATGCGTAAGAGAAGCAAACTCCCACAAGAGTTATGCGACCGCATTGAAAGAGATTTAATCTTACATTGCTTAGACCAAAACTGGACAAAGCACATTGACGCGATGGCCCGCTTACGTGAAGGTATTCACTTACGTGGATACGCAAACGTGAACCCATTACAGGACTACGTTAATGAAGGCTATGACATGTTTAGAGAATGTTTAGAATTAGCCTCTGTTGATGCTGTTTTGAATTTAGTTAATATCGATAAATTTGTGAGCCAAGTGGAAGCCGCTCAAGCCGCTGCTAGAGCGAAAGCGGAAGAAGAAGCTAAAGCTAATGCTCCAAAAGATGAATCTGATGTCGTGGACATGACAAAGAAAGAAGAAGACAAATAATGAAAGACATTGTTTCTTTAAAACAAGAACTATGTGCTGTTGGTGAGAGAATCCATCAACTCGGGTCTTCTCTTTGACCTCGCTAAATTTGATGCTGAAATAATTGAATTAACAAAGAAAAGCGAAGAAGAAAATTTTTGGAACAATAGTGCGGAAGCACTGAAAGTGATATCCAGACTAAACTATTTAAAGAATCTCACTGAAACATATCGTGGTTTAGAAACCAATTACTCTGATTTATCAGAGCTTTTAGACTTAGGCGATGATTCTTTAATGGAACAAATCGAAGATTCATTTAATGAATTAAAGAAGTCTACGGATGATTTTGAATTAGAGATTCTATTCTCTGGTGAATTCGATAGCATGAATGCGATTATTGAAGTGCACCCAGGCGCTGGTGGTACAGAAGCGCAAGACTGGGCGGATATGCTTTATCGTATGTACGTATTATATGCAGAGGCCCACAATTTTAAGATGAGCCTCATCTCATTTGAACCTGGTGAAGAAGCTGGAATTAAATCAGTGACTTTAAAGATCTCTGGCAAGAATGCGTATGGCTTACTCAAGAGTGAGAAAGGTGTTCACCGTTTAGTGAGAATTTCACCCTTTGATGCAAATAAGAGAAGACACACTTCTTTCGCATCTGTGAATGTCCTTCCAGAATTCAAAGAAAATTCCATTGATATTCAATTAAATGAATCCGATTTAAAGGTTGATACATATAGAAGTGGTGGCGCAGGTGGACAGAATGTCAACAAAGTTGAAACTGCGGTGAGAATCACACACTTACCAACTGGAATTGTGGTTTCTTGCCAAGTGGAAAGAACACAACTTATGAACAAAGAATTAGCAATGAATATGCTAAAAGGTAAACTCTATCTCATTGAATTAGAGAAGAGAGAAAAGAAGATTAACGACATTGTTGGTGAAAAGAAAAACATTGAATGGGGTAGTCAAATCCGTTCCTATGTTTTCTGTCCATACACTTTAGTGAAAGATAACAGAACTAATTATGAAGAAACCGATGTTCAAGCTGTGATGAACGGTGCGATCGATGGTTTCATCTATGCATACCTACGAGAGGAGGCTAAGAAGAATGCCTAAAACAAAGTTAGATTGGTATAAGTTAATATGCCGTGGTTTTTTAGTGGTAATTGGAACAATTATTGTGGCCTTAGGAAACGTCGCTTTCCTCGCTCCACTTGATATTAACGCTGGTGGATTAAATGGTGTCGCTATTATCGCTAGACACTTCGCACAAGAAAACTTTAAAGTTTTACTCTATAACATCATCATCACCGCAGGAAGTATTATCCTCTGGTTAGCAGGTTTGATTTTTATTGGTAAAGAGTTTGCTATTAAAACATTGGTGGCGACAATTATCTTCCCTGCTGCTAACTGGTTATTTACAGCCTGTCCAGGTATCTCTGATTTAATTAACCAATTTGGTGAATTAATTAAGACGGCCGGTAGTGGCCCAACCGCAGGTAACTTCTTAATGGCTGGCATCTTTGGTGGTGTCTTCGTGGGTACAGGAGTAGCCTTAACATTTGTCGGTGGTGGTTCTACAGGTGGTGTAGATGTCTTAACTTTCCTCATGGAAAAATACATCAAGATTAAACAGTCCATTGCTTCATTTATCGTAGATGGCACGATCGTGGTAGTTGGTTTAGCGGTCTTATTGCCACAAGATGGTAACTTCTTACTACCATGTTTATCTGGTATTATTTCTGCATTTGTTACCGCACTTATTATTGAAGTCATCTTTATTGGCTCTCAAACATCCTATCAAGTCGATATTATCTCTGATAAATGGGAAGAGATATCTGCGTATGCACAAGACGAGTTAGGCAGAGGCGCAACCATCATTCACGCAAAAGGTGGATACAAAGGTGACGATAGAATTATCTTAAGAGTTGTTTTCAACAAAAGAGAATATAACAAAATTAGAGCCCATATCTCTAAGATTGATCCAAAAGCATTCGTGACATTCACTCGCACAAACGCTGTCTTTGGAGAGGGATTTAAATCACATGTGAATAAAAATTTATTCACTGAAAACAAAAAGAATGATAAGAAAGATGGAGAATAATCACCGCTTCGAAATAGTTTCATCATTTAAGCCTACTGGTGACCAGCCTCAGGCCATTGAAAAGCTTGTTAGTGGAATTAATGACCACAAGCAATTTCAGGTCTTATTAGGCGCAACAGGCACTGGTAAAACTTTTACGATGGCCAATATTATCGAGCGCGTACAAAGACCAACACTCGTTTTGGTTCATAACAAAACTTTAGCGGGTCAACTATATAGTGAATTCCAAGAACTATTCCCTCATAACAGAGTGGAATACTTCGTATCTAACTTTGATTTCTATCAACCAGAAGCTTACATTCCAAAAAGCGATACTTATATTGATAAGAACGCAGTGATGAATGAAGAGATTGAAATGCTAAGAACTAGCGCAATCAATTCAGTGTTAGAAAGAAGAGATACAATCATCGTTGCATCAGTGGCATCCATTTATGGATTAACGGATCCAGATGAATATCGAAACTTAGTTTTCAATATTCGTGTGGGTGAAGAGATTAACCGTAATGAATTATTCAAAAAATTAGTGGATGCTCAATATAAGAGAAACAATCTAGACCCTGCTCCCGGCAGTTTTAGAGTAAGAGGGGACATTATTGAAATAATTCCTGCCAATATGGATAACAATAATGTCATCAGAATTGATACTTTTGGTGATGAAATTGAAAAGATCAGCCAAATTGACCTACTTACTGGTGAAGTAAAACACACTTTCCATATGTATCCAATCTTCCCAGCATACGATCATGCCTCCACAAGAGAAAGAATTAAAGCAGCGTGTGAAACAATCAAGGCTGAACTAGTGGAAAGACTGGCATATTTCAAGTCAGAAGGCAAATTATTAGAGGCTGAAAGACTGGAATTAAGAACCAATCAAGATATGGAGAATATGCTTGAGTTTGGAATGTGTCCAGGGATTGAAAATTACTCCCGTCATATTGATAAAAGAGCACCTGGAAGTAGACCGTGGTGTTTGATTGATTATTTCCCAAAAGATTTCCTCCTATTTGTTGATGAGTCACATGTTACTTTCCCTCAATTAAGAGGTATGTATTTGGGTGACCGTTCACGTAAGGAAACACTTGTCGAATACGGTTTTCGCCTGCCTTCTGCACTAGATAATCGTCCTTTGAACTTTGATGAGTTTGAGAGTTTGATACCTCAAGTGATATGCACAAGTGCCACTCCAGGCGATTATGAATTAAGCAAAACCGATGCTCCAATTGTTGAACAAATTATTCGTCCA
>CAJOPR010000049.1 GCA_905236395.1 uncultured Bacilli bacterium
TACCCAAGTGGTTGAAGGGGTCGGTCTTGAAAACCGATAGGGGATGCAAGTCCCGCTAGAGTTCGAATCTCTAATTCTCCGCCAAAATGATAAATTGCCTACGAATTATCGCGGGCTTTTTATTTTAATCTTTGATATATGGCAAAATTCTTAAATATGGAATAGTTAAGAAAGAAAAAATATGTTAAAGTATTATACTGTACTAAAGAAGTAGGTGAATTAATATGCCATATTGTCGTAATTGCGGTGCAAGAATAACCAAATTTGAAAAAGAAATATGCCCTGTTTGTGGCACAAAATATCCATTAGATGGTGCGACTAGTGATACTGTTGAAATCACCAGTCAACTTAATGTCCATCAAAAAGACACAAAGAAAGTCTATGATGTTCATTTTAGATTGAACACTTTTATCTGGTTTACCTTCTTAGGCTGGACCGGTGCTGGATGGTTCTATCTCAAATTTAAAAAGATTGGCGCTATTTGGTTAGCAGCTAATTTACTTGTCCTCGGTGGACTTATGGCCTTATTCGCTTTAGTGGTTTTAGAACCAACTGCCTGGTTAGCTTATTTAGCCCCAGTATCAATTGTTTATTTAGTAAATATTGGTGTTGGTATCTTCTATCTATGTAAGACCAACCTTAAAGATGGGAATGGAGAATTTATCCGTTAATGCAAAGATATTTTGCTAACAAAAATGGTAACAAAATAATTCTAGGTGATGGCGATGTCCATCATCTTTTGCATGTTATGCGCGCACGCGTAAACGATGAAATCGAAGCGGTCGCGGATAGTAAGATTTATTCTGCGATAGTGAAATCATTATCCCCATTAGATATTGAAATTAATTATGAGATTCCTAGCGATAGTGAACTTCCTAGTGATGTGACTTTATTCTTTGCTTTGGCAAAAGGCGACAAGATTGAATTTGTCATTCAAAAAGCCACAGAGTTAGGTGTGAAAAGAATCGTCTTATTAAAGACCGAAAGAAGCGTTGTGAAGTTTGATGATAAATCAATCGAACATAAATTGGAAAGATTTAATAAGATTGCTAAAGAAGCGAGTGAACAATCACATCGTGTGGTTATCCCTGAAATAGTGGGACCAGTGGACATTAGAAAGATTCCTAGTGAATATCTTTGTGATATCAACCTATTAGCATATGAAAAAGAAGCTGGTAGCACAGTTAATTCCTTTGAGAGATTAGAAAAGGGAAAATCAGTGTCTATTATGATTGGTCCAGAAGGTGGCTTTTCTAAAGAAGAAGTCTTGTTGCTACAAGATAAATTTGGTTTAATTTCCTTAGGAAAGCGTATTTTAAGAACGGAAACCGCAGCGGTATACGCTTTAAGCGTGATTGGATACTTATTAGAGAAGTAATATGAAACATCCATTATATGAGACATTAGAAATCAAACAAAAATCTCGCCGTCCATTTTCAACGAGCGAGGATTTTAAGTATTTCATTGAAAATAGAGAACTCTTAGGCAAACTAAAGCGTTTTTCCGGCCTCTACGACAGCGAAGAGAATGAGTTTGATATTATGAGAGCCAACATCCTTTTACGTGGCTTAGAGAACAAAAAACTCTTCGAAGAAGAAATAGTGAATATCCATAACCACGGACAAATGGAAAGTGCGAGATTCATGACTGCGCTTAAAGAGAGAACCATTGATCAACCATATCATGAAGTGAATGGTATTAAAGTCTATATTCCTTTCTTCTCCACAGCGCTTAATCAAATATACACAAACGAACCAGAGAAATTATTATCTCTTCCATATAGTGATTTAGTGGATCATTTTGAAGACACAATCATTGATCCATTTGATACATATGGTAGTGAATTGTTTAATTCTTACTTCTCCTCATTAGTGAAAATTATGGAGAGTGGTAAGGTGACCGCATTCTTCCATTATGATATGAATACCCTCTACTTTGTTAACAATCAAGGTAGGTTGGATAATAAGTTGGTGCTTTTCGATAAATACATCAAGCGCCCATCCTATACGCACATGATGGAAAGATTAGCGCCAGTTTGTGAAGCTTATTTCTCTAACGATAGAACCGCGACAATCGAAGCGTTATTTAATAACAAATTAATATCCGCAAAAATGAGAGCGTTATTGCTCCAAAAATAATATGAAATTTAAAGTCTTTTCTTTGGGATGCAAAGTCAATAGCTATGAATGCTCTGCGATTTCATCTCTTTTATTATCCAAAGGATATAATGAAAGCAAAGACAATGATTGTGACGTTATTATCATCAATACATGTTCCGTTACCGCGACCGCAGATCAAAAGAGCAGACAACATATCAGAAAGATGATGAAACTCTATCCTCAAGCCATCTGTGTGGTGATGGGATGTTATTCTCAAGGTAATGTCGAATATATCCAAAAAGAGATTGGACCACACATCGTCGTGGGTACTTCTAACAGAGACAAGATTCCTCAATACATTGAGCAATATTTAAAAGATAAGAAACCAATAATTGAGGTTAATAATAATCCACGTTCTTTTAACTATGAAGAACTTGGCGTTACCTCATTTTCTGAGAACATTCGTGCTTACTTAAAGATTCAAGATGGATGCGACAATTTCTGTTCATACTGCTTAATTCCATATAGACGTGGAAAGATGAGAAGTAGAAGCAAGGAAAATGTCCTTGAAGAAGCAAAATATCTCATCTCCCAAGGTTATAAAGAAATAGTGCTTACCGGTATCCATGTCGGTGGATATGGAAGAGATTTAGAAGGTACATCATTCTCTGATTTAGTTAGTTCTTTATTAGCGTTACCGGGAATGCCCAGTTTAAGAATATCTTCCATCGAAGAAAGCGAAATTGATGACCAATTAATTGAGATGGTTATTAATAATCCTGTTCTCGCAAAGCACTTACACATACCACTTCAGAGTGGATGCGACGCTACGCTTAAGCGTATGAATCGTAAGTACACATGTGAACAGTTCCTAGCAAAGCTTCAATATCTTAGAAAAGAACTACCAGATATCGCACTAACCACAGATGTAATAGTGGGATTCCCTGGTGAAACGGATGAAGAGTTTAACGACACAGTGGAATTCATCAAGAAATGCGACTTCAATATGTTGCATGTATTTCCATTCTCCGCGAGAGAAGGAACCGCTGCGCATTTGATGAAAAATCAGATTGATCCAAAAGTGAAGAAAGAAAGAACGAGAGTGCTGCTCGATCTGTCTTCAGAACTATGGTCCAAATACGTTGATAAATTCATTGGTAAAGAGATAGAAGTTCTCATAGAGAAAGTTGAAGATCATACAGCCTATGGCCACACGAACAACTACATAGACGTGTGTCTAGAGAATAAAAATGTCAAACCTGGTGATAAAATTACAGTTTTATTACAGAAAAGTATGATTATATCGAAATAATCTCAATTTATTTAGAACTTGACAAAAGAATTATTGACACATAGAGCAATAAACTAATATAATTAGCGGCGTTAGAAATTGGAGGAAATCGCTATGGCAGTCCCACAAAGAAGAATTAGTAAAACACGTAAAAGAATGAGAAGAACTCATTTTAAATTACAAGCCGCAGGTTTAGTGACATGTCCAAAATGTGGTGCGATGATCAAATCTCACCATGTCTGTCCAAAATGTGGCTATTATGATGGCAAAGTTGCAGTTTTAAACGGTAAGGTTGTTAAAGAAGAAAAGAAACCAGCCGCTCCTGCAAAGAAAGCCCCAGCTAAAAAAGCTAGCAAAAAAGCAGAAAAATAAAAGTTAAGGTCGAAAGGCCTTTTCTTTTTTGTTAAAATAGAAAAAGAGGTTTAAATATGCAATACAACAAATTAATTGATCACACATTGTTAAAACAAGATGCTCAACCAGAGCAAATCGTTAAATTATGTGAAGAAGCTAAAGAATTTCATTTTATGAGCGTCTGCGTTAATCCAGCATACGTTCCACTCGCCGCCAAATGTTTAGAGGGTAGCGATGTTAAAGTTTGTACAGTTATTGGTTTCCCACTAGGTATGAACTTAACCAGAACCAAAGTTGAAGAAGCAGAACTCTGCATCAAACAAGGTGCTGATGAAATCGATATGGTTATCAATGTCGGTATGCTCAAAGCCGGACATGATGACTATGTCAAAGAAGAAATCCGTCTCTTAAAAGAAGTCGCTGGAAGCAGAGTCTTAAAAGTCATTATCGAAACATGCTTATTAACCGATGATGAAAAAGTCAGAGCTTGTAAAGCTAGTAAAGAAGCAGGTGCGGACTTTGTTAAGACAAGCACCGGTTTCTCCACAGGTGGCGCAACCGTACACGATGTCGCTTTAATGCGTAAGACAGTTGGACCAGAAATGGGCGTCAAGGCCAGTGGTGGTGTGAGAACTCACGAAGATCTCGTCGCTATGGTGGAAGCGGGAGCCAACCGTATTGGTACCTCCAACGGAACCAAAATTCTCTAAAGAGAAAAACCCTGATTATATTGAGAAATGCAATCATGAATTTTCATGGTTGCTTTTTATTTTACATAAGTAATATAATATACGCAGTGCGCTGAGCATGAATGGAGGTGAAACTATGCCAAAAACAGTTGTTCGTGAAAACGAAACTCTTGATGATGCATTACGCAGATTCAAAAGACAAGTTAACAAGGCTGGTACCATCCAAGAGTGCCGCCGCAGAGAATCTTTCTTAAAGAAAGGTTTAAAGAGAAAACTTAAAAGCGAAAACGCTCGTCGTAAAAACCGCAAATAAGTCATTATCATGGGTTCATTAATTTGAGCCCCACACATCGCGGGGTAGAGCAGTCTGGTAGCTCGTCGGGCCCATAACCCGGAGGTCATTGGTTCAAATCCTTTCCCCGCAACCAAACGTCTAAAATGCACGTATCTCTCTAAAGGTACGTGTTTTTTTATTATCAGTTAATAGTCAAATTGCTTATTGTTAATAGATAATAAGCATTTTGTGTGGTATTATTTACTAGTTAAGTTTGATATTAAAAAGCAGAGGAACATTTATATGAAAAATTATAATAGCGAAGCTGAAGGCAGAATTGATTTTTACAAACTTCTTGGTTATCAAGGAAATCCAAACGAAGAGAATTGTGATGTTGATTACAGCACAAATACAGATGGTGTTATAAAAGGTGTTCTTTTTGAACACAAACCTGTAATTAATAGTTCAGCAGCCCCTTTAAATAGAGTACTTTGGCAGGCAATTAAGTACTTATCTAGAAAAAGAATAAATGGCATTGATGTTCCTGATACCATTATTTTGGTTAGCCAAAACGATGAGGTTGCTTACCACTTTAGGAGTGAAAAATATTTAAAAGAAATTCATGAATTCTACTATTCCTCTGCTAGTAACGATAATGATATGCCAATTGATGTATCTGGCGTTGAAACGATTAAATATGGGGATGATGGATTTGACCGCATTCATGAATTGATTGCAACAAGTGATTATATTCATGTTGATGTTGATATTAATAACGTCATTGCTTTAGCAAGAAGATTCTATTCTGAAAATAGGATGGCTCAAAAGAATGATTTCTTAGAAGAAATTAGACATCCTTCTCATTTCAAATACATAAATCCTTATACCAAGCAAATTGATGACAACAGTGAGTTTGGATATATCATGGATAAGCTTAATGACGAAATGCTTCAACAAGAAATTGGTGCATACTATACGCCCGTTGAGTATTCTGAAAAATCTCTTGAATTGGTTCGAAAAGCTATTAGCGAAGTTCCTGCAGGTAATGACTATATCATTATTGATAGATGTGCAGGTACAGGTAATCTTGAAGAAAAAATGACCGACGAAGAACTAAAGCACTGCATTCTTAACACTTATGAATACTTTGAATGGCTTGAATTAAGAAGAGCATATGCTGAAAAAGCTCTATATGTAGTTCCAAAAACCGCTGCGACATATGTCAAAGGCGAAGGTGTTATCAAAGAAGGCGATGCTCTAACCGAAGATTTCTTCAATGATCCAAACATTAGAAAATATATTGATGATCCAAAAATAACAGTCATTGTTTTTGAAAATCCTCCATACTTTAGCGGTACAAACAATCAAGCTGCTATTGTCGTTAACGCTGCAAGCGGAGAAGGTGGCAAAAAGCGTTCCATGAAAGCTGTTGAAAAAAACTGGGTCATGGACAGAATGACACAGGCGGGATATTCAAAAGCTTCTATTGCTAATACCGTAAGACAGTTTATTTGGTCAGCATATTCAGATTATTTACGTCAGGATGGCGATTGCTTGATAGTATATTCACCTGCTAGTTATTTCAACTGGTATGCTATTCAAGATAAAACCCCACATTTGAAATATGATAAAGGGTTTGGCTTTAATAGAAAACATTTCCACGCGGATAGTGCCCTTGTGACTTGTATTAAATGGGATTTTGTATCCTCCTTTGATGGCGTTGCTAACGAAAGAAAAGAGTTTCCATTAGATTTATATGAAATAAACAAATTTGGGCAAGTAATTAGATTCCCAGAATTAGAAACGATTGTTGTTAAAAAATCATACACAAGTCCTTCTCAATACTTTACTTGCAAGGAAACTGATAACGCATTTGCGTGCTTAGTTAATAATGGTAGTGCTCCAAAGACAGGGTTAGCATGCCTCTACTCAATTGCTGATTCCACCGGAAGAGGCAACGAATCTTATTTGAATGAAAATAATTACTATCAAATGTTGCCAATTTATATTGCACAACTCACATTTGATCGAAACAAATGGTTTAACGATGACAATACTCTAAGAACATTTGACAGACAATTTGATTACTTGCAATCTGAAGAATTATTAAGAAGAAGTTTAATATTCACTTGTTTATATAGAAATAACCATTGTGTAACTAAGGTCAAAGATGGAAAGCTCGTTCTTAATCAATTGTGCTTTGATTTTAATACCATTTCATCCAAAAAATTGGAAACATTAACTTTGGATAGTTTTGATAACAAATTGATTAGCAGATGGAATTCTTTGTTAGCTATAGCTAAACAAACTCCAAATTATAAAGCTAACTATAAATATGGTTTATACCAAATCATGAACGAACTCGACACCTATCAAGAAGTTCAAAAGGGATTAACTATTGAAAAGAAATATGATAATCCTGATCTCCATAACAACATCATTCTATTAAATAAAGAAGTTAAAAAATATTACGATGAATTAATAGAGCCACTCTTATTCCAATTTGAATTAATCAAATAAATGAGATACTCAGATATCGTGAAAATCAGTTTGTCTCATGATGAGCTGATTGAAGCAATAAAACACGCTAAGAAAGAACATTTTATCGATAATTTAAGAAATAGAAGCGAATTTGTGGCGTTCGATTCTAAAGTTAGAGGATATATCGGCGAAATATTCCTAAGAGATTTATTTAATAAATCAAGCATAACCATTCTAAGAACTGATTACGAAGAGGATGGCGTTGAAACGGATATAGATATTGAAGTAAAGAATACAAAAAATCACACTTTTAAGATTGAGTGTAAAACATCCTTAGTACCTGATGTTTATGGTTCTATTGCGGCATGCATAAATAAGTGCGATATAAAAATCATTAGACGCGAAAAACACTTTACCAGAATACCGATAGACTTACATGTTCAGATTTACTTTGATGAATTAAGAAAAATCAGGGATGAACGTTTAAGCAAAATATCCAAACATGTAGTTGATTATTCTGATGAAGAATTAATTCGCTTATTAGGCTTAGAATCTCTAGACGGCTATTTTGTAGCATGGATTGATAAAGATACACTTAATAGTTATTTAGATGGTTTAGAGATGTATGACAGAATTTGGAAATTTGGTTTTAGACAGTTTTGGAAATGTCCTCTTTCATTAGCTAAAGCACCAGTTGATCTTGCCATATTTATTAATAGCCATTAGTTTTATTATTTGTCTTATAGAGAATTTACATTCTCATAAGTCTAATAATAAGTACCTAAACCCCACGAAAAATGGGGCTTTTTTTACTCTATACTCAATAACTATAAGTTATTCAGTATAGGCAAAATGTGCATTAACACGTTAAGAGGCACCTTTTTTGTTTATTACAGGGGTCAAATCGATCTCTTTTTCTCCATATGTTGTGGAAGACAGATGCCGAAAATCATTCTAGTTTTCTGCAAATAGTGAAAGGAGATACCTAAATGGCACAATTTAATAAGTTTATGAGGGAGATGCTCATCGATTTGTACAAGAATCACGGATGGTCTATCCAAGGACTAGCTAAGCATTTCAAAGTGAAAGAAAGAACAATTGCAGCAATAGTAGAAAAAAGAGAACAAGCCACTCATTGTTTATGCTGTGGGAAAGAGTTAGAACAAACTCCAGGACATAGACAAAAAGAGTTCTGCTGCCCAGCATGTTATAGGAAATGGAGAAAACAAAATGTTTTCTCTTCAACCGCTAAACACAAATGTCAGTGGTGCGGGAAAGAATTCATCGACCCATATCATTTGGATGCTAAGTACTGTTGCAGAGCATGTAGAGATAAAGCCTATCAAAATAAATGATTATCTCTTTTCCTCTTTTTAGAGCAATTAGTGGAATTATAAGGAGGAAAACAAATCGTGTACACAAATAAGGAATGCTACTTAAACGCTATGGCAATGATTAAGTCTTGGCTACAAAAAGGAGTGATTAGCAAGAGTGATTACGCCAAAGCTGAAAGAAAGATGATGGAGAAATACGGAATTGATGAAAAAAGCATTTTTCGTATGAAACTTTATGAAGGAGACAAATAATGGACAAGTTTGAAATATTAAACCTTAAGAATAGTGGAATGAGTTATGCAGAAATAGCTCAACAAACTGGAGTGAATATTGCCACTGTTAAGTCGATGATTAGAAGAGCGAGA
>CAJOPR010000050.1 GCA_905236395.1 uncultured Bacilli bacterium
AGGTAACAAATACATTCGCGAAATGGCGAAATGGTCCACAGTCCCAATCATCAACTTACAATGTGACTTATATCACCCAATGCAAGCTCTCGCGGACTTAATGACCATTGAAGATGAATTTGGTAAAACCAAAAACTTAAAAGTTTCCGTTATCTGGGCTATGGCTACAACTCACAAAAAACCAATTTCCGTTCCAGTGAGCCAAGTCTTATTATTCCCTCGTTATGGTATTGATGTTACCTTAGCGTACCCAGAAGGATACGATTTACCAGATTGGGTTATCGAAAAAGCGAGAAAGAACGCTGCCGAAAATGGTGGTTCTCTCACCATTACCCACAATATGGAAGAAGCTTATAGAGACGCAGACGTCGTCTTCCCAAAGAACTGGGGTTCATGGGTTACAAACCAATCCACCACAGTTGTTGATGATGCTTTATTAGCTCTCAAAGCATGGAAATGTACACCTGCTATGATGAAACTTGCCAAACCAGGTTGCCGCTATATGCACGCTTTACCAGCTGACAGAGTCAACGAAGTTGAAGATGAAGTTATTGATGGTCCACAATCAGTGGTTTATCAAGAAGCGGAAAACAGAATTCATACCGCTAAAGCTGTCATGACATTATTTGTTCACGACAAACTTCCAAGCGATAGAAGATAATCTATAACTAAATTGAATTGGCCACTTCGGTGGCCTTTTCTTTTTGAAAAACTAATATATAATAATTGTGTAACAATCGTTACGTATAGGTAGGTCATTAGTACGGGACTAACTACCTATTTTCTTTTATCAAAATAATAATTTTGAAGAAAAGTGTCATAAATAGGGTATTATATTAGCAGTTTCATAGGAGTAAGTTTATGGCAAATAAAGCGAAAACCAACTTTTTAGATAAACCAATGTTTAGATTAATACTTACAATTAGTAGTTTGCTTTTAGCATCACTAATTTTAGTGTTCTCCGCATTAACGATTATTGATATCACTAACAGCAGCTATGAGAACGCACCGAAGTATCTAGTTTGGATATTTATCCTTTCTGGTTTGATGAGCATAGTGATGTTCTTAAAAAGCAGAACAAAAATCAACCTTATCAAAGCCATTGTTTTATTAGCGTTCAATGTCGTTCTTGGTATTGTTGTTTTATTTGCCAAGAGCAATCCATTCCTATTCTCATTAACCACAAGTTTGTATTGCGTAAATATCATCGTGGGATGTGTATTTAATTTGATTCAAAACCATAAGGTTAGATCGATTATATTTAACGCACTTATCATTACCTTTGCTATAGCAATGGGCATTGGTATCTTCGTTAGTCCAATGGAGAATGTTGATCAAATTCAAAACATTATTCTTGTTGAATGTATTTTCATTGCAGTGGTGTCATTTATCGAAGCCGCAAGCATCGCATTCTCACAACTTAAATTCAATGTTTTATTCAAAGTGGTGGTTAACACATTCTCATTAGAAATCCTCTTTGGATTACTCACCATGATTGTTTGTTTCTCCATGGTCTTTATGAAGATTGAACCAAACATCAATACATTCCCAGAAGCTTTGTGGTACTGCTTTGCAGTAGTAACCACGATTGGCTTTGGTGATATAGTGGCAGTTACCCCTATCGGTAGAGTGTTATCGGTAATCCTTGGAATCTATGGTTTAGTCGTTGTTGCGGTCATCACATCTATCGTGGTCAACTTCTATAACGAAACCGCAGGCAAAAAGGACAAAAAAGAATTGAAGGAAATATCTGAAGAAGATAAGAAAGACAAATAATTTTTAAATTAATTTGCCTTGAATATACATTTTTGTTATTATCTTTAAGCAAACTTTCTTTGGGCGAAGTACTGCTCAAGGCGGAAGGAGACAAATTTATGAAAGAAAAGATCCATCCTAACTATCAACGTTGCACAGTGACATGTATCTCATGTGGTGCGACATTTGAAACAGGTTCAACATTAAAAGAAATTAAGGTTGATACATGCTCCAATTGCCATCCATTCTACACTGGCAAACAAAGATTCGTTCAATCCGATGGTCGTGTTGCTAAATTCAATCGTAAATACGGCTTAGAAGACAAGAAATAGTTAAAAGAATGCAAATAGAACCGCTAATCAAAGCGGTTTTCTTTTTGTCTGTATTCCCAAAGTGCAATTTTTATTATTTTGCACTTTGGAATTGCACTTTGGAATGAAATATGATAATATTTTCCTATGGAAAATAAATACAGCAACAAGTACGTAATTGAAACAGGAATTGGCCTTCAGGATGTAGATCATCTCAAGAATTCTTCCTATTTCATTAACGAATCAGAAAGATACATTAAAGGCGAAATTACACTTTCCGAACTAGAGCAAATCGTCGCGTCATATTACAAAAGCAAACCAGATGTTGAGGAAAGAAGTGAAGAAGCCGATATCATCGCAGTGAGAATTGCTCAAATTATCTCGGAAGATACTTTTACTTTTACGGTTGGACAATTGTTGGCCATTCATAAGAGATTGTTTGAAGGCATTTATGGTCACGCCGGAAAGCTTAGAGATTACAACTTTTCAAAAAGAGAATGGGTTCTCGATGGCGCTTCGGTTATGTATGGAGATTATCGTGAATTATCTAACACATTGGAATATGATTTCGCTATGGAGAAACGCTTCGATTATTTGAATCTATCGATGGATGAAATAATCGATCATCTTTCGATATTTATTTCTAACTTGTGGCAAATTCATGCCTTTGAAGAAGGAAACACAAGAACTACAGCGGTATTCTTCATTAAATATTTAAGAAGCCTTGGATTTGAAGCCACTAATGATGTTTTTGCCAAGAACGCTTGGTACTTTAGAAATGCTCTGGTAAGAGCAAATTATAAGCACCTTCGTAAAGGCATAGTGGAAAATAGAACGTTCTTAGTTAAATTCTTAAGAAACCTTTTGTTAAATGAAAACAATCCTCTCAACAACAAAGAACTCCACATCAATGATGTTTCAATAACTACAAATGAAACCAAAGAAGTGAGAATTCTGAAAATTCTAAAAGAGAATCCTTATATTAAATCTGATGATCTTGCTCTTCAATTAAATGTCTCTGTTAGAACCATTAAAAGTATCATGTCTACATTAGAAAAAGATGGATTGATTGAAAGAGTTAATGGTAAAAGGTTTGGATACTGGAGAGTATTATAATTAACATATGATTACCGCTTTTAGCGGTTTTCTTTTATAATAAAAACACTTAGGAGGCCCATTCGCCATGGAAAAGAAAAGATTCTATATTACCACTCCGATATATTATCCGAGTGCGAAGTTACATATCGGTCATGCATACTGCACGGTGTTAACTGATATTTTTGCGCGTTATAAAAGATTAAGAGGATTCGAATGTTTCTTCTTAACAGGCGCGGACGAACACGGTCAAAAAATTGAAAAGAACGCTGCCGCAGCCGGTAAGACCCCACAACAATTCGTCGATGAAATCGTCGAAGGATTCCATAAACTATGGAAGGCTTTAGATATTTCTAATGATGACTTCATCAGAACCACACAAGAAAGACACGTCAAAGTGGTGCAAGACATCTTTTCAAAGATGCTCGCTCAAGATGACATTTATTTAAGTAAATATAAAGGTTGGTATTGCACACCATGTGAATCATTCTGGACTGATACACAAGTTGGTCCTGATCACATCTGCCCAGATTGTGGTAGACCAGTACAAATTGCTGAAGAAGAATCTTACTTCTTCAGAACCCAAAAATATTTAGATAAATTACTTAAGTTCTATGACGAGAATCCTAAGTTTTTAACTCCCGAATCTCGTAAGAATGAAATGATTAATACATTTATCAAACCAGGTTTAGATGACTTATGTGTTTCTAGAACATCTTTCTCATGGGGTATTCCAGTGAGAGAAAATTCAAAACACGTAGTGTACGTCTGGTTAGACGCTTTAACAAATTATATTACCGCGTTAGGCTATGATAGTGATCATCCCGAACTATTCAAAAAGTACTGGGAAGATCCAGAATGCGAAATCATTCACATCTTAGGCGCGGATATCACCAGATTCCACGCGATCTATTGGCCAATGTTCCTTGAAGCATTAGGCTTAAGAAAACCAGATAGAGAATTTGTCCATGGTCTTCTCATGATGAGAGAGAGCAAGATGAGCAAATCTAAAGGTAATGTCGTGGATCCATATCCACTTATTGAACACTTTGGTTTAGATGCCTTTAGATATTATCTAGCTAGAGAAATTAACTTCGGACAAGATGGTAGTTTCTCTCCAGAACAATTCGTCGAAAGAGTGAATAGTGACTTGGCTAACTCCTTAGGCAACTTATTAAATAGAACCGTTTCCATGATTAACAAATACTTTGAAGGCAAAGTTCCTGCCTATGAAGGATGTGTTACTGAATTTGATGGCAGTTTAGAAGCAGTCGCTAAAGAAACAGTTAAACAATATGAATCATTAATGGATGATTTAAAGATTACCGAAGGTATCGCTGCGGTTAATGAGCTCGTTAATAGAGCGAATAAATACATCGATGAAACTATGCCATGGGCTTTAGCAAAAGATGAATCTAAGAAAAAAGAACTCGCAAGCGTTATGTGCCATCTCGCTAACGCAATTTACGTTGCGGGCATGCTCATGAAACCAGTGCTAACCAGAGCAAGTGATAAGTTATTCGCACAACTTGGTGTAACTGGTGACTTATTGAAATACGAAAACGTTTATAACTTTGGATGTATTGAAAAAGTCCAAGTTAATAAAGGGGATCAATTATTCCCAAGACTTGATACAGTCGCGGATGTTGAATTTATTCAAAACTTAATGGATCCAAAACATGAAGGAAAATAAAAATCTTCGATACACAGGCGAGCGCGCTGAATTTAAAGCAAGTAATACCTCTTATGTGGGCTGCCTATTTGAAGATGGAGAATCTCCATTAAAAGAAAGCACAAATATTACTGTTGAACAGTGTGATTTTAAATGGAAATACCCAATATGGTATTCAGAGAATATAGAGGTAAATAACACACACCTCTTTTTCACTGCGAGAAGCGGCATCTGGTACACGAAAGATATTAGAATGCTTAATTGTGTCATCGACGCTCCTAAGACCTTTAGATACGCCGAAAATGTTCTTTTAGAACACTCTGAACTCAATCACGCAGATGAAACATTCTGGAATTGTAAAAATATTAAGCTTTCTGATGTTAAAGCGAAAGGTGATTATCTAGGTTTCCATAGTGAAGATATTGAAGTGGATCGTTTATATCTAGATGGCAACTACGCATTTGATAGTGCGAAGAATATCACCATTAGAAATTCAATCCTCAACACCAAGGATGCTTTCTGGAATGTAGAAAACGTTACAGTTATCAATTCCAGAATCAATGGCGAGTATCTTGGTTGGAATAGTAAGGACATTACATTTATTAATTGTGAAATCATTTCCCATCAAGGCCTTTGCTATATGGAAAATGTAAAACTAGTTAATTGTAAATTAATAGATACTGATTTGTGTTTTGAATTCTGTAGCAATATAGATGCAGATATCGTCACATCAATTGATTCCGTGAAGAATCCATATTCTGGAAGAATCCATGCCTATGAAATCAAAGAATTGATTATGGATGAGAAATATATCGATCCAAGTAAAACAGAAATAGTGGTTGATCATCATGAGTAAGTACAATTTTGATGAAATAGTCGATCGTCGTAATAGCGGATCCTATAAATGGGACATTAAAGATAACGAATTACCCATGTGGGTCGCTGATATGGACTTTCATGTGCTCCCAGAAATCAAAGAAGCGATCATCAAGCGACTAGATATTGATGCCTATGGCTATGCAGAGTGCCCAAAAGAGTATTTTGAGAGTTATCAAGCCTGGGCTAAGAAGAATCATGACATTGATTTAGACACAAAATGGATGGTCTTCTCTTCAGGCGTGGTTGCATCCATCGATTCCATATTCAAACACCTAGTTCCAAGAGGCTCTGGTGTGGTCATAATGTCACCTGTTTATCATGTATTTTATCACTGCATTGAAAACAACGGTTTGAAGGTGGTGGAAAATCAATTAATTTATCAAAATGGTGAGTATAAAATTGATTTCCAAAACCTTGAAAAACAACTATCAGATGAAAACAATAAAGTACTCCTTTTATGCAATCCTCATAACCCAGTCGGAAGAATCTGGAATGAGCAAGAATTAGCAAAAATAGTGACTTTTTGCGAGAAATTTAACGTTTTATTGATATCTGATGAGATTCATTGTGATATCACTAAGCCCGGAATCTCCTATAATCCAATCATGAAATTATCCAAGAATGCGATCGCTTTAATGAGCCCCACAAAAGTGTTCAATATAGCAGGTATTCAAACATCAGTCGCAATATGTCCAAACGATGCCTTGAGAGTGAAGATTTCTAAAGGTTTTGGCATGGATGATATAGGTGAACCAAATTATATTGCCAGCTTCGCGACGATTGCCGCGTTCACATACGGTCAGAAGTGGCACGAAGAGATGCGAGAATACGTTTTTAACAATAAAAAATACATCCAAGAATACATTAAAAGAGAGTTGCCTCAATTAAGACTTATTGATAATGACGCAACATACCTACTTTGGATTGATATTTCACATTATTCAAATGAATCGGATGCCTTTACAAAAAAATTAAGAGACAAAACAGGCTTATTTGTTTCCACAGGAAAACAATTTGGTTCTGGTGGTAATGGCTTTATAAGAATTAATGTTGCAACATCACTCGCAAATGTAAAAGATGCATGCGGACGATTAAAATCCTATATTAAATCGTTATAGATAATAGATTCATAAACATCCACGTTCGCTGAATGTGGATTTTTTATTATATAAAGTAATCTTCGATTAAAAAATATAATGCAAAATTGTGTGCGAAAAAATTACAACTCAAAGCCTATTAGATAGTAGAAGAGCAAGTGATTTGTTCTTC
>CAJOPR010000051.1 GCA_905236395.1 uncultured Bacilli bacterium
AAAGCTCATGAAATAACATCAAAGGGGAAGAGAAATCTTCCTCTTTTTTAATTGTTGACACATATCATTAATAATGATAGTATTTATTTCGCAAATAAAAGGTAGAAAGCAGAGGCGCCCGCTTCTCGCCAGACTGACACGTATCGGTTGGCTAACGCTACATCTTAGGGGTTAAGATTGTTACGGGTGCACTACGCTTGCATCCGTTTTTTTGACAAAAGGAGTTGATATTTATCGTCACAAATTTCCAAGGCAATCGTAAGCCAAACAATCAAAACAAAGATATGGTTAACGAACTCGTTCGTTTCCCATCAGTATTATTAATCGGACCTAATGGTGAACAATTAGGTGTGATGTCCTCAAGAGAAGCACAATTAAAGGCTAATGAGTATGACTTAGACTTACTCTGTGTCGCACCAAACGCACAGCCTCCAGTGTGCAAGATTATCAATTATGGTAAATACCGTTTTGAACAACAGAAAAAGGCTAAAGAAGCCAGGAAAAACCAACATGTCATTGAAACTAAGGAGATTCAATTAACTCCCCAAATCGGTGCGCATGATATGGAAACTAAAGCCCGCGCTGCTATCAAGTTCATTCAAGATGGCAACAAAGTTAAAGTGGGTGTTAGATTCCGTGGAAGACAAATGACCCACTTAGAAGTCGGTCAAGAAGTGATGGATAAATTCATTGCATTATTAAGCGAAATCGCAGTCGTCGAAAAACCATCCAGTATGGATGGACGTTGGATGATTGCCATTCTCGCTCCAAAAAGAAAGTAGGAGGAAAGATTCATGCCAAAAATGAAAAGTAAAAGAGGCCTTATGAAAAGAATTAAGGTCACCGGCAGTGGCAAAGTCACAAGACACCACGCTTATGTATCCCATTTAGCCCCACACAAAACAACAAAACAAAAGAGACACTTAATGAAATCCGCATCAGTCCATAAGACTGACTACAAGAGAATTAAGTTTCTCATCATCAAGTAAGGAGGTAACCGTTAATGGCTAGAGTTAAAGGTGGCACAGTTACACGTGCTCGTCGTAAAAAAGTATTAAAAATGGCTTCCGGTTACTTCGGAAGCAAACACTTACTCTTTAAAACAGCTAAAGAGCAAGTCATGCACAGCTTAAACTATGCATTCAATGATCGTCGTAAACTTAAGAGCGACTATCGTAAATTATGGATCAGACGTATCAACGCTGCTTGCAGAATGAACGACATTTCTTATAGCAAGTTCATGTTCGGTTTAAAGAAAGCAAACGTTGCTGTCAACCGTAAGATGCTCTCTGAACTCGCAATCAATGACCCAGCTGCATTTGCAGACTTAGTCAAATTAGCGAAAAAGAATACGAAATAATTATCTATGATAATTAAAAGAACCCATTCATCTGAATGGGTTTTCTTTTTATAGTAATTCGTCCTTTGCTTCTTCCTCATCTGAGATGAACTTCACCTCAGTATTGGAAAGAGCTTCTTTTAATAATGGCTCGTAATCAAACTCTTCTTCGTATTTGAGACAATCCTCTAACTTAGGAGCGGTCTTTGGACTCTTAGGTGTGAAGATTGTACAGCAATCGATAAATGGTCTGATGGAGATGTCATATGTACCAATCTTAATAGCGGTATCAATGATATCTGTTTTATCCATTGTGGCGCATGGTCTAATAATAGGCATGTTAGTCACTTCATTAATTACTCTCATAGATTGAAGTGTTTGCGAAGCAACTTGGCCAACAGATTCACCGCTGGAGATGACAGGACAATGTCTCATCTTCGCTAATCGATCAGCGAGTCTAAACATCATTCTTCTCATCATCGTGATGCAATAGCTTTCATCCGTGTGATCATAGATAGCTTCTTGAATCTTAGTGAATGGGATGATATGAAGTCTAATTCTAGCTTGATATTTATTAAGTACTTTCAGTAAATCTTCTAATTTATATATCACACCTACCTGCGTGTATGGAGGAGAAGCAAAGTGAATACATTCAATTTGCACACCTCTTTTCATTAAGAGATAGGCCGCCACCGGGGAATCAATACCACCAGAGAGCATATGCATAGCTTTTCCGCCCACTCCAAGAGGATATCCACCGGCGCCCTCATAAGTATGGGAGAAGATATATATCGCCTCTTCCTTGACCTCTATGGATAGAAGAATGTCAGGATTATGGACATCAACAGATAAGTTTTCGGTATTCTTTAAAATATAACCAGCAACAGCTCTGGTGATTTCATCGGAAACCATTGGATATTTCTTATCCACTCTTTTAACTTTCACTTTAAAGGTTTTGCCTTTTTCTTGTTTGATAAGTTCAAGAGCAACCTTCTTAATGTTTTCAATTTCTCTGTCCTTTTCTTTATGGACTAAGGAGAGGCCTTGAATGCCACTGACTTCTTGTAATCTTTCAATAACTGGCTTGTAATCGACATCGTGCAAAACCACGTAGATATGGTCATGTCTCATATAGATTTCTAAACCAGAAAATTCCTTCAATGCACGAAGGATGTTCTTGTATAAAACACGAATGAAATCAATCTTGTTTTTTCCTTTTGTGGAGAGTTCACCAAAGCGAACCATAATGTGATCATACGTAATCATTATTTAATCTCCTTGATGAGCGATTCTAGGTTAAATATTAACGCCTTTACATCCTCTAAGGAATTATCGCTAGAAAATGAGACACGAACAGTATTATGAGCGAGTTGATCACCCTTGCCTAATGCTTGAACCACATAGCTAATTGGTTCTTCTTTTGCGTGACATGCACTGGTAGATGATACCATCACACCACAACCAGATAATGCTTCGACAATGACACTGGCTTTCTTGGTCTTAGTGGAGAAGTTAACGATGTATGGATTATCACCACTATTTAGTTCATATAGGTCTGAACGAGAAACCAGATATTCCTTCAAATATTCAGAAATTGCAGCAATTTTTGCGTAATTCTCGCTTATTTTCTCATTTTCGAGTCTTAATGCTTTCGCTAAAGAAACAGCGAGAGCCACGTCGTTTGTGCCACTTCTAAG
>CAJOPR010000052.1 GCA_905236395.1 uncultured Bacilli bacterium
ATTTGATTATGTATATAATATTCACTAACGAAAGGAGAATTAACTATGCAATTTGTCAAAGAACGTTTAGGTAAATGGATTACCGCTGCAATCATTATTGTGGTTGGTATCTTATGTATCGTTGCCGGTGCGGCTATGGGTGGAAACGATCCAGAAACCGCCAAGAATGCTTTAGACGGTATCTCCATCACATTAGGTGTCATCTTAATTGTTGTGGGTGCTTTAGCATTAGCTCTCGGAGTGGTTGTCACCATCTTAGCCAAGAAAGGCTTCTTAGTGGTCGCACTTCCAGGCGCTATTGTCTTAGCATTAGGTATCTCATTAGTAGTTGCTAAATATGGTGCGAGCTTAATTAGCATCTTACTAACAGTAATCCCTTACTTATTAATCTGTATCGGCGCAGTTATCTTCATCGACGCAATTATCAACTTAGTCCAAGGAATCATTAAGAAGGAAGTTAACGCCATCTTAGTGGCCGTTATTGTTGCTATCGTCGTCTCTGTCGCCGCGATCGTCTTAGGCGCATTATGCGTTGGAAGCGATCCAGTGATTAAATGGGGTGTCCAATTAATCGTCTTTGGTATTATTGTTTGCTTAATCGGTGTCTTGGAAGTTGTCTTAACGTTTGTTAAGGTTCCAGATGTCGTCGTCGCTGTTGTCAAAACAGAGAAGAAAGAAGAAAAATAAGCAATAGTTATTACCATATAAGAAGGTCTCTCAGTCGAGAGACTTTTCTTTTACAAAAATGTAATTTACTTATTAAAAAATTAATACAAATGTATTATCATAATTCCATTATGAAAAAACTTCCGTTTGATAATAACAAATATTTAACTATACAAAGAGAAAATATTCTTAAAAGAATAAGCAAATTTGGTGACAAGCTTTACCTCGAATTTGGCGGTAAGCTTTTTGATGACTATCACGCTTCACGTGTATTACCTGGTTTCCAACCTGATAGTAAACTTCAGATGTTATTAGGTATCAAAGATAAAGCGGAAATCATCATCGTCGTCAATGCGAATGATATTAACTCTAACAAGATTAGAGGAGATATCGGTATCACCTATCAAGAAGATGTCTTGAGACTTATCGATGCTTACGTCGAAGCGGGCTTATTGGTCTCCTCAATTGTCATCTCTTTCTATCAAGAACTACCAAATGTCTTAGAGTTTGAACAAAAACTTAAAAACAACGGTATCGCTGTTTACAAATCTTATAAGATCAATGGCTATCCACAGAACATCCCTCTTATCGTCAGCGATGAAGGTTTAGGCAAAAACGAATATGTAAAAACCACTAGACCACTTGTCGTAGTGACCGCACCTGGTCCAGGAAGTGGTAAGATGGCTACCTGTTTATCGCAGATTTATCTAGATAACAAAAACGGTGTCCACGCCGGATATGCGAAATATGAGACATTCCCTGTTTGGAACTTAGCCTTAAATCATCCAGTGAACTTAGCCTATGAAGCGGCAACTATTGATTTAAATGACGTCAACATGATTGACCCATATCATTTAGAAGCCTATGGCAAAACCGCGGTTAATTATAACCGTGACGTAGAAGTCTTCCCACTACTTAAGGCTATCTTTGAAAAGATCTATGGTTCCACACCATATAATTCACCAACAGATATGGGGGTTAATATGGTGGGCTTGGCCATCAATGATGAAGAAGCCGTCATGGAAGCTAGCAAGAAAGAGATTATCAGAAGATACTATGACGCAAAGTTAAAAATCTTCTTAGGTAAACTATCTCCAGACTCTTTAGAGAAGATGGATCTCCTCATGTCAAAAGCGGGTGTTCATCCAGAAGATAGAAAATGTGTCGCTAAGGCGATTGAAGTTGCGGAAAAAGAAGGCGAACCAAGCATCGCTATCGAATTAGCAAATGGTAAAATCATCACCGGTCATAGATCCTCCTTATTAGGAGCTTCCGCAGCAACATTACTAAATACCCTAAAGCATTTAGCCAAGATTGATAAATCAATTTATCTATTATCTCCAAGTGTTATTGAACCAATTCAACAGTTGAAGATGAAACACTTACATAAATCTCACGTCCGTTTACGTGCGGAGGAAATCTTATTAGCCTTATCCATTCAAGCTAACACCAATCCTCTTGCGGAACTTGCGTTAAGACAAATTCCTAAATTAAAGGGATTAGAACTCCATAGCACAACGATTCTTTCAGAAGTTGATAGAAATACCTTAAAAGCGTTAGGTATTAACGTCACTGAAGAAGCGGTTAATTATCAAAGAAAACTATATTTGAAAGGATAAACAATATGAAATATTTCATTTATTATTCCCTTACCGGTAACGGTGACTATCTTGCCGAGTTATTAAAAGATAAAGGATATGAACCAGTTAGAGTCACCACAGTGAAACCAATTGGTAAACCAGGTTTCTTCAGAATCCTCCATCACGGTGGCAAAGCTATGCTTAATGCGAAAAGAAAGATTAATCCCTTATCAATTGAACTAAAAGAAAATGATGAAGTGATTATTGGTTCCCCAATTTGGAACGACAGATTCTCCACTCCGATCAATGACTTATTAAGCAAATATAGTTTCAATAAAGAAACCACCAAGTTTATTGTCTATCCCGCTGGTGAGAAAGCTAAAACAGTGCAAAAGCAAATCAAGAAACTCGGATTTAAAAACGAAGCACTAGTGATCTCTTATCCAATTAAGAAACAAGAGCAAGCGAAAGAGTTAATTAATAAGATTTAAGCACCACACGGTGCTTTTTTCTTAAAAAGAAAAAGCGATTTCTCGCTTACTTCTTCCAAAAGGCAATTGCCCTATCCGCCCAGCCCTTAGCTTCCGTCTTTTCACTTAAACCAGTGCCATGCGCGGCTTTCTTATATTTGTAATATTCACATTCAACATTATTCTTAAGTAATTCATCAATTAATAAGTCACTGTTGATATGTTTGACAGATCTATCATTATCTCCTCTCCAAATAAAGGTCTTTGGATAATCAGGAGTGATGTGATGATGGATACAACCAATCTCCGCTGCTTCGGGATCTTTTTCTCCAGCAAAGTGTCTTCTGGTATTACGATGGGTAATCTCTTTTTCTAAACTGACCACTGGATAGATGAGCATTAATAGTTTTGGTTTTGGAAAACCATAAAGTTCATATCCATATTCTTTGACACCAAAGAGACCACACATATGTCCTCCTGCGGAGAATCCGCATAAGGCATAGTTATCTAGAGATAGTCCATATACTTCCTTGATATCCTTTAAAGCGTGAGCGATATCTTCAAGGGGATGAGGATAATGTGCTTTCTCTCTAACGCGATATCTTAAGACAAAAGCATTAAAGCCTTTGCTTTGGAAATACTCAGCGACAGGATGTCCTTCAATAAAGGAGGCAATCATGTGATAGCCACCACCAGGACAAACCACCACTACTGGAGCGTTCTTATCTTTTGATAAATATGGTGTGAGCTCATACTCATTAGCGTGAGCCATTTCTTTGTTGTATTTGTGCCAAATTAGCCAGTCCATATGCGATTATTCTATTAGAAAACGTGTTTTCTATCAATAATAAAAAAGTAAAAGAAAAAAGGAGCCTAAGCTCCTTCTTTGTTTCTTATTGAGGATTAGAATAAGAGGGCGATGGATGCCATTCCACTTTCAGCAGCTGCTGCAATCGCGGCAACGATGAACATGATAAGAGCGACAATGCCCCAAATAACTAAGCCGACTAACACTAAGATGCCAAGGATAAGTGACACGATAGCGACTGGTTTAGCAATCTTCATAAAGATAGCATGTGGTTTCTTTTGGACGTCTCCAGAAATCTTCTTTAACATGCCTAAAGCGATTGCACCACAGATAATTCCGCCTAAACCTGTTTCGATTAAAACGAATGCGACGAGAGCAAGAATGAATGCGGTTAACGCTTTCTTAAGATCTTCTTCAGCATCGACTGGTCTTTCTTCAACAGGTGCTTCTTCAACCTTTTCGGCTTCTAATTCTTTCTTTTCTTCTTCCATGGATAGAATTCCTCCTAGTTTTAGTAAACTACTTTTTAGATACCGCTACAACAAAAACATTGAAACAGGCTTACATTTTTGATTAAATTGTTGCAGATGATTTGAGGAGCTAGTTCTCCAGCGCCCAGAAGCCGAGTTTACTCGGGTGGCGGAATCATCTTTTTTTTCATTCTTGATAATATTTGTGCGTTTTATATAATAATGTCAGCTACTGGTAAGAGTAATAATCGCCAGCAAGACGTTCCCAAAAAAGAATGACGTTAGTCTTCCCCTGTGGAAACAGACTAAAACTAGCGGTAGAGAACCCAAGGATGCGCGTGAGCCCTGTTCGGTTCTCATTTTTTATTAAAACAAGTTGTTTTTCTAACTACTTTTTGATTAAATAATGGCAGATGATTTGTCGGACCTTGGTCGTCCAGCGCCAAGACTTGATTCAGTTCAGGTGGCGGAATCATCTTTTTTTAATTTTCTGATAAAGGCATCATCTAATGGATCAAGCTCCCAATCAGACAACCTTCTACTAAATTTATCCTTGGTGTCTTCTCTGATTTCGTCAACAACATAAGCGTCACTCTGATCTTTTGGGTTTGGATTTTTTCTTAACTTGATGACAATGTGATTTTTTACTTGGCTGGAATGTGTCAGAGTCACATAAATAAAGATATTTCCTTTTTCCAAGAAAACATATGCTGGATGCATCATTTTCTTATTTCTTGCCTCATCTGATGGCAAATTAATTCTGTGAAATCTGAATTCTTTCTTTCTCTTAAGCTGAGCCTTTTTATTTTTCTTCTTCATAAAAAGCCCTCCTAATATAAATAAGGGGGCTTATCGCGATTTTTTCTCCGACAAATTTTCGTGAAAATGTTTAATCAAAGATTAATCTAGATAACAATAAATATCCACCGGACAATCCGGTGGTTTTTCATAGACGGGCATATATTAGCCCTCTAATACTAGCCGCCCTCCTCAAGGGCGAA
>CAJOPR010000053.1 GCA_905236395.1 uncultured Bacilli bacterium
AGCGGTAATCCATTTACCTAAACGTTCTTTGACAAATTGCATAGTTAATTCTCCTTTCGTTAGTGAATATTATATACATAATCAAATATTTTGCATTCTTTTCCTGTGTCCTTGCTTTCACACATGAGAAAAACTTGCACAACAAAACAATAAAAACTATACAAAAGTTGTGCAAATACTTATAATTAAATCAGGGAAAAGTTATGTCTGTACTTCAAGGTGTTTTAAAAGAAGAAATCGAAAGACTTGAGAAAGTTATAGTTCATTATAACGTAATGCTCCAGTCTCTTCCACGTGGTTCTATTTTTAAACGAAAAATAGGCAATTCCTTTTACGTGTATAGAAAACGAAGAGAAAATGGTGTTGTTGTATCTGAATACTTAGGTAAGGAAGATGAAGAAAATGCTAAGAGGCAAATTGAACTTAGTAAGGAATATCATAGAGTCAAAAAGAATCTCAGAGATTCAGTTATAGAATTGTCAAAGTTAAAGAGAGCGTACATGGTATATGAAAATTAGTGAACAAAAGTTAAGAGATGTTTTAGAAGTGTTAGATCAAACCGGAGTACTATCAAATGTCATTTTGATCGGCTCGTGGTGTCTTTTGTTCTACGAAAAAGTATTTGAACAATTCGATTCCACAATTAGAACTTTGGACGTTGATTTCTATGTGCCTAATGTTAAATCGGTTAGAGAGAAAAAAGACACAATCAATTGTTTAAAGGATATTAACTTTGATGTCATTCACGATACATTAACAAGCAAAACCACGTTTATCTCACCAGAGGGTTCGTTTGAACTTGAATTTTTAACTAAGCTAAATCGCGGTCAATTATCTTGTGTGAAAGTTGGTAACACCAATATTTATGCTGAGTCATTATCGTATGTTGAGATATTCTCATCGAATTACATAGAAGTTAATTATTATGGACTCAATGTTAAAGTAGCTTCTCCAGCATCTTATATACTTCAAAAACTATTAATCAATGATAAACGCAAAGAAGACAAGAGAGAAAAAGACATAGAATCGATTAGATACTTGATGCAATACATTGTGGCGAGTAAGAAATACATGGAAGAATTAAAAAATCTTTTTGATTCCTTACCAAAGAAATGGAAAAGCAAGATTCTAGATACATGCTTCAGAAATGATTTAATTCTATTTAGATAAAAAAAGAAATAGGCTAACGCCTATTTTTTCTTTCTGTTCTTCAAGTAAGCAGTGAGCCACTTATCAATTCTTCTAGTCATATAGAAGAGTAATGCGAGATAAGCGATGATTATCACACCCACACGCATGTAATCTAATGGGTTATGGCTGGTGAAGGATGATACTTCACTAGGAATAATCTGAACACCAAATATGACAGTGGCGCAGCCAATACCTCTACATAAGAAGATTTCAATGAAGTGGACTAAGAAGTTCATCTTTGTGGCCCCACTGACCATACATATTGCGTCGTCTGGGAAGATGGGGAGCAAGTACATAACAGGAACGTAGACCATTCCTTTTTCTTGTATTAACTCTTTAGCCTCTTCGTAATCTTCTTTACCTAAGATTTTGATAATGGCTTTGTTACCACCGAAACGACCGATGAGATCCATTGTCACAGATGTTAATAAAACACTGGTGAAACAGATAAGGAAGATGAGTACTGGGTGTAAGTAATCAAAAGCAGCGAGAGACAATAGGTCAAAGACCATTGAACACGCTGGCATGAATGATAAGAAAATAGTGCAGAGCACTCTTAGAACGATATAGATGATAATCGCCCATGGTCCAGCTTGTTTTAAGAACCCTTTTAATGTTTCAACATCAGTAAGACCAAAGTGTCTCAAGATGAAATACAGACCGACGCTTATAGCGATGAGAACTAATAAGACGATACCGATCTTTAGATACTTTTTAAGTTTCTCTTTACTGATATGAATTTTTTTCATCTTTTTTCTTTGCTCTTACGGTTCACAATTAAACTTCTGAAGAAGTGGACTAAGAAGATAATACAAATAACGATAACGACAATCTTAACGATCACAACCATGGAGATGATTAAGATGTACTTTAAAGTAATATTCATACCATGAGATAAGATGGCTAAGATTTCTAAAATAGCGAAGAAACCAGTGATTAAGGACATAAGTCCTAAACCTAACTTATAGGTATTGTTATTGACTCTGCCATTTTTAATTTCTTTAATTGCGTTAACGAAACGCATGATGCCAAATGGAACAATCATAAATAGGAACAAATAAATATTTGTGCCGGTATTGCTCTTATCGAGCATGATGATGATTGCGCCTGCGGCAATCACATTACTCAAGAACAGGAACGCTAGGGAGTCAAATAAGAGAATGAAGGAAGAATATCGATTCTCTCTGATTTGATTGTTTCCGACCTTCTTAAGGATGATTCTGTGCCAAATGTAGTTAATGAATCTCACTAACGCAGTCAGTATGTAATATAGACCCAAGAAAACATAGAACCAGCTAGTTCTGGCGTTGATGAACGCTAAGACAGCAAGATAGGATGTGAAGATTAAACCAAAGAACATACTGAGTTCGTTATCGTTGAACCAAGTAATGACATGTTTAATCTTTCCGCCTGTGGATAAGACTTCTCTTTCCTTAGCGTATATGTCTGTGGATAATGCGAGTAACGCAGCGAGTATTGTGAGTGTGGCGTTAGCGCCTACATCGATGACGTAAATCCAGATTGGTTTCTCTTTTAACAAACCATCTCCAGTTCCTGGGAAGAAGTAGTTGGTGATGATTAACTCAACGATGAGGATGAAATAGAAGACAGTGAGCAAATCACCATTTCTAAATGCATGCATCATTGGGTTGTAATGTTTCTTATTAGCAATAGTGGCAATGAGGCATGTTAAGAGCTTAACACCTGCGCATGCGCCATAGACGATGTATGAGAGATTGAATGGGATTAGATGTGTTGGATAGTCATTCCATAAGATCATCACTAAAAGGAAGTCCATCATGATGAGGACGCCGATGATCTGAGCGACACCAAACACTCTCATGCCCTTATACTCATCTTTGATGAGAGATCCAATAAAAATCATTAAAGCTTCAGTGATAAAGTAGCAACCGATAACGATAAACCACCAGGTTCCTAAGACACCCAAATAGATGGAAAACGCCGCGGCTGCTAAAGAAGCAAGAATAGATAAAATCGCTATAAAGGCTTTTAATCCGTTATTCTTTTTCATACCCATCATTTTAGTTTAATGATGTCCCTATTTCCATATTTCTATTTAGTTTTTGGAGTATTAAAATAGTTATTGATGGCTAAGCATTCGTTTAAAGAACATGTCTTGTGCGCTGGTGTCAGCGAAGAAGAATATAACAACATCCTCCCCCTTATCGCGGAAGAAAACCACCGTGTGTGGAAAGTCGTTTCTATTATTTTAGAAATTCTTTTCGTTGGTTTATTTGTCTTCGCGTTAGTGGATCCTTCACATCAGAATTATGTCGTTCCATTTGGCATTTTAGCCGGAACAATGATTCTCTTTGTTCTAGCTTTTTTAGTTCTTAAATCTCCAACGAAAGCTTTGCTTCCAATCATTTATGTTGCCTCAATTATCATTCTCGCGGTGTTTATCTATACAGGCACATACATTGAGAGAGATAGACCCGCGGTTGTTTACTCTGGTTTAGTTATCGGCTTAGCGTTAGTTACTTTAGATAGACCAATTAGAATTGGTATTATTCCATTCCTTGGTTTATGTGTCTATATTCCACTTACCCTAGTCTATAAGACATCTGCATCAGTGGTTGTCACTGATATCTTAGATGCCTCTATTTTCACTGTTGCGGGTATCGCAATCTCTATCTTCGTTGGTCGTATTCGTGTTAGAGATATGGTCATGAGAAGAAATGCGGAAATTGATAGAGATAAAGACGCATTGACTGAAGTCGCAAATAAGCTTGCTTATGATAGACGAGTCGAAGAGATTTCATTAAAAATGAAAGAATCCAGCTTTAAGTTTGCTATTGCCATCTTTGACATTAACGGATTGAAGATCACAAACGATACATATGGTCATGGTGAAGGTGACAAGCTCTTAATTAGATGCACAAAGATCATTGAAGAGTCATTTCCAAATAGTGAAATCTACCGTATCGGTGGTGATGAATTTGCAGTTATTTTAACTGACACCGATTATGTGAATAGAGAAAGATTAATTCGTGAATTACACGAAAGAATCGATAGCACTCATGAGAAAGCCACATCCTTGTTGGATGACGCACCAATCGCTTTTGGTGTCGCTGTTTATAACAAGAACAAAGACAAAGACTTTGTTACCGTTTTCAGTCGCGCTGATGCGGAAATGTACGATAACAAGCGCGTTACTAAAGCCAGAAATTCCTATCTCGCTGAAAACAAATAAGTGAGAAGCAATCAAAAATATTTGATATTAGCAAGAGTTTCAATTGCTAATATTTTTTTATACATATACAATAGTATATCCCGAGGAGGGAACTAATATGAAAAAGAAATTATTACTTAGTGCATTAATCGCCGGAACACTTGTGCTGTCCGGTTGTAATCTACTAGATAGACTCACCAGTCTCATTCCTGGTGATGAGAGTTCTGAAACATCCTCTCAAGGTGGTTCCAGTGGTGGAAGCTCTTCATCTCAACCAGCCGGACCTTCACGTCCATGGACCATCCTGATTTATATGTGTGGTTCAAACCTTGAAAGTGGAAATGGCTACGATGGATATAATGATCCTGTAAATAAGCCGCTAGGATTAGCTAGTGAAGATATTTCTGAAATCTTATCTGTTAATGGCCAGCCAAGCAACGTCAACATTGTTTTAGAATGCGGTGGTGCTGAAGGATGGGCAAACACCCAAGTTAAAGCTCACCAAGACAAATTATCTAGATGGACAGTTGAAAATAAGAAACTCGTTCATCAGGAGGATGTTAATAAAGTGAGTATGGGTTTATCCACAACTCTTCAATCCTTCCTTGAATGGGGTGTTCAAAAATATCCATCAGAGAATATTGGTTTGATTCTTTGGAATCATGGCGGAGCTATGCAAGGCGTTTGTGCTGACGAAAATTATAGCAACAATTACTTAATGAATAGTGAAGTTAAATCTGCTGTTTCTGGTGCTATGACAACACTTGGAATGACAGGACAAAAATTTGAATTCATCGCTTATGATGCTTGCTTAATGGCGGTTCAAGATGTTGCTGAATTCAATAGCCAATACTTTAAATACATGCTCTGTTCTCAAGAAACGGAAGCGGGTGAAGGATATCAATATACTTCATGGTTAGACGATTTATATGCTGGTAAAGACACTGAAACAGTTTTAAAAGCTGCTGCAAAAGGATTTGTTGATGCATATGAATCAACATATGGTAGCTACTACGCTAACGACCAAACACAATCAGTCTTAGATTTATCTAAGATGGCTGCGTATAAAGAAGCATTTGAAGACTTTGCTTCCTCTGCTGGTAGTTGCATCAATTCATACAACAATGGCGACAAATCCAAATTCAGAGATTATCTAAAACAAAACGTCAAAACATACGCTAACGACAAGATTGAAATGTCTGAATTAGAATATGAAGCTGCTCAATATGGTGAAACCGTTCAAGAAACTATTGCTTGGTATCAAGATAACTACGATATCTTCGATTATGATCCAGTTACAAATGCCTACATTTATGGTTACGGTTGTGATTATTTTGGGACATTCGACGTCGTTGATTTCTTGGATGAAGTTGGAAAATTAAGTGCATTCTCAAGCTTATCTGGAAAGATTAGTGCTGTTAAATCTGCTTTAAACGACTTAGTCATCTACAAATACAATGGTGATGAAGCTGGTGCAAGCAATGGTTTATGCTTATTCTTCTCCACAAGCAATCGGTGCTATAAATCATCCGTTTATACCTCTAGTGAAACAAACTTCACCAACTGGAGAACTGTTGTTAATACTTATGGCGCATAATTAACGCGCTTAACACGTATAAAATATGGCAATCTCGTAATGAGGTTGCCTTTATTTTTGCTTAATTAATCGACATATTTTGACTATTTCATAACGTTATAAGCGATTTATCGGTTATAATGACCTTAAGTAAAATAATTTTGGAGGAATATTATGAAGAAATTTTTACATTATTCTTTACTTGTTCTTTCTTGTGGCGCACTTATGTTGGCCGCTTGTAATAAACAAGTTCCAGTGACTCCAAGTTCTACAGAAGAATCTTCGGAGCCAGCACCAGATCCAGGTCCAGGTCCAGCACCAGAACCAGCCAGCAAATATGAACTTCCTAAATCATTTGATGAAGCTCAATTCTTTGTCTTTGATAACGCTATGCCAGTTCAAAGCGAGGACGAAATGGAGATATCCATGCTTTTGATTGAATCGGGTCTATACTCAATCACCGGCGTGAATCTTGTTTCCTATTCACCAGAATATAGAGAGCTCTTAAATGAATTTGAAGTCTATGAGTGTGTTGAAGAACAATATCAACTATATAGCAATGATGTGTTCACTTGTACTCAAGAAATAAGCTACAAACAGTTTATATCTGGATACGTTAGCGATTCTCCAGCAAGTTCTTTTGAAAGTATCGGCTATATCGACGCAAGAGAAACACAAACATATGACGTCTCATACAATTATCATGAAGGTAGATCTGACGCTTTAGAATTCTGGTCATTAGGTGAAATTCCAGAATACTATATCGATAATCACATGGAAGCTGCATATGCGTCTGGCGCAACAGAGGCCATAGGCGAAGCTATTTTCGGTGGATCTTTCTTGCCATTCTTCATCGCGGAAGTAGAAGATTCTTACCTCTTCATCTACGTTTCAACCCACGGGGATGTTAGAGACGCTCATGTATATGAAGACAGTGCTTATGGTACTTTCAATTATCTCCAAACATCAAGAAAACAAGGTATTTTCCAGATGTCTAAAACTGGCGCTCCAATGTCCTATTATTGGTTAGAAGAAGTCTACGTGGATCATGATTTAAAGACAGGCGCCTTATTAAATGAACCAGTTAGAGATTCTTTCAAGATGATGTCTCAAGAATACAGTGTTGAAGCAGTCAAACCATTTGAACACGAAGCTGAATTCAGAGCATCTGTTCCAATGTATGCCACCAGCATCGCTTCAGTTTCTATGGATGTTACTGATGTCGAAGCATATAATGAAGAAACTGGTGATATCACACTTAGTACAGATCCAGCGACTCATATGACTAAAGATAGCGATAACGCTCGCTACTATTCAGAAGACTACATGAAGTTCACATTTAGCCAAGCGGATTTAGCGAAAGGAACAGGTTATAAAGCCATTCAGTTCTCTTCTAGCGCAACATCTATTTGCTTAAAAGGTGAACACATTGGTGAAACAATTAATTGGGCACCAGTTGGATTAGCAGATGAAAACGTCAACGCTTTCCCAGAAAGTTCAATCGTTGAATCCGGTGGACAACATTATGTTCTCGTCCCATTAGCGGAATTAGATAACTACTATGAATTAGAAGTAGTGTTCCCATCCGCTACCGAAGATGGTAAACCAGCCGTCTTTATGGCACATTACGTTAATAACCCATATTAATCAGTAAAAAAATATTCAAAACAAAGCCAGGCCTCGAGCCTGGTTTTTTGTTATATAATAGACGCATGGATTTTTTCTTAAGTAGAGACTGGTTAAATAGAGAACCTCCCTATGCATTTCAATGGGATCATCTTGTTTTTATCTTTTTCATTATTGCCACTGCGGTAGGACTATCTTTCTTACTATACAAAAAGAGCAGAAAGACTGTAGAAATTACTTTGATAGCCCTTTGGGCTTTTGGTTTTGCAGTGGCTATTTCATACTATGTCATGACGTGGGTGCAAAGCGCACAAGATCCAAGCGGTCATCCATTCAATTTAGAAGGTGATTTACCACTTCATAGTTGCTTAATGTTCTTCTATGTATTTCCACTCGCCATATTTATGAAAAACAAGATAGTGAGAACCGCAGCGAGTAACTTTTTAGTTATCGTTAACATGATTATGGGATTCATTACCTTATTCGTGGGATGCCCACCTGTGGGCAGATCCGCATTCTCATATTCTGGTTTCCAATCTCTCACCTATCACGGAATTATATTTATTGTTCCAGTATTGATGTTAGTGACCGGATATTATGATTTGAAGATTAAAGATATCTTCTACGGTTTAGCGGCGTTTGGTATCTTAGGAACAGCGATGTGGATATTTGACCATTTCTCTGGATGCGACTATTTCTATTTCTACGATGGTCATACATTCCCAATACTCCATGAGATCAGTGATAACGTCCATCACCTAGTCTGGACACTGCTAATTGTGTTCTGCTATGTGACTACTGGAGTAATTATTCACTTCCTGGTCGTGGGAATTAAATATTTGATACATAAAAAGAAGGCACAGTCGAACTAATTACTCGATTGTGTTTTTTCACTTACATATAGAATGCGCACGTGTTAAAATTATCTCTCGCGCTCATGTCGCGACGAAAGAGGTTTACTTATGGACAGAAGGAAAACATTAGGGATAGTTACCGCTAGTGCAATGATCGTTGTCGGCTTAGCATTATCGGCTATCATCTTCAAAAGTGGTACCCCATTCAGCACTCCTACGCAGGCTGGATCGTATACACTCACGTTAAACAATTCAAACGGAGTATCTGGTTCTAGTTATTCAGGTACAAAAACAATAACCACCGATAGTGGTGATTACCATGTTGATTTTGATTACACTAGCTGCTCATCTATGAGTGGTGGCCACGCGGTCATCGCTAATGGTGGCAAGATTGTGAATAAAGATCACATCCGTTCTATTTATCAAGTAGTCGCCAACTTCTCAGGCGGCACACTTAAATTTAGATCTTCTTATGATGGTAGTAATTGGTCTGGTTATACAACCATGACTTCATTACAACCATATTCCTTAGGAAGCAACCCATATTACATCGAATTGTCCGCCTCTGAATCTAATGTTAATTTAACTTCTGTCACATTCTCATATACATGTGTTGAAAATCCAGATGCTCAAGAAGGATTAAACACCACTGGTGACGATTATTATGAAAAAGTCACCGAGAATCAATCCGACTGGTCGGGTACATATATGCTTGTTTTTGAGTATTCCGATACCGTTGGATATGCATTCAACAGCTCATATTCTAATAATGCTCATCAAACAGTCACATTAGATAATGGCATTATTCACGATGAGCCAGTCTGTAGTGTTACTTTAGCTACCATGAGTGGCGGATATTCTGTCTATATGAATGGTGGAAATTATGGCAATAAATATATTTATGGGTCACAAGGAAGTAACCGTTTAGAATCCGGTACTACCGCAGATGATTGTTCTGTTGTTTTTGAGGACGGAACAGCCCATTTATATTGGAATGCTGCAGATGATGTCATATATCCTCTCTGTATGCATGCTGGCGTTGCTGGTGTTAACACAACAACCGCTTACGATGCGGACTGGTGTATTAAATTCTATAAGCCAACATCCGGCGTTGTTGTCGATTCATTAGTAGACAATCCAAGAATGGTTTTGTATAAATTTGTCGAATCAGTTGATCCAAATGTTCCCGATGATGAAACTGGTTTTACCGCAACCGATTCAAATAAAGACAGCTATACAACTAATTCCACATTTGATAATGACAACAACTTAGTTGTTAAAGCTACATTCTCAAATAGTTCTCCAAAAACATTAACATCATCTCAATATAGTTATGTTGTTAAGGATTCAAACAATAACGCTATCAATACCGCCGCTAAATTCCCAGCGGCTGGAACATATACCTTAATTGTTAGCTATGGTTCTTATATTCCTGTTGAGATTCAACTTAATGTCGGCGTTTACACATATCTAACAAGCATTAGTGCTCGTATGACCACAAGTGCATTCACAACCGCTGATACATTATCCAACTCCATTAGTGGAGCGCTCGAAGTTGATATGCATTACAACGTGAGCTCTGCAGATAAGACAGTTTACTATAGTAATTTATCTGAAAATGGTTTGTCAGCATCCTTATTAGATCCTAATGGCGTAACCAAACCAATGACATCACCATTCGGTGTTGCTGGTGCATGGAAAGTTAGAATTGTCTCAACATCTAACTCTACAATCTATGATGAAGTTAGTCTAACTGTTTCAGCCATTCAAGTGATTGACATCACTATGGCCCCAACATCGTTAAGTTTGTATGTAAATGAATCTGCAAATTTATCAGTAACATTTAACCCAACAACAGCCACAAATCAAAATGTGACATGGACATCTGGTGATGCTTCTAGAGTTAGCGTTTCTGGTAATGGAGCATCCGCAACTGTTACAGCTCATGCTGTTACATTAAAAGACACACCAGTTACAATTACTGCTACATCTGAAGATGGTAACAAACAAGCTACCTGTTCAGTGACAGTCAAAAATAAAGTTACAACAACCGCTACAATTGTTTCTGCTGCTAGTGGAACAAATGATGCAACATATACCGCTTCAACATCAGACTTCACGACTGACGGAATAACCTTGACTGATGCCGAATCTAGCGGAAGCACATATTACTCAAGCGATACCGGAATTCGTTTAGGTAAAGGTAGTGGAACTGGCTCACTCACATTCAGTTTCAGTTCTACAGTCGTTACTGGAATTACAATTAGAGCCAAATATTACAACAATGATTCTAATGCGACCGTAAAGATTTCCACTAGTGCCAATACATCTGGTGAGTCAGTAGCGATTAATTCATCTACTGCCGCTGACTTCGTCACAACAAGCTTCAATAGTGATTCTCAAGAATCTACCTATGTTAAAGTTGAAACCGAAACTAATGGTAAACGTATTTACTTCTACAGTTTGACATTGACATTAGGTGTGGCTAATCCTGTGTATCCAGAATCAATCTCATTAACAAATCAAAATCTTGCAGTTGGTGAGTCTATAACATTAGAACCAACATTCTCCCCATCTGATACAAACCAAACAAATGTAACCTGGTCATCCAACAATACAAATATTGCTACTGTTGATGCTAATGGTTTAGTTACAGCTGTTGCTCAAGGCTCAGCAACAATCACATGTACTGGTCATGATGAAAACGGAGATGATGTTATTGGAACATGTACTATTACAGTACACACCGTTGCCGTAACTGGAGTCTCGGTGAAATCAACTGATTCAGTTGCTGTCGGCCAATCAATTACATTGACCGCAACAGTTTCTCCTTCTAATGCTACAGATAAAGTTGTGACATGGAGTTCTTCAAATACATCAAAAGCTACAGTTAACGCCAATACTGGTTTAGTTACTGGTGTTGCTGCAGGTACCGCAGTTATTACAGCTACAACACATGATGGTGGATTCACCGCTCAATGTACTGTAACTGTTTCAACAGTTCAATTGGATGAATGGACTTTATTGTTCTATGTCTGTGGTTCAAACCTTGAAAGCGATTCAGTGAGCCAAGGTGGCGGTTCTGCTAAGAGTGACTTACAAGAAATTCTTAGTGTCAGAAGTCAACAACCAAGTACTGTTAACATTGCCGTTGAAACTGGTGGTTGTACTTACTGGAGAATGCCAAACGTCAAGAATGACGAACTTGGAAGATGGGAAATCGGCAATATTAGTGGTTGCTCCAGTACAGCAATGAAAAAGATTGATGCTGTTGAAGATGCAAGCATGGGTGAATCCTCAACCTTGCAAGACTTCTTAGAATGGGGCATTCAAGCCTACCCAGCAAGAAAATATGGCTTATTCATGTGGAACCATGGTGGTGCTATGGATGGTTGCTGCTTTGATGACAATCATGATGGTGACGGTTTATATAGTAACGAAGTTGATGCAGCAGTAACTGCCGCAAAGCAAACACGTGGCATTAGTGATAATCTCGAATTTATCGCTTATGACGCATGCTTAATGGCGGTTCAAGATATTGCTGAATTCAATAGCCATAATTTCAACTACATGATTTCTTCACAAGAAACAGAATGGTCTGGCGGATATGATTATGATGCTTGGTTACCAACCCTCTATGCAAATCCATCAACAGTGTCTACTACAACCGTATTATCAAAAGTTGGTGACACGTTCATGGATTACTATGAAAACGCTGGCAAAAATGACCAAACACAAGCTGTTTATGATTTATCAAAAATGGCAGCATACAAAGCGGCATTTGAAACTATGACTGATAGTTTATCAGCGATTGTTACAAACAGCACTAAGTGGGATGCATTCGCCGCTAAGATTAATACAGCAAAGAAGTATGCTTATGATGAAGACGCCAGTGACTACAATGGTGGTTATGCTTACGATATCTTTGACGCGAAAGGTGCGTTAACAGCATTGAAGAATGATTCCACCTATAATTCAGCAAAATCAAAAATTGAAGCTGTCTTGAGTTTATTGACTATAGGCGAAGGAAATCTCATTGTTTATGAGCGCCATGGTAGTGAAATGGGCGGTAGTAATGGTATGTGTCTATTCTGTCCAATTAGTGGTTATAACCAAGTCAATGGTGCCTACTTCAACACAAGTAGTGGCCAAAAATGGTTTGATGCCAACTACAGTGCAGAAAGAACTAACTTCACTAAGTGGCAAGCTTTCGTTGCTCAATATGGCAACTGGGCCGCTTAATTCCTAATTTGATATAGGGGCGTTCATTCGCCCCTTTTAATTTGTTTTAACATTTATTGAAATAGTGGATTTTAGGCTGTTTAAGAAACGTTTTATAAATAAACGAGTATTTTATTGTTGAAACAACGCTCTGCTTTCTATCGTCGTATTTGATATAAACAAATCCGTATGTATAATATAAGTGTAACAATCGTTACGTATAGGTATGTCATTAGTTGGTGCTAACTACCTATTTTCTTTTGTTTAATATCATGGCTAATGATAGAAACAGAAGCGTCATGAAAATAATAACTACTTCCATAGGACAT
>CAJOPR010000054.1 GCA_905236395.1 uncultured Bacilli bacterium
GCAAAATATGTGCTATAATGCACGTGTTGGTTGCATATGATATTAGGAGAGTTGCTCTTTGTATCAAAATACAACACGCAATACAATGTAAAAAACGTGACATTTCTGACAAACAGGGATGTCATTTTATTTTGCTTATATATATTAATATATAAAAAGATAGTAAAAGGTAATTTTGAAAAATGTGACATTGTCACGTTATTATGATAAAATTGGGGTATGGCAAGGGTTACAGACACTAGTATTGTCCTTCGTGGGTGCAAATGCGAAGAAGAAAGGCATTCTCATCGCCAATATCGTCTTTGGTGTCTTAACATTTAATCTCTTAAATATCGTCGGTGCAATTCTTGGTATTATTGGACTTAGTAAAGAGAAGAAAGAAGAGATTAAAGAAGAGCCCGAAGTTATTGAAGAAAAGGAATAAGATAAATACAGTATCGATTTAATTCGGTACTGTTTTTATATATAATAAAATTGCAGTTATAGGAGATACATATGCAACTAATTATTAGAAATAAATGGATTTCATTAAAAGGCTCATCCTATGTCAAAGACATCAATGGCAATGATGTCATGAAAGTGGAAGGCAAATTCTGGACATTCACCAGAAAGAAATTTATTAAAGATATGGATGGTAATACCGTCTATGTGGTTAGAAACAAATTCTGGAAATTTTTCCAATATCAAGCCTTTATTTGTGATAAAGATGAAAAGATCATTTCTCATGTGAAAAGAAAAGTCTTCTCACTACATGATTCATATAGTTTAGATTCTCCTTATGGCAAGATCCTCTTTAAGGGAAATATCTTAGGATATGACTATCACATCTATTTAAATGATGAAGAAGTGGGACATGTCTCTAGAAAGATTTCCTTAAGAGATTCATTCGTTTTAGATTTAAAAGATGGATTAGATGAAAAATTCTTCGTCGCTTTATTAATCGCGATGGATAACATCACCGATGAAATGAACGCTGATGCGTCATCATACTAATATGGAAAAAGATAAGAAAAGAGTAGAATACGTCATTTATCAATGTCCTTATTGCGGTGCAAAGATGTCCTTTAAGCGTGAGCCAAAACCACGTACAGAACACACTGTCTGCGCGATATGCGGCAAAGAGATGGATGCTGAGATTAAATAATGAAACTTAAAAAGTTTTTACCGTTACTTTTGGTAGCGCCTTTGCTTGTATGCGCAAAGCCGGCGTTACCACCATATGCCTGGCCTCATGACTACTTTGACTTTGAGGTCAGTGATTTCACTGTTGGCGCATCTCTTGGAGATAATACCTATGAATATTCTTTAAATTTAAAGAATACTGGTGAAGAATACATCGTTTTAGATTATTTTGGTTTTGCTTCATCGGGCGATACATATAGCTATAGCACCTTCTATTTAAATGAATGCTTAAAGCCAAACGCTTCAGTTGCAATTAATGGTGAGATGCATGGAAATGAATATGATGCGGATGAAACTAGATACTATGTTCAAGCGGTATTTCCATCTCTAGCCGCGACTTATAGCAGTGTTTCTCTTTATACCACCTATACATATGAATACGATAATGGAAATGTCTATGAATACACATTCTACGCAGAAGACCTCTCTGATAATCCAGAGTATTATGTTTCCTACCTAGTGCACGCGAATGTCAAAGGTGTAGAAAAATATTACTTCTGTACGTATCAATATTTTGATATCCGCACAACAGAAGAAGTGGATCCAGACGCTGAGATTGAAATCCTTGGTGTGGATTTAGTTTATGGTAGAAATAAAAGGCAAGAACAAATCAACAATTTATGGACTGCGATATGGATTATCCTCGCTGTGATTTTAGGCGCTCCTATTCCAGTTGCTGTCTTAACGTTCTACATCCCAATCATCATTGTCTGTATCGCTCCTTGGAAGAAAAAGGAAGATAAAGAATCTCCTAAGAAAACCGATGAAGATTGATTATAAAAGGATAAATAAAAAAGATTTAGAAAATCTTTTGCTAGATAAAGATATGAATATCGCCGCAGCGGATGCGCTATTTAACTTTTGCTTTTACTCTGCGGACAATCCTATCAACAAAGATAGATATTTAGAAGAAGTTAAAAATTACTTAGAACTCAATTTATCTGATGATGAAGATAGATACTTCTATGAGTCTAGAATTGTCCCTGCGATAAAACCTATAAAAGTAATGGACTACGAGGACAATTATTACCGCAAAAATATCAAACCAGTTCCTTATAAAACTAAAGGATATGAACTAACATATCTCACGATTAAGCAATATCAAGCTCTTCCATATGATGACATCGTTATTGATGCTAACTTTGTTGAAGTGAGTAGAATTGGTTATTTTGAGGAAGAATTTAAATATCTCGCCGTCTTAAAAGATGACGTGGTCTGGATGTCCACGGATCCTAACGAGATCAACACAATGAGAAAGGATATCAACGACTCTCACGGAAGAGTGCTAGCCTTTGGCTTAGGCCTTGGTTACTTCCCCATCATGTGTGCGATTAAAGATGATGTTAAAGAAGTGGTGATCGTCGAGAAAGACCAAACAATCATAGATATCTTTAATAAACACATCCTTCCTCTATTTGAGTTCAAAGAAAAAATCAAAGTCGTCCATGATGATGCCTTCAAATATGTGGAGAAAGGACTCCACAAAGAATTTGATTATCTATTCATAGATATCTGGCACAATCCAGAGGATGGATTGCCTCTATATCTCAGATTTAAGAAGATGTTAAAGAACTATAAAGGTGAAGTCAGATATTGGTTAGAAAAATCCATCTTAGCGATGTATCGCAGATGTCTATTAACTATCTTTGAAGAAGATATGATTGGCTACACAAAAAAGAACTACCTAAAATCTAGGAATGAATACGATCAAATAGTTAACGATTTCTACTTCAAAACAGAGAATATGTCATTCTCTTCTATGGAAGATATTAAAGAGATATTACAAGACAAAGGCCTATTAAAACTGATACAATAAAGAATGGAAGTAAAAAGGAGAAAGTTATGGAATTAAAAGGTTCAAGAACAGAAAAGAATTTACAAGCCGCATTTGCTGGAGAAAGCCAAGCTAGAAATAAATATACATATTTCGCAAGCAAAGCTAAAAAAGAAGGCTATGAGAGTATCGCTGCGATCTTCTTAGAAACAGCAGAAAACGAAAAAGAACATGCGAAGTTATGGTTCAAATATCTTCATGGTGGTGAAGTCCCAACAACAGTTGAGAACTTAAAAGCCGCTGCGGAAGGTGAAAACTATGAATGGACAGAAATGTACAAAGAATTCGCCGCTGTTGCTAGAGAAGAAGGCTTCTTAGAAATTGCTGCTAAATTCGAATTAGTTGGCAAGATTGAAGCGGAACACGAAAAGAGATACTTAAAGCTCTTAGAAAACGTCAAAGGTGGCAAAGTCTATATCGCTCCTGATGTGGTCGTTTGGAAATGCCGTAACTGTGGACATGTCCATGTTGGAAAAGAAGCTCCAAAAGTGTGTCCAGCATGCAATCATCCACAGAGCTATTTCGAATTAAGAGTCGAAAATTATTAATCTTAATTAGTTATAATTAGGGCCTTCACAAAAGGTCCTTTTTTCATTTTCATAAAATACTTGCAATACATTACGTTTTTAGTAATAATATAAAAGCGCTCGAAACAAGGACCTGTGGTGTAGCGGTTAACATGTCTCCCTGTCACGGAGAAGACCGCGGGTTCGATTCCCGTCAGGTCCGCCAAGCGCTTTTTAATTAGATGGCCCGGTAGCTCAGTTGGTAGAGCAGGGGACTGAAAATCCCCGTGTCGGCGGTTCAATCCCGTTCTGGGCCACCACAATAAATGATTCCCTTGTAAAAACAAGGGTTTTATTTTGTCCGCAATTTATCAAATATATTGATAGGATGTGGATTAATGGATATAATGCTCCCAGGTAAAAAATATGAAAAAAATCATTAGCTTTAGTTGTTTTATTAAGCGTTCTTACTTTATCTGCATGTGTTAACCAAAAAGGTAATACAAGTAGCAGTTCTAGTAGCAGCAGTAGTTCTGGTGGCAAAAGTAGTTCCAGCAGTCATGGTGGATCTAGCTCTAGCAGTGGCAAAACCAAGATTACTGTCGGCGCACACACACTGAGTGATAGCAATTTAACTCCACCAGTCGATATAAACTCTGCAGGTCAACAAGTTGACGAGGACACATGGAATACTTACAAGTATGGCGCGTCATCAGTGTTCAATTATTTTTACAACTTCACATATACAGTATATTCAGGTGGCTTTTACCAGGTTCAAAAGTTCACCAAAAATGGTTATTCCATTGAATCGACTACCGGCAACCTCTATTACGAAAGAAAAAGTGGAAATACATTCTATTTGTATTCATCTACAAGCGAAGGCTATTTAAGAGAAGAAACCACATTTGATCTTCAAGCTAAATATACCGATGTTCTTCATCACGAAGTGTACGTACATATGTATGACTATTCGGAATATGACTTTATATCCGGACAATTCATGTACTACGATTCAGTTAGTTATTCTTTCTCCTACGGAGCGACATTCCAAGGTGGTTATCTCACACAGATGAACGCGTCCATCAGTCCTAACTTCTGGATGATTAGTAATTCATTCGAAACTACAATAAGCATTCCAGCATCGTATTATTACAAATAAAAAAAGAACCCTTCAAGCGAAGGGTTTTCTTTTACATATATCTTTGGAAGTATTTCTTCACTAAAAATCCTAGTAGATCAACAATCAGGATGATAATGATTGCTATCAGCGCGATAGCGAATATTGGCGTTAAATCACTGGCGTCGATAATTCTATAGGCATATATCGCGGTTCCTAAACCAGGATTTGTGCTGCCAGTAATGATTTCCGCCATTATTTCCGTCTTTAATGATAGGGCAAAGGAACTTGCAAGGCCAACCATGAAATAAGGCATAGCGATGGGTATTTTGACCCTTAAAACGCCAAGTGTTCTTCCATTAGAGTCCACTCGTAACGAATCTTCGATTTCTTGGGGGATATTATTAAATCCCGCGATAACCGCTTCATAAAGGATGGGGAACGCTAGTAATACTACAACCGCGATAGGTGCATTCTTTCCAGTGAATAACACGAAGAACAAAAACACGAATGCAGCGGTGGGTGCGCTTTTAAAAACAATCATTAAAGGTCTAAGAACAATTTGGATCTTTTTAATTAATCCTGCAAGGATACCGATAAGTAGTGCAGCACCTAGTGCAATACCAAAACCTTCTAGAGTTCTTAATAAAGTCCAGCCGATGCGAACATAGGTATTCTTGTTTCCGAGCATCTCAAAAAACACTTTGAAAGTGGTAATTGGGTCGGGGAAAACAAGGTTTCCTGGACCTTGACTTAGAGATACTAAATACCAGATAACAAATACTAGGAATATCCCTAAGACATATAGGGTCTTATTACTAGTAATAAATTTCTTCAGAAGTGGTACCTATAGCTGGCCAAAGTGATAAGAATTGGTCAATGCTTTCCTTATTCTCTTTTGCGGATTTATAACCTAAACCCATTCTGTTACCGTTAGTGGTAACATTCTTGAGCATTTGCGCGCTTGGGACACCGAATTTAGCGGCGAATGTGACTCCATCAAAGTCTTTGACATATTTGTCTAAGACAGATGGATTATTAACAAACGCTTTAATGTCTTTTTCTAATTGAGCGAGGAATTTATCAACTTCCTCTTTATCAGCGGAGTTAGAAACAAACACAGAAGCTTGTGTGATTTCTTTATCTCCGGATTTCTCTTTGTATTTTTCCTGCAAAGAAGCATATTGCGTGACACTGGCATTTTGCGCTTTCGCAGCAGTGAACGCTGGTTCAGCGATTAAGACATAGTCAACATCTGCGTTGCTGTTTTCTGGGTCTTTGCCTGTCGCTAAAACCGCAGAGACATTAGTGGTGGGTGCTTCAATGTAATGAGTATTTGTTAAACCCAAATCACCATAGCAATATTGGAATAATTTATCTGGGACATTACCCTTTTGAATCAGGACCACATAATCATCAGCATCAAGGACTCCGTCAGCATCGTGACCGGTAGCGCCGATGAATAAATTACCAAAGGTAATAGTGGCCGCAATCTTATATTCAACGTTTTGTTTAGTGATGGCCATGACACCAGCATTAGTGGGTAGGATGACGACATCTTTTTGCTTGTTTTGCATATAGGAAACAAGGTTAGATGCATCCTTTGCAGCTAATACTTCAACCTTATCGCCCGCTAGATATTTGTAGAGGCAGGCTGATGGCGCGCCTGCTGGAGCAGCGACTGTTAAGTTGAGTTCGTAATTCTTATTGGTACAACCCGCTAATAAGAGAGCGGGAATCATTAATAGAGCTAATCTTTTCATTTTCTTTACCTCGCATTTGCGATTATATAATAAACGCGTATAATATTATGTGATTTGAATCACACTATGAAATTATTTGAACTATTAACCAAAGAAGAGAAAAAACAGTGCAAGTTGGTCAATATTAAAAAAGACCAAATCCTTTTTCATGAAGATGAAGAATGTTTATCCATCGGAATAGTGGAAAAAGGATCCATTGAGATTGTTTCATATACCTTATCTGGACAAGAAATTGTCTATAACAAAATCAATGAAGGAGAGATGTTTGGTAACAACCTCATCTTTTCTGATTATCCTTACTATAAAGGTAACGTCATCTCTAAAAGAGATGGTAAAGTGCTTTTAATTAATAAAGCAAGCTTGCTAAAGATATTGCAAAATAATTCAGATTTCTTAGTGGCATATCTCTCATATCAAGCTAATTTCTCCAAGGAATTAAATGGCAAGATTAAGTTATTATCTCTATCCTCGGCGGAAGAGAGGTTGCTTTACTTTTTGAAAGAGAAAAAGAGAGTGGCAATTCACTCTGTTACTGATTTAGCTAAACAGCTCTATTTATCCCGTGAAGCCTTGTCTCGTTTACTGACAAAAATGCAAAAAGAAGGCAAGATAATTAAGGAAGGTAATGTTTTACAAGTGAAACATTAAAGTATATAATTGATTAGCATGGAAGGTGAATTTAATAACTTAAATATCAACAATACACCAATCACCTTCACTGGTAAGACAGATAACACCGCAACCAGTGATGAATTGTCCGCTGCTTTGATGTACCAAGATAAGATGGGTACCAACTACTCAAAAGGTAAGAAAGTGGCCCGTATTGTCTCCGCTACTGGCATTGCTTTGATTCTCACCGCAGCAGCAATTAAGACTGGTGATTTGATTTCTAATGCATTCATCGTTAATCAGCCAACGCTTGAAGCTTCAACATTCACTGTTTCGGAAGGTGTATTCAGTTATTCATTCACCATTACAAATAAAGGCAAATACGCAGTCTATTACTACATAGATGTTGATAAAGTTAACAAAGTTAAAGAAGACTGTTCTGAACCAAATACTTATGAAGGAACCTTCTCAGAAATAAGTGAAGGACAGACTGGTAAATTCTATATTGAGTTTACAAATAAAATTGATTATAAAAAGACATTAAAAACAATAACGTTTACAACGGAAGGAGTTAATTTATGACAGAAGTAAAGAAAGGCAATTGGTGGCAAAGAAAGACCGCCGGACAAAAAGCTAGTTTCATTATTGGTGCGATTATTTTCGTGTTCTGCTTAGCGGCATTCATTATCATGATGAACGCCAGACCATTAATCGGTGATGAAATGGCTGACCGACTATATGGAGAAGATATTCCTAATGGTTGGGTGAGATTATGGAATAACATAGTGGGCAGCACACTCACTTGGGTATTATCTATAGTCATCATCTTTATCGCATTTGCGATAATCTTTGTTAGTAATTTTATTACTCACTTATTTGATAACAAATCTAGAAAGTCTAAGACTATCTCTTCATTAATCAGATCGTTAGTGAAATACATCGTGATCTTAGCAGCGATTTGCTCCATCCTTATCTTATGGGGTGTTGATGTCATTGGTATTGTTGCTGGTGTTGGTGTTTTAACACTGATTGTTGGCTTAGGATGCCAATCACTTATCCAAGATGTTATATCTGGTTTATTCATCGTTTTTGATGATTATTTCGCAGTTGGTGATATGGTCATTATTGATGGATTCAGAGGCACAATTGTGGAAGTTGGTCTAAAGACCACTAAGCTACAAGATTTCGGTGGTAACATCAAATCTATTACCAATAGTTCCATCTCCACAGTGGTGAATATGTCTAGACTTAGAAGTGTCGCTTCTGTGACCTTATCCGTCTCTTATAACGAAGATGTTGAAAGAGTGGAAGCTCTCATTATTAACGAAATTGAAGCATTAAAAGAAAAGGTTCCAAACATTATTGAAGGACCTTGGTATAAAGGTATTGATAATGTCTCTGCCTCCTCAATCGATTTCTTGGTCCTCTGTTTTGTGGATGAAAGCAATCGTTTCCAAGTGACTAGAGATTTAAAGAGAGAATTCTATCTATTATTTAAGAAATATAAAGTGCAGATTCCGTACACTCAAGTTACTGTCAATCCTGAGGATGATAAGAACAGAGAAAAAGCGACACCAGAAGAAGTGGCTTTAGCCCTTAAAGTGCAAAGACAACTCAGAGGTATCGCCGATGAAGATAAGCCAAAAAAGAAAAAGAAGAACAAAGTTCTTTCTAAAGTAAAATCCGCTTATGAAAAAGCACAAGAGGATATGGATAATTAAAGATTAACAATATCAAATAACATGTTGGTGGCCTCTTCAGCGGTCATCTTTATGTCAGTGCTAATCCAATATAAAATTACATTAAACAATCCACCCGAAATAAAATATGGGAATAATGGGTTGTTTTTTCTTCCTTGTAAATAATCTGTTTTTAAGTTAGATACTACGTATTTTGTGTAGCTATTGAGTTGATCTAAGAGCATGAATTCACGATGCGCCATCTTAAGGATCTTTAATTGACGGGAATACTTCTTGATGAATTTGAACATGCTGAGAACAAATTCACGAGCATCAACAGTCTTTAAATCTTTTACGCTGTTATAGAATTCTTCGAATCTTTCATCGCAATAATCGATGAAGATATCGTCCTTCATATTGTAGTAGCGGTAGAAAGACATACGAGAAACGCCTGCGCGTTCGCAGATTTCCTTAACAGTTATTTCTTCATAGTCCTTAGATAACATTAATCTATAAAGGGCTAATGAGATGTAACCTTTGGTTTTGTTTTTGCTCTTCTTGTAACTCATATGGACGTATTATATACAAATTATCAATTCGTGACAACTGTAACTTTTTTGTGAGGAAAATATTAATATTTTCATCTTTTCTACCATTTGTTTTATAATAATCGCATGGAACAAAAACAAGTCATTACAAACAATATTAATGAGCAATTAGTGCTCGATAAGTATCTTATTTTCCTTTGGAAATGTGAGAAAAAAGAATATGTCGGTGGACAGGTCGTCTATACATTCTCTAGAGATGATTCTATTCCCCAGATAGAAGAAGTGCGCAAGCTAGAAAAAGAATATGGCGAATATAAGATTGGTTCAATGCTTCCAACATTTATATTCCCAGCTTTAGCGATGGTGCTCCTTACTGTATTACTTATTCTTTACATCATTCAGAAAGAAAACTTTAATATCATTCTATGGTTCTGCAGTCTTGGAATTCCCGCTATTTTATGTATTGTAGCGTCAGCAATTTTTATGATTTTAAGATCGATGACAGTGAAGAAAATCAGCACTGAAAAACCAATAAAAGACGCTGAGTATAAAAAGAAGATTTCTGAGTTAGTAAAATAACCTACTAGAATTATTTGAAATAATGCGAAAACATCACGAGAAGTAGTTGTGTTTTTCTTTTTTTGAGCATTTGTTTATACAAATAATGCTATATAGTTTAAGATATTTACAACACTTAAAGATTTCCAATAAGAGGTCTTTGGGAGGATATTGTTATGCTTAAACTGGTAAATGTCACAAAAGATTATGTGACCAAAGGCGTACCAACAGTTCATGCTTTAAAAGGTTTAACAATAAACTTTAGAAGAAATGAATTTGTCGCGATTCTAGGTGCGTCAGGATGTGGTAAAACCACACTTTTAAATATTATTGGAGGTTTGGATAGATATACCTCTGGTGATTTGATCATCGAAGGTAAATCCACAAAGGACTACATCGATAGAGATTGGGATACTTATCGTAACCACTCTGTGGGTTTTGTTTTCCAATCTTATAATCTCATTGGTCACCAATCCATTTTAAGCAACGTCGAATTAGCATTAACAATATCCGGTATCAAAAAAGAAGAGCGTAGAGCCAGAGCTAAGAAAGCTCTAGAAACAGTCGGCTTAGCCGGTATGGAAAAGAAGAAACCAAACCAGCTATCCGGTGGTCAAATGCAAAGGGTCGCTATTGCGAGAGCGTTAGTGAATGACCCAGAGATTCTTCTCGCTGATGAGCCTACAGGCGCACTTGACAGTGAAACCTCTATCCAAATCATGGATCTTCTAAAAGAAGTGGCTGCGGATAGATTAGTTATCATGGTTACCCACAACCCTGATTTAGCTAACACCTATGCGAATAGAATTGTCACCATGAAAGACGGTCTCATTACAGGTGACCAACGCCCATACGAAGGCGAAAGTGAAGCAGAACTCGCTAAAGCTAAAGAAAAGAAGCAGACAAACAAGGGCACCAAAGAGAAGACCAGTATGTCTTTCTTCACAGCGACTGGTTTGTCTTTCAATAACTTAATTAGCAAGCTAAAGAGAACTATTCTTGTTACCATTGCTGGATCAATTGGCATCATTGGTGTCTCTTCCGTTTTAGCGGTTTCTAAAGGCGTGAACAACTACGTTGATCATATGCAAAACGATATGCTTTCTAGGTATCCTTTAGAGATTTCGGAACAAGCCGTGGACTACACATCGTTGATGTCTGGTCTTGCCTCAATGAATGAGAAAGAAATATCTCAATTCGATTTAAGAACAGAAGTTGGTCTTGATTCCATGATCAACTATTTGATGAATAAGTATCGTGATTTTACTTCAGTAAAGACTAACGATATTAATGATGACTTAATTGAGTTCGTGGAAAATGTCCCATCTCAATATGTCGCAGCGATTAACAAAGATTATGGTCTTGATATGACAAACAATATCTTCTCGAAATGGAGAAGAGATGATAAGCCAGAGACCGAGACAAAATATATGTCTCTTAATGGTTTAACCATGATGTACATATCAGAACTTAGAACCGTTGAAGGTTTCGCAGAGTATGCGATGTTCGTGGATTTATTCACTGACTTTATGAAGCAAATCCCCGGCGATACAAGCACACCTGAAAAAGCGCAACAAAACAAAGAATACATTCTCAGCCAATACGATTTAATTGGTGAGAATTCCAAATACCCAGAAAAGGACAATGAAATTGTCTTAGTAGTGGATGAAAATCAGACACTAACAGATTTAATCTACGCTCAGATGGGTTTCTATAACGAAAACGAATTTTTAAATATCGCTAGAAAATCTATCGAACTTTTAAAGGATGAACCAGATCCAGATAAGATCGCTAGCTACACTTATCCAGAGAAATACACAATCGATGAAATCATCGGTAAAGAGCTTTACTACTGCAAGCACGATAACATGTGGGAGTACAAAGAAATCATGCAGGATGTGCTTGGTTTCAATGCGACTGTGCATAATCCCGCGAACATGTCCGAGACCTTCAATGTCGGTGGTGGTTTAACATATAACGCTACTGCGGATTCTTTAGAAGGTACAATCATCTTTGATACCCAATCAATGGATGTCACCTTAGTGAGAGGTGAAGGAACACCTCAAGATTTAGATCATCCATTCGTTGGTTCTTGGGATTTGAGCGTCGCTATGCTCGGTACATTCAGATTTGTGTTTGGTGATGAGATGTCCAAATCCGTTGCTATTCAAGTCTATAATCCAGACGATGGCAACTATTACACACTTAGTGATCCATGCACTTACGACATTCAAGAGAAGGTCGCTGTTGCTGGATATGTTTATGATTCGAACGCTGATATCACTAAATGTGAACCAGTGAAAATCTCTGGTATTTTAAAGAAAAAGAAAAATGTCCAATTTGGTTGTTTAGACCGCGGTGTTTATTACACCGAGGGTATGACCAGAAAGATGATGAGAGACAGCATGTTCTCTCAAATCGTTACCCACCCAACCAGAGGAATTAAGTCCTACATCGGAAGTGAAAAAGAAAAGGAAAGCCGTTACAAGGCATATGTAACCTACACATATACTTCATATCAGAACGGTGATAGCCATCCAATTTACGATGTTCCAGGCATCGCAATGACACTCAATACAGACTTCAATTCTTCACTCGGAAGCATGCTCTCAATTACCGGTGGTACGACAAACACCGATATCGATAGAGCTTACCTCCGTTCCTTGTGTGGTATGGCGGCTAAACTAAACGCTGATGGCACGAGCTATACCTTTGACGATGTACCTCAATCAATTCAGATTTATCCAAAAGATTTCAATCGTAAGAAAGGTATTACTAATTATTTGGATCAATGGAATAAACCTGGTCCGTATACATTGCCATCTGGAAGAGTAATTTCGGAAGATCGTCAAGAACTCACCTATACTGACACGATTCAAATCATTGTTAATGTTATTAATACGCTTATTACCGCGATTACGATTGCATTAGTAGCGTTTACATCATTATCCTTAGTCGTTTCCTGCTTTATGATTGCGGTTATTACTTACATCTCCACAATGGAAAGAGTTAAGGAAATTGGTGTCATTAGATCTCTCGGTGGTAGAAAGAAAGACGTTTCACGTCTATTTATCGCAGAATGTCTAATTATCGGTCTTGCTAGTGGTGTGTTTGGCATAGCCTTCACATACCTCTTAGCGATGATATTCAACTTATCAATTATGCAATTTGGTGTGGGCAATATGGCTATCTTAACCATCCCAACCGCATTAATCATGATTGGTGTTTCTATCTTGTTGAACGTTTTATCTGGTTTGATCCCAGCGATGAAAGCTTCATCACAAGATCCAGTGGTGGCTTTGAGAACAGAATAATATGTTGAAGATTGGTTTAGTTTCTCTAGGATGCGCGAAGAATCTCGTTGATAGCGAGAACATTTTGGGCTTGCTTAGACATGATGGTTATACGATTACCAGCAGCGCGAATGATAGTGATGTGATTATCGTTAATACCTGTGGTTTTATCGATAGCAGTAAGAAAGAATCTATAGAGACAATCTTTGAGATGCTTTCCTATGGAAAGAAAGTGGTTATTACCGGCTGTCTAGCTCAGAGATACGAAAAAGAATTAAAGGAAGAGATTCCTGAAGCAACATTTATTCCAATCCATAACTATGACAAGTTTAATGACTACTTTAAAGAAGTTGATAGTGAACTGACCGCAATTGGTGGTCTTGATGATCATTACCGTATGATTTCTACCGGTCATTACTCCGCCTATCTTAAGATAGGTGAAGGATGTGACAATTGCTGCACATACTGCGCAATTCCTCTTATTAGAGGACATTTCGTTTCACGTCCATATGATGCGATCATGGAAGAGGCCAACCAATTAGCAAAGCAAGGCTATAAAGAACTAATCGTTTTAGAACAAGACACAACCAAATATGGTATTGATCTTAAAGAGAAACATAACATCGTTGATTTATTAAAAGGATTATTACTAATAAAGGGACTTGAATACATCCGTTTGCTCTATCTATATCCTGATGAAATCACAGATGAATTGATTGACTTAATTGCTAAAGAGAAGAAATTAACTCCATATTTTGATATTCCTATCCAACATAGTGAAGACCATATCTTAAAAGATATGAATAGACGTGGAGATAAGGAATTCTTAAGACAATTATTTAAGAAGATTCAAGATAAAGTTCCTAACGCGATACTTAGAACAACAGTAATGGTGGGATTCCCTGGTGAAACTGAAGAAGATGTAGATAATCTCATCGCTTTCATGAACGAAGTGCAATTCGACCATTTAGGCGCATTTACATATTCTAGAGAAGAAGGAACTAAGTCCTATGATTTTGATAATCAAATTTCAGAAGATGTTAAGAAGGTAAGACTTGATAGAGTAATGCGCGCTCAACAGACTATTTCTTATAGAAAAAATAAGAAACATGTCGGCGAAGTGATGGAAGGCATGGTTGTCGGAAAAGATAAAAACCAATACTTATTAAGAAGTTATTGGAACGCTCCTGATGATGTAGATGGAAAGATCTATTTCACCTCTGATAAAGAATTAAAAGAAGGCGAAATAGTGGAAGTCCTTATCGAAGATGCATTCGTCTACGATTTACTCGGAAAACAAGTGAAATAATACTTGATAGACATCTATATATTGTTATAAGATATAACACGCTAAGCGCCTCCTTAGTTAAGTGGTATAACGGATCCATGGTAAGGATCTATTGCTAGTTCGATTCTGGCAGGAGGCACCA
>CAJOPR010000055.1 GCA_905236395.1 uncultured Bacilli bacterium
ATGAAGAAAATCGGCTCAGTCGAAGTTCCTCAAGAAGCGTTCATGTCAATCTTATCGATTGACGAAGAAGACAATTAACTAGTTTTTCAGTAAAAAATTAGTAGATTTTTAGTTTCTTGTTGCACCTATTGTTCTTTTTATTTTATAATGTGCGTGTAAAGTGAGGAAATTTTTATGCCAAGCAATGAACTAGCTATTCGTTTTACTGAAGGCAAATACGCCACCAAGTCAGAAGTGGGAAAAGAATTAAGAATGTCCATGATCGACAATATCTGGAGCAACATCTTATCTTATCGTTCCACATTTAATCGTTATTTATCCGTCAGAAGTATTGAAAAGAACCAATTGGTCGTCTGTTTCTGTCCATCCGTCAGCGCGTTAGTGAACTCAGCTGATACCAAATTAGTGAGATTAATGAAAGAATATTCACACTTAAATGTGAACAATGGAGAAGTTGCCAGATTTGAAGATGAATGTTTTATCAGAAGCTTAATGCATCTCGCCAAGGAACATGAATTAGACGTCACCGAAAACTACGTCCGTTCATTAATCCGTGGTGACATCAGAGAAGCTGCTCCATCAATGAGATTATTAACGAGATATCTCGATGCTCTTAATTTTATTAAGAAATCATTCGTTAGCCCAATTGATGTTGATTTCTTAGCGGAAATTTATGGCCGCTTAGTTGGTACCACAGAACTAACATCCTTCTATAGAACAACAGAAGACACAAACAGAGAAAACCGTGTCTTAATCGACCGTGTATATACAAGCGCTCCTGTTGCACTCATCGAAGGCATGATGGATAGCTTATTCTCATTCTTATCAACCTCAACTTTAACCGCAACCAGCAAAGCTGCAGTTGCTTATTACTACATCAATTACATCAGACCATTTGCCAGTTTCTCTGATGAAGTCGCCTTATTAATTGCTAAAGCGATTTTAGCTCATGAAGATCTTGGTGAAGTCGGTGTGATGTTACCACTTGAATCCTTATTAAGTGAAAACCAAGAAGAAATCGCCCGTCTCTTTGTGGAAGTGCAAAAGACCTGTGATACCACATATTTCCTTAACTTTGCTTTAAAGCAAATTGAGAAGAAGTGCGATGAATTATTTGACTTTGTTGCTAAGATGAAAACCGATGCTTTGAGAAATGACTTCTATAGAGAAGAAGCTAAACCAGAGCCAAAGGCTGCATCATACACATATGAGCAACCATCAATCTTCGATAGCACACCAGAACCAGCACCTGCACCGGCACCAGCTCCTGCTCCTGCTCCAGCGCCAGTCGTTGAACAGCCAAAACCAGTTGAACAACCAAAGGTTGAAGAAGTTAAACCTGCTCCAGCACCAGCACCAGTGGAAGAACCAAAAGAAGAAGTTGAACAAATCGCCATTAGCTACATCCCACCAGCAATTGATGAGAAGCAAGCACTTCGTTTGGAACAACACTTATTAGAATTAGATCCTTCCTTAAGAAAGCATGAAGCGCATTTCTATGCCCGTCACTGCACATTAGGAAAGAGTTATACAATTGCGCAATATAAGCGTATGATAGGTTGTGTTTATGAGACCGCTAGAACGGCTATGGACCATTTAGTGGAACTCGGTTACTATCGTAAAGATAGCAGCAACAAGAAATTCATCTACACACCAATCCCCAGAAGATAACAAAGGAGTAAATAGATTATGAGATTATTAGCAGCATTAGAATCAATTTGGGTTTTCCTGATCGTTTTAGGTGCTTTCGCGGTCATCGCTATTGTGGCCTTTGTCATCTACCGTCTTTTAAGACCAAAACTTAAAGACAAGGAAGAAAAGAAAACTGAAGAAGACTACGCTAAAGAAGAGCTCGATAGAGTCCTTCAACCAGTCGACGACGAGAACGTTTCTAAAGAAATTCAAGATTATAAACAAAATGACGACGAGGAAGAATAAGGTTCAGGCCTTATACATACACATTCCATTTTGCAATAATATTTGCGATTACTGTGACTTTGCGAAGTTGCAGTATTTTCGTAATTTCGCCGAGAAATATCTAGTCCAGTTAGAAAAGGAACTGGAATATAGGCAAGTCTCCAAAGATTTAAAAACCATCTATGTTGGTGGTGGAACACCCACCTCTTTAGAGGATGATTTGTTTGAACAATTATTAAAAATAATTAAGCCATACTCCAATGGTGTTATTGAATATACCTTTGAAGCCAATCCAGAATCCTTAAGTGAAAGGAAAATAGCTTTTCTAAAAGAGTATGGAGTCAATCGTATATCCATAGGCGTAGAGACCACGGATGATGAAATTCTTAAAAAGATCAATCGTCACCACACATTTCAAGATGTGCAAACCGCGGTTCTAAGCGCTAGAAAAATGGAAATTGATAATCTAAACCTAGATCTCATTATCGGCCTTCCACACGTCAATAAAGAGAGATTAATCAAAGATTTATCCAATTTGACGAGCCTCGACGTCTCACATATCTCCTGTTATTCATTAACTGTGCACCCAAATACAGTGTTTTCACTTAAAGGCATTGAAGAACCAAAGAGTGATTATGCTAGAGAACTGTATGACACAGTGGAGGAGTTCCTTTCACAGAAAGGCTATGTCCATTACGAAGTATCTAACTGGGCCAAACCAGGATATGAAAGCAAACATAACTTTGTTTATTGGAAAGATGAAAAATACTACGGCGTTGGTCTAGGCGCTGCTGGATACGTAGGTGATGCCCGTTACACAAACACGAGGAATCTCACCAAATATTTGAACGGTGAATACGAGGAAGAAAAAGAAATAGTGACCCCTGAGGATGATAAACTCTATTTCTTAATGCTCAATTTGAGAACAAATCAAGGCCTATCCTTGAATAACTATAAAGAGAGATTTAACGAAGATTTCTATAATGTCCACAAAGTGGAAATTGAAGATTTGATCTCTAAAAAGCTTCTCATACATGACAAAGAAAACAATAAACTAGTCGCCACATTTGATGGTATGATGATTCTAGATCAAATTATTATGGAGCTTGATAAGTAGTGGAAACTGCCTCTTTAGGAAAGAGAATCTTAATATTTGTCGCTAACACAATCCTAAGCTTGGGTTGTGGTTTTGCTGCTGCAACGCCATTCCTAGTGGTTTTACACTGGCACCCAGCGCTATATGTCATATACTCACTAGCGTTTTCGGGTATCACATGCTTCATTTTAGAGTTCTTAGTGCTATTAATATCCAAAGGATACACAATTGGATCCGCTATCGTGGGTGTTAAATTTGTCTCTCCTGACGCGAAAAAGATTAGCGCTAAACAGATGACAATACGCGCAATTTGCGAGAGCGTTTACATGTTTGCGATATTTGACCTTGGGTACTTCATTAAAAACAAGACAGAACGTGGCATAATTGACCGTCTTTGCGACTCATTTGCCATCGATATATTCCGATAAGATAAGCGAATCACCTATGGTGGTTTTCTTTTTATTCGTCTTTTTAGCACAATTGTGTTGACAGTGCTAATATTTTGACTAAAATAGAGTTAGCACTTGAAAGAAAAGACTGCTAAGAAGGAGGTTCATATATGGGTTTGACCAGAAGTGACACAATTCTCAAATATATCGTTGAGTATTTCATCAAGAATGCTCAACCAGTGGGAAGCCACACCTTAATCGATGAATATCATCTTCCTTATTCCTCTGCGACGATCAGAAATGAGATGTTCGCATTAGAGAAAATGGGATATATCGAAAAGACACATAGCTCATCCGGGCGTGTTCCTTCTTCAAAAGGTTATAAATATTACTGCAAGTACCTACGCGATAAAGGAATCGACGAAGCGTTAAAGAACTCCTTACAAGTGGTTCTCGAACAAAAAGTCCGTTCCGTCGAAGAGGTCATTAAGGAAAGTTGTGAGATTCTATCTCATATGACCAACCTCGTCAGTGTTGTTACCGGTAGTAAGGACAGCGTAGAAAGACTTGCAAACGTGCAACTTATCCAAATCAGTGATAACACCCTAACCGCGGTGTTTGTGACTGATAAGGGATATGTCGAAAATAAGACATTCATCATTCCTAGCACGATTAAAAGTGAAGAAGTCGTCGACTGTGTGAAGATCTTAAACGATAGATTAAAAGGCACACCAGTCAACGAACTAGTGGACAAGATGGAAGCCTTGAAACCAGTCCTTAACGACTATGTCGTCTCTCATGATATCGTTTATCAAGCTTTGCTTGAAACATTCATTAGATTCGCTGGCGACCGCTTGAGCTTATATGGAAGAGATGAGTTATTCAATCAACCAGAGTTCAGAAATGACGCGGAGAAGTTACAAGAAGTCTTTAAATTATTAAGTGATAAATCATTATTCAAAGAAGTTCAAGGAACTAAGCTTGATGAAGGAAAAGAAAAAGTCGTGCTTAACATTGGTGAAACCAATCCTGATGTCAGCATGGTCACAACAACATTTAAAATCGGTGATGGCGAAGAGAGCACAATCACAATGGTGGGTCCAACTAGAATGGACTACGACAAAGTGTTATCTGCTCTTGAATACATCACAGATGAACTAAATAAATATTTTGATGAATTGAATAAGGGAGGTAATGACAGTGACGCCTAATGATGAAGAATTAAACGAAGAAGTTAAGGAAGAAAGCCCACGCAAAGCCTTCCAGAGAAAGCTCCACAAAGTGGAAGAACAAAGAGATAAGGCGCAAGCGGATGCTGAGCATTGGAAAAACGAATACTACAGAGCCTACGCTGATACCAAGAATCTCCGTTCTCAACTTGAAAGAGATCATCTCGCAGCGATGAAGTATCGCGCTGAAGGATTCATTGATGAATTACTTCCAGTACTCGATAGCTTCTATACCGTTCTAAAGAACGAACCGACCAATCCGGAATTAAAGAACTATTTGATTGGTTTCCAATATATCTACCGCAACATGGTGACTGCGTTAGAAAACGAAGGAGTAAAAGAAATCGCTCCTAAACCAGGAGACAAATTCTCACCAGACACAATGAACGCTGTGGAAACAGTGGAGACTGACGGAGAAGAAAATCTCGTTGTTGATGTCATGTTAAGAGGATACAAATTACATGATCGTCTCATAAGACCGGCAAACGTGACCGTCAGTGTCAAACATAAAGAAGAACAAAAATCCGATGCATAAATAGGAGGTAATAAATTATGGCAAAAGAAATTATCTTAGGTATCGACTTAGGTACTACAAACTCAGTTGTGAGTTATTTACAAGCAGATGGCACAGTCAAGGTCATCCCAAACCCTGAAGGAACACCAACAACTCCATCAGTCGTAGCTTTTAAAGCTAGTGGTGAAGAAATCGTCGGTAACGCCGCCAAAAGACAAGCGGTTATGAATCCTGACACAGTCAGTTCCATTAAGAGAAAAATGGGTACCGCTGAAAAAGTGCACATCAATTGTCTTAATAAAGATTTCACCCCACAAGAAATCTCCGCAAAAGTCTTAGCGTATATGAAAGCCTATGCGGAAAAGAATTTAGGACATAAAGTGGAAAAAGCAGTTATTACAGTTCCTGCTTACTTCAATGATGCACAAAGACAAGCGACAAAAGACGCTGGTCAAATCGCAGGACTTGAAGTTGTCCGTATTATTAATGAACCAACAGCTGCCGCATTAGCCTATGGTTTAGAGAATGAAAAATCTGAAAAGATTTTAGTCTTCGACCTTGGCGGTGGTACATTCGACGTCTCCATCCTCGATATTGGTGATGGCACATTCGAAGTTATTTCAACCGCTGGTGATAACAAACTCGGTGGTGATGACTGGGATCAAGTCGTCGCTGATTGGATTAAAGCGCAAATTAAGATTGAAACAAATGTCGATATTACCGACAAAGCTTCATTACAAAGAATTAGAGAAGCTGCTGAAAAAGCGAAGATTGAATTATCCGCTTTAACAGAAACAGTTATCTCCTTACCATTCATCTCTATGACCAGTGCGGGCCCAGTCAACTTTGAGACCACACTCACAAGAGCAAAATTCCAAGACTTAACAAGGCATCTCTTAAAGAGATGTGAAGAACCAGTAAGACGTGCTTTAGCGGATGCTCATATGTCCGCGAAAGACTTAAACCAAGTCTTATTAATCGGTGGTTCCATCCGTATGCCAGCCGTCCAAGAATTAGTCAAACAAATGACTGGCAAACAACCTAACTTATCCGTCAACCCAGACGAAGCCGTTTCTATCGGCGCTGCCTATCAAGGTGGTGTTGTCTCCGGTGATGTTAAGGATGTCGTCTTACTAGACGTTACTCCATTAACTTTAGGTATCGAGACATTAGGTGAGGTTATGACTCCACTTATTCCAAGGAATACAACCATTCCAACCACAAAGAGTCAGATCTTCTCTACAGCCGCGGATAATCAACCAGCAGTGGACATCATGGTCTATCAAGGTGAACGTCCAATGGCTCACGATAATAAATTATTAGGTCACTTCCAATTAACCGGTATTAAACCAGCTCGTAGAGGTGAGCCAAGAATTGAAGTAACATTCTCTATCGACGTTAATGGTATCGTTACTGTCTCTGCAAAAGACTTAGATACACAGAAAGAACAAAACATCACAATTTCTGGTTCTAATGGCTTAAGCAAAGAAGATATCGACAGAATGGTCCGCGAAGCGGAAGAAAACAAAGAAGCCGATGAAAAGAGAAAAGAAGAAACCGAAATTAAAAACAAGGCTGAATCTTTAATCAATGACATCGACGCAGCGATGAGAGATAAAGGCGATTCAATGGATCCTGCTCAAAAAGAGCAAACCCAAAAATTAAGAGATGAGTTAAAGACCGCTCTTGATAACAATGACATTGAAACCTTAAAGAAACGTATCGGCGAGCTCGAACAAGCAGCTGCCTATATGCAACAACAACAAGGTGCGCAAGCTGGCGCCAAACCATCTGAAGAAGCTCCTGCGGGAAGCAATCCAGATGATGTCGTGGATGCCGACTTCACCAAAAAAGGCGACAATAACGCCTAATTAATTAAAAATTAAATTGATCCGATGGGGCCTTATGGCCCTTTCGGTAGTTTATAGGAAGGAATAGTCTATGGCCGATAAAAGAGATTACTACGAAGTATTAGGTGTATCTAAAAGCGCGAGTAAAGACGAAATTAAAAGTGCCTATCGTAAATTAGCCAAGAAATATCACCCAGACAATAAAGAAACTGGTGACGAAGCTAAGTTTAAAGAGATACAAGAAGCCTATGATGTTCTTTTTGATGATCAAAAAAGAAGTGCATATGACCAATTTGGTCATGCCGCATTCGAACAAGCTGGTGGAAATCCTGGCGCTAACCCATTCCAAGGTGGATTCGGTGGTGGCTTCAGCGATTTAGGTGATATCTTCTCCTCGTTCTTTGGAGGAGGTAGAAGACAAAACGTCAATCCAACCGCGCCTCGTAGAGGTAATGATGTCCTTCAAAGAATCAAGATTGATTTCATGGATGCGATTAATGGTCGCGACTTTGATCTCCAAATTGATGTCGACGAGAGATGTCCAACTTGTGGTGGAACTGGTGCGAAAACTCCTAATGATATTCAAACCTGTTCTAGATGTGCAGGCCGTGGATATGTCAGCGTGAAAAGACAAAGTCTTTTTGGCGCGATAACCAGCCAAGAAATCTGTTCCCAATGTGGCGGATCTGGTAAAACCATCAAAGAGAAATGTAAAGATTGTGGCGGAAAAGGCTACATTCATAAAAAGAAGACCATTAAAGTTCACGTTCCCGCCGGTATTCTTCCAGGACAACAAATCCGTTCTACCGGAAATGGTGAAAGAGGCGTTAATGGTGGAGAAAACGGTGACTTATATATTGAGATCATCGTCAAACCACATCAATATTTCAAACGTGAAGGTAATGACATCTATTTAGATGTGCCACTAGACTTTGTGGACGCCTGCTTAGGTGCGAAGATTGATGTGCCAACCGTCTATGGTGATGTGACATTGACCGTTCCTGCGGGATGTCAACCAAACCAAATTCTCAGAATGAAGGGCTGCGGTGTTAAGGATCGTAAGAGTGGTAAACCTGGCGATCAATATGTCAAATTAGACATCCGCGTTCCAACAAACCTTTCTAAATCTCAAAAGGACGCATTAACAGAATTCAAGAACGAAAGTGAAAAGAAAGATACATCACTGTTCGCTAAGTTCAAGAAGATGTTCAAAAAATAAGGACTCTTTGAGTCCTTTTAATTTTGTCGGAGAAAAAATCGTCTCTAACCCCCTTATAGATAATAGAAGGAGGTTGTGAAATGTTATATATCTCACAGATTCAAAAAGACGATTGCGGCTTTGCTTGTCTTAAGATGCTTTTGGCGAATATTAATAAAGACAAAAACTATCTTTTCTTACCGCAAGATGAAGATCATGGACCTTACTCCTATAGCGATTTGATGGAAATAGGCTATCTCCATGGTTTAAATTTACAAGCCATTAGAGTGACGGAAAAAGAGGAATTGAATAATTGCTCGTCTTTTCCTTTCATCGCCACTACGTGTCTTAAAAATGGCGCTCTTCACGCTGTTCTAGTCTTAAAGATCAAATGGAAACGGGTTACTTACCTAGATCCAAGGAGAGGAAAGGTGACTATACCCCTTAAAAAGTTCTATGAAATTTGGGATCAGACCGCTTTAGTGGTGGAGAGTAAAGAGTTAAGGAAATGTCCTATAAAACCGATGGAACCAATATCCATGGGTTCTAAGATTGGTCTTGGTCTACTTCAATTATTGGCTGGTGTATTTGCCTTAGTGGGCATTTATTTCGTTAAAGATGGAACGCCAATCTATATGCCGGCGATATTTCTATCGCTTGCGATAGTCAGTGAATTATTGATGCGAGCAATATCATATAAGATCATGAAAAATTTAGATCAGTTTTTCTTTTCTGATGAGAATTTACCGGATGGAAAGTTTAAAGAATATCTGAGAAGGTTTGAGGAGTACAAGAAATTATCTCTATCTTCACCGATGAATCTCATCCTTATGTCGATAGTGGCACTTGGTCTAATCGTGGTGGTTCTCTTAAACGATTACCGAAACGCAATGCTTGTGTTAATGCCGGTCATTCTATCAGTCTTTGAAGTCCTTGCGGTAGCGCCAATCCTCAAGGCTAAAGAACAGGATGTCGAGGACTTAGAAAATGACCTCGATAATGCAGTGGATTCCCTAGATTTGCAAAGCAAAGTTAAAGCAATGCATAACAGTGCGTATTCATATTCCTATGTCGATGTAGCGACGAGATACATCTATGTCGGATTATTGCTTATGACTTCATTACTCACAATGCATCTATGTGGTATTTCTTCGTTCCCATACATTATTTTCTACACCTGTATATCGTTCACACTTTATAAGGTTCTCTCATCTATTTTCGCTTTTTCCGAAAGAATGGAAAAATTTAACATAGTTAAGGTCAAAATTACCAATTATATAAAAAGACCACAGAAATAATAGTCAAAATTAAATGGGTATGTTATCATAACTACCCATGGAATTAGATTTTAATAGCAATATCCCGGGTTATGAAGAGTATGAAGAAGTCTATCTTACTCTTCTAGAAAAAACTTTTAAGCACCTGAAGTTAAATTCAGAAGCTATTTTAAGCGTCACTTTTGTCGACGATAATTTCATTCACGAGATGAATAGAGATTATCGCGGAGTGGATCGCCCCACAGATGTCATATCCTTTGCTTTCCTAGATGGAGAGAAGGATAAGAAGAAAATCCTACAAAGTGGTGGACCAGTTTCCTTAGGAGATATTTATATCTCAATCGATAGGGCGAAAGCTCAAGCGGAAGAATACGGTCACCCCCTAAAGAGAGAGTTGTCATTCTTATTCGTACATGGATTGTTGCATCTACTTGGTTATGACCACATGACAGAAGAAGACGAAAAAGTAATGTTTAAATTACAAGATGAAATATTGCCCCCAAAGGAGAAATAATATGGACAAAGAATTATTAGTTGCTAAAGCAAAAGAAGCGA
>CAJOPR010000056.1 GCA_905236395.1 uncultured Bacilli bacterium
CACCGTCAATGAACATTTGCAAGATAAATAAAAGACCCGCATCCTAACAAACACGAGCCAATTATGTTTTATTTTCTTTTCACTTTTTCAATAGCCTCTTTGAGGATATCAATGAGTTCTTCCGTTATTTCAATTGAGTCCACCAATATAGATGAGATGTCTTGTTGTTTTGATAACGCTTCAAACAAATCAAGAAGAATTCTCGCAGCTTCTATTCCATTTTCACCTATTCTTAAAAATCTGGTTTGTCATTCTTAGAATCCTTAATAATTTCATGAATTAGCTTGGCTACCTTAATACTAACTTAGCAAAAAGTGATAACTATCCACACTTCACAATTGGTGGTAAAAGATACACTGTTGTTAAAAATGCTAATGGTGGATATGGTATTACAAATGAGCGTGGCGAACGCATAGATTGGAAGAAAGATGGCAGATACTACCGCTAGAAAGAAAATATCCTAAACAATAGTTGGCGACAATTGTTGGGAGGGATATTTTTTTAACTGAAGATAAGTTCACTGAAGATACGTTCAGTAAACTAGCTTCTAATGTTCATGCTAAATCCAGGTGCACCAGTGATATATATCATTAATGCTAGAGACACAAAAAATAAAACAAAGCATGTCGCAAAGAAAGCAAAACTAATAGTTCTTATTATTCTTTTTCTTTTGATATCTATGTTAACAAAGTTAATAAACGACAGCACTATCGTGGCCACTAGTAAGAATAGATTAATAAGTGCGATGGGATTCTTCACCTTTAGTGTTGACGCAAGGATAGAGACGTATCCTGTAATATGAACGGGAGTTGGATTATCAATTGAAACATTTGAATAATCATAACTGCTATATTCATAAAACGGCACCACTGAGAGAAGTATTAGTAAGAATGAAATGCTGATAACAACAATACTTACAATATTCCAGAACTTATTATCTCTTTCATAAGAATTAGAAATAATTAAGTCTCTTTCTTTTTCACTTAATAATTCATTAGGATCAACATCTAGTACTTCCGCGATCTTTTTAAGATTATCTTCCGTAGGAAAAGCAGATCCGTTTTCATATTTGGTAATTAGCGTTCGAGAAACGAAAACACTATAGGCTAGTGCCTCTTGAGATAATCCCTTTTCTTTGCGGTATTTCTTTATTCTTTCACCAACATCCATACTAACAATTTAACATTATAAAGAGTGAAACACATCTCTAATAAAGACTATAACGATAGGCAAGAATTATAGCCATTATGAAATAGGCTATGATTAGTGTAACACTGATAGAAAAGATAATTAAAAACGTTAATTGTCTCTTCTTATAATCATTCCTAACTGATTCATATTTAATAGATGAGTAATCAAATAATAGCTTAAGTGAATTTTCATTATCATTTTCTTTATTAGCTACACACCAACTATATATATCACTAGGCAATCCAACATCAGTTTTATTAAAAGGAAATAAAAGGATGATGGAGACCGCTAATAATATTAATTGAGGCAATATCGTAAAGAATGTGGAATTCACTAATCGAGTTCTATTAGGCATATAACTAGAAAGGCTGGCAATCAAATAGCTGAGTCTCATGGAGTGAAATAATTCAAAATATAAAATCACCGCCATTACCAACAATATTGTCGCGGAATAAACATTTAATCTTTTATCTTTCTTATTAATATCTTCAAATTTCTTAAAAGATGAATTCGTTAAATATAAAGCATCCTTATCTTCCATCACTATTACCTCACTATGTCATCTTTATCATCAATGAATAGACAACAAAAGAGATGTGAAATAATGTGAAATCATATTTCTGATTGGTACTTATAGAGAAAATGGAACCCATATAAAAACACCCACACTTGTGTAGGTGTAGGTGTTTAAGTTAATCACTAATAGTTGTTATTAATTGTGTCTCTTTCTTTTAAGAACAAACACTAATGCAACTGCAGAGATAACTGCGATTGAACTTGATAAGATAACAATTAATGCAACGTGATTATCCACTAATCTATTAATACGATTAGAACCGCTTGTTCTACCCATGAAGTCAGTTTTGCCAGAAGCAACGATTCTATCATAACGATCAATCCAATGAGCAATATCATCACTGTATTCGTATGAGCTTGTAGCTTCTCTTAACTTGACTTGAGAATTAGAATCAACACTTGCCCAAGCAGTTGCTAAAGCATTCCATGCTTCATCAGTAACTGCTGCAGGTCCTGTTTCACAAGCTGTATTCAAAGCTTCGTATGAAGATTTTGCAAATGTCATGGCATCATCGGAATAGCTAACTGTGTCCGTAACTTTGAGTTCATAAGTTCCACTATAGTTTTGCAAATTGCCTTCGAGGCATGCTGTTCCGTTAATAACTGCATAGTTTCTTAGTGGATTATTGCTGTAGATGCCAAAAGCCATTAACTCATTGCCATCTGTTTTTGCGTCAGCAAGCATAAAAGCATTTACTTTATCTGCAGCTTTGTCACCAACATTCAAATTAGTAATATAGCCCGAAACCTTAACCTTGTAGACAGTTGTTTCGTTGGAACTTGAATCTAGAGCGGCGCATATTGCTTTTGCTTCATTAATTGTAATTAAGCCAGTATTAACGATGATATCTGCTGTTTTTGAAGCGGATCCTTCATCGCAAGTCATACTAACAGTGACTGTTGCTTTGCCTGCAGCAAGGGCTTCATAAGCACCAGCAGAAGTAATGGATAAAACCGCAGGAGCGCTAGATGTCCAAGTATAAGATGGATTAGTAGCGTTGGTTCCGGAAGCAGTTAAAGTACCGGCCGCGCCAATTTCTACAGATGCAGGAGCATTATTGATAGCAACGACTGGATCGTTACTAACAACATATTTAACAGCAACTCCAGCGATAGCGACCTGACCATTTGTTGCATCCCCTGAATTAGCAACATAAGCAGTGAATGCTTGTTTACTAGCAACCGTAATCGCGGTTCCACTGCTGTATGCAGCGGTGACGGATTTTCCAGAAGCTGTATGTAAGACACCACCATTTTTAACATTATAAGTCAATGTAACCTCTGTTAAAACATATCCATCAGCAGCTTGAACGGTAATTGAAGGTGAGCCAGATTGGTACATTCTTGCGCCAGCAGGGCTACTAGAATAATATTTGCCTGTATTTCCATCAGTTGCCGTGAAATAGAAAGAGGAATGAGAATCGATGTTTTGTGCATTGGAAGCGCCCAATGCATTTTGAGTGGAACTGCCCCATCCCAATTCTGAAATAGTGACGCTTGCAGTTGTATCAGCCTTCGCGGCTTTAAAGCTCTCTTTATGAACAGCAATAGCAACACCACTACCAACAACTAGACCAGCGCCTAACACAATCGCGCCGACCTTTAAGAATAATTTGTTCATATAATATATTTTCTCCTTTTCCTTTATTCCCTGTGCCTTTGCACATGGGATATGAACATTTATCTGATTATTGATAAATCAGACAAATCTAAGATATTTCGATCGTTAACATCTTTTAGTTGTCTAATTAATCTATAACC
>CAJOPR010000057.1 GCA_905236395.1 uncultured Bacilli bacterium
AAAAACTAGTTAATTGTCTTCTTCGTCAATCGATAAGATTGACATGAACGCTTCTTGAGGAACTTCGACTGAGCCGATTTTCTTCATGCGCTTTTTGCCTTCTTTTTGCTTCTCTAAAAGCTTCTTTTTACGGGTGATATCACCACCATAACACTTCGCTAAAACGTCTTTTCTGACAGCCTTAACGTCGCATCTGGCAATAGCTTTTCCGCCGATCGCTGCTTGGATAGGAATCTCAAATTGATGACGGGGAATGACTTGTTTTATTCTACGAATAATGCCCAAGCCTCTTTGATAGGCACTTGGTCTATAAACAATACTACTGAGAGCATCCACTACTGTACCATTAAGCAAAACATCCAATTTGACTAATTGGCTTTCCTTATAATCAGAGAACTCATAGTCAAAGGAAGCATATCCTTTTGTGTAACTTTTCAGCTTGTCAAAGAAATTGTAAACAATTTCTGATAGAGGTAATTCGTATGTCAAAATCATCCTTGTATCATCAAAGTATTCAAGGTTATTGTAGATGCCTCTTCTTTCTTGACAGAGTTCCATAATTGGACCGACATATTCTTTCGGTGTCATGATCTCCGCCTTAACATATGGTTCTTCAATAGAAGAAATCTTGCTTCCGTCTGGCATTTTTGCAGGGTTATCAAGGTATATAGTTGTGCCATCAGTTAAGTTAACGTGATAGATAACGCTAGGCGCGGTGAGGATTAAATCGAGATTATACTCTCTTTCTAATCTCTCTTGGACTATGTCCATATGTAATAAACCAAGGAATCCACATCTAAAACCAAAGCCCAAAGCTTGGCTGGTTTCGGCAACAAAATGTAATGAGGCATCATTGAGAGAAAGCTTTTCTAAAGCTTCTTTTAAGTCTTGATACTTCTTACTATCCACTGGATATAAGCCACAGTACACCATTGGGTTAATGACTCTATAACCAGGTAACGCTTCTTTGGCGGGTTTATCGAAATTAGTGACTGTGTCACCAGGATGGACATCTCTGATGTCTTTTATCTGAGCGCAGATATAACCGACCTGACCAGCGGTCAAGGAATTGGTTTTTAATTCATCGGGGGTTCTAATACCCACTTCCGTGACTTGATAGTCCGTACCTGCTTGCATAAGTTTGATGTGGTCGCCTACGCGTACTTCACCATCTTTAATTCTTACTAGAATTACAACACCTCTATATGGGTCATAATAGCTATCGAAGATTAATGCTTTTAATGGAGCATTCATGTCACCATCAGGCGCTGGTACATTATGCACGATATATTCGAGCAATTCGTGTATGTGAAAACCAGTCTTTGCAGATACTTCTACAGCATTCGAACAATCAATGCCGATTCTCTTTTCGATTTCCTGCTTCGCCCATTCGGGTTGCGCGCTTGGTAAATCAACTTTGTTGATAACTGGTAAAATCTCTAGGTTATTATCCACTGCTAAATAGACATTGGCGAGCGTTTGTGCTTCCACGCCTTGTGTGGCATCCACTACTAAAACAGCGCCTTCACAAGCCGCTAAAGAACGTGATACTTCATAGGTGAAGTCGACGTGCCCAGGAGTGTCGATTAAATTGAAGATATATTCTTCACCATCATCAGCTTTGTAACTTAAAGTTACAGCGTTCAATTTAATGGTGATTCCTCTTTCTCTTTCGAGGTCCATGGAATCCAAGATTTGTTCTTTCATTTCTCTAGATTCAATCGCTCCAGTGGACTCTAAAATACGGTCCGCTAATGTGGACTTACCATGATCGATATGAGCGATGATTGAGAAGTTACGTATTTTCTCTTGTTTAAATTCCATAACGCTAAAATTATATCAATAATTTCTATTTCTCAAAGAACTTTGAAAGAATATCTTCCACTTCTTTGGGTGTATAGACCACTTCGTAGTTATTCCATTCCTCACGATAGAGCTCGCGATATTGCCTATGCATGTATCGCTCATCTATGAGTAAGACCGCTCCGCGGTCATTCTCGCTTCTAATCACTCTTCCAACTGCTTGCATAACTTTATTCATGCCTGGATTCAGGTACGCGTAATCATGTCCGGGAAGTTCTTTGTTTTTGTAGTACTCAGCAATGTTATCGCTTTCAAAATTAATGCGTGGCATGCCGATACCGATAATAACCGCTCCAATTAATCTATCTGATAACAAGTCAATACCCTCGCCAAAGGCGCCGCCAATAACTAAGAACCCCAGAGCGGTCTTATCTGGATTAGGTTTAAAGTTCAATAAGAATGCTTCTCTTTCTTCTTCGGTCATCTCTTTGTTTTGAATAAAAATGTCTGCATCATCTAAATCGATGTATTTGAGGATGTTATCCATGTATTCATAGCTGGGTGAATAGATGAAATAATTGCCTACTTTATTGTTAATAAAGGATTTAATATATTCGGCCACTGTCTCATAGGACTGTTCGCGGTTTTTATATTTAATGGAAACCTTTGGAGCCACTAAGATTTTTAGATTATCTTGTGGAAACGGAGAAGGAAGAATCAATCGAGGATCATCCGACTTATCTCCACCCAGGGTGTCTATGTAATATTCAATTGGTTGTAATGTCGCAGAGAATAGGACTGTGGCCTTGACTTTTTTCATGGTTCTGCCGATAAATGAGCTAGCGTCAAGACAGAATAGACGGATATCAACGTCTCCTTTATCAATATTTAAATATAAAATATATTTATCACAATAGAAATCGCTGATTTTGACGAATTCATTAACATCTAAGTAGAAGTCTAACAATTCCTTGGTCATTTCCTTGTGTTCGTTTTTATTGATGTCTTGCATGGCATTCACAAAGGAATTGAGAGTGTTATAAAGTTCCGCTGGATAATGGTCAAAGACATGTTGCCCATCTTCCCTTCCTTCTACAGCGTCTTTAAAGAGTTTGGACATCTTACTTAAAGCGCGTTTTAGCTTTGCTAATTTTGAGTGTCTGACTGACCTTCTAGCTTCCAAAAACTTCTTGCTTGATAAAACAGAACTGTACATGTCCTTGCTTCTCTCGATTAAGTTATGGGCTTCATCCACTAACGCGAGATGATGGGTGGCGTCCTCATCAAAATAACGCTTCATGTATGAAACAGGATCAAACATGTAGTTATAGTCGCAAATAATTACATCACAGAAGAGTGACATATCTAGTTCGTATTCAAATGGGCAGATTTCATTCTCTTTAGCTACGCTAATAAGTGTTTGAGCGTCGAATGTTGAATAGTTCTCCAATGAGTATTTCAGAACCGCTTGAATCTTGTTGTAATATCCTTTAGCAAAAGGGCACTCATCAGGATTACAGGCTTTGCCTTTGCAGAAACAGATCTTATCTTTTGCAGTGATAACGATATCGTTCATTATCAATCCTTTATCCTTGAGGATATTTACTGCGTTATAAGCCGCTTCTTTGCCTGATGTTTTCGCGGTAAGATAGAAGATCTTTGTCTCCTCATCTTCTACACTGGCTTTGATGAATGGGAAAAGCGTAGACATCGTTTTACCGATGCCGGTAGGTGCTTCTACGAAAAGTCGTCCGCCGTTATGGGCCACACTATAGCAATATTTAGCTAGTTCTCGCTGTCCTGAGCGGTATTTATCAAAGGGGAATGATAATGCATTAATGGAGGCATTTTTCTTTTCTATGTGTCTAAAAATGATGTTATAGAAATCGAGATAATCCTCTAAAAGAGAGTGAACATATTGATCAAGTTCAGCGAACAGGAAGAAATATTCTTCGATTCTCTTTTCTTTTTCTTTACCTTGCTTTATATAAGTCAATCGGACATAAATCGTTTCTAGTTTCTGCTCGAGCATAAAGAGATATGCGTAGCATTTAGCTTGTCCAATATGCCAATCAAAATTGTCATCTCTAAAGACTTGTAAATCTTCCACTGTGGATTTAATTTCGTCTATGACGAATTCTCCATTCTTGCGTTTAATAATACCATCAGCCCTACCCTGTAAAGTAATTTCCACTCCTTCCACTACAAAACGATGTTGTAATGGATATTCGGACATGTATTCACTACCCTGCTTAGATTGATAGGAAGCATGAATTCTACTTCCTTCAGTCATGGAACTACGATTAAAAACACGATTATCGATATCACCGGTTCTTAATAAGAAATCGACAAGTTGATGGACTGATAAAGTCAATGATTTACTCATGCTAAAAATTGTATAAGAAAAGACTAGTTTTTACTAGTCTAATTTCTTTCCTAAGAGATTTTGGTTACCGTTTATGAAGGACTTATAGTCCATACGGTTTTTGCCTTCTTTTTGAAGTTCTAAGATGGAGAGTTGTCCGCCTTTGAGTTGGACCACCAATCCACGCTTATCAGCTTGGACGATTTCTCCAACCTCGTGGTCTTCTGAGTTATTAACAACTTCCGCTTTATAAACTTTAAGTTTCTTATCTTCTAAGTAGAAGTATGCACCTGGATGATCGGATAAGCCTCTAATCCATCCATAGATGTCTTTGACATCAAGTGATAAATCTAACTTCTCTTGTTCTGGCTTAATTGTGGGGCAGAATGTCACTAAGGATTCATTTTGTTCTTCGCCAGGAAGTTTGCCGTCGATGTATAGAGGCAAACTTTCAAGAATTAGCTCTTTTGCGGCTTCACCCATCTTTTTGAATAATGATGTGGCGTTATCGCTATCCTCAATCACCACTTCTTTCTTGGCGAACATCTTTCCGGCGTCCATCGCTGCGACCATTTCCATAAGGGTCATGCCAGTCACTTTTTCATTATTAATTAAGGCAAATTGGATTGGCGCTGCTCCTCTGTACTTTGGAAGCAAGGAACCATGAAGGTTTAAACATCCGTATTTTGGGATGTCTAATAGGCCTTGCGGCACGATTTGGCCATAGGCCAGTGTGATAATAACATCTGGATTTAATTCTTTTACGAATTCATATTCTTTGCGGATTTTTACTGGTTGAAAAACAGGGATATTGTACTTCTCCGCAACCACTTTTGTGGGCACTTTTTCAAGTTCACCTTTTCTTCCAACTGGACGATCTGGTTGAGCGATTAATCCGATAAATTTGTAACCATCCAAAATCATCGCTTCAAACACAGAAGCGGATATTTCTGGGGTTCCCATAAATATGACACGTAAATTCTCTTTTTCCATGGCTATAATTATAATTTCTTTTTTCTTTTTTCCAAATAATATATTATTTATCCATGAAAATTCTCATGGTCAGTGACACTCATGGAAACAATGAGGCGCTGGATTTACTAAAGAACACTTATCCAAATATGGATTTATATTTACATCTCGGAGATAGCGAAAGCGATGAGTTTTCCATCTTTCCTTTTCGCTCGGTAAAAGGAAACTGTGATCACTTTGGCGACTTCAGAGATTACTTAGTAATCCCCACTCCTATGGGGAACCTTTTTGCCCAGCATAAACCCATTCCAAACAGCCAGCTATTAAGGCAATATAATGTGAAAATATTTGCATATGGGCATACACATGTAAGAAAATATAGCAAGGAATCCGGAATCATTGTGATTAATCCGGGTGCCATCTCATTTGCGAGAGATCAATACGATTATTCCTATGCATTAGTGAGTATTGAGAAAGATAAATTAGATGTGGAATTCCACACTTTAACCGAACTAATTTCTAAAGAAAAATAGTAATATAAATAGGGAAAGGTAACTATTATGACTAACTACAACGAAAAAGTAACAGCCTTCTTATCCACCGCTAGTGATTTGATGAAAACTTCCAAGAAAATGGAAGATATCTTCTACATGATCATGAAGAGAAATGTGAGAAAGATTGCTGTCGAATATGTTAACGCGAAAGGCAAAATCAAACATTACCGCTACAACAAAATGCGTTCTCATTCCTTTGAGCTCGCCAGCGCTTTATCACAATATTTGATTCAACAGCCAAAAAATAGACCAATCATCTTAAAGATGGCGAACTCACCACATTGGGGTGAAATGTTCTGGGCTATCTTGATGTGTGGTTATAAACCACTCCTCATCGACGCTAAGACTTCCAAAGAAGGAACAATTCACGTCGCTGAAATGAGCAAAGCCAAAGCTGTTATCACAGACGATAACTTTTTATATGATTCACTAACAAAAATTTCTGTCGATGACTTAATGGCAGAAAAAACCAGATATTCATTCACACCAACTTGGGAGAACGAAGTTATCTTCTCTTCCAGTGGTACAACTGGTGATGTCAAATTAATGGTCTTCAATGGTGAAAATTTATGCAACCAAATCTGCGCATCATTAGATATGGGCAAGACCACTATCGACATCATGTATCCAGAAAGGATGGGTAAGGTGAAGATTTTAGCGATGATTCCATTCCATCATATCTTCGGTTTCGTCGCCGTCTTCTTATGGTACACATTCTATGGCAAGACTTTAGTCTTCCCAGCCAGCAACGCTCCAAGTGATATCCAATATATCTGTCAAAAGACCGGTATTACACACGTCTATAGTGTTCCACTATTCTGGGATTCATTAGCGTTAACAATTATGAGAAAAGCAGCCTTAGAAGGCCCACAAAAAGCAGAAATCTTAGATAAGATGATTGGTTACAACACCGGTAAGATTGATAAGAACCAAGCTGGTATTGCTGCATCTAAAGCTGCGAGAGACGTCGTCCAAAACAAACTCCTTGGTAACAAGGTTAGATTCTGTATTTCTGGTGGCGGTTTCTTATCTAGAGAAACACTTACTCAAATCAATGGTTTAGGTTACAACCTATACGACGGCTATGGCATGACCGAAATCGGTGTCACATCCGTTGAATTATCACCAGTCGTTGAAGTGAGATTGAAAGGCCGTATTGGTAAACCATTACACGGTGTTGTATATAAGATTGATGGCAACGGACAAAGCGGTGAATTGTTAGTTAAATCACCAACAGTTCACATTCGTGAAATCATCAATGGCAAAGAACAACCCGCTACATTAACCGAAGATGGCTACTTCAGAACAGGCGATATCGCTGAAAAAGACGCCACGGGTGGCTTCTACCTCAAAGGCCGTATCAAAGATATCATCATCAATCCAGATGGTGAAAACATCTTCCCAGATGAACTTGAAATTTATTTCAAAGATTTGCCACATGTCTCTCA